>NZ_SMKH01000009.1 GCF_004348515.1 Actinomadura sp. KC345 | reverse complement strand
GGCCGACGACCCGTCCAACCCGCTGGTGACCTTCTACGACGACGCGAGCGGCGAGCGCGTCGAGCTGTCCGCGCGGACGTTCGACAACTGGGTGGCCAAGACGGCGAACTTCCTCGTCGACGGTCTCGCCGCCGAACCGGGGACGCGGGCCGTCCTCGTCCTGCCGCCGCACTGGCAGACCCCGGTCTGGCTGATGGCCTGCTGGTCCGCCGGGCTGCTGGTGGAGCCGCTCGACCCGGACGCCTTCCGTGGACGCGGCGCGACCGGTCCGAACAGAACCGGGCCGAACGGGGTCGAACCAGTAGGAGCCGCCGAACCGTACATCCTGGCGGCCGCGCAGGAGGTGCTGGACGACGTGCTCACCGACGAGGGACTGACGGGCGGGGCCGAGGAGATCGTCGGGCTGTCGCTGCACGCGCTGGGCGGGCCGCTCGCCGACTGCCCGCCGGGCGTGACCGACTACGCCGCGGAGGTCCGCACCTACGGCGACCGGTTCGTCCCGGGGCCCGAAGTGACGCCCGAGACGCCCGCGATGAGTGTGACAAACGCCACACTGACCGGCGCGGAGCTGGTCACGGCCGGCCGCGCGGCGGCCGAGAAGTGGGAGCTGGACGCGCGCGACCGGCTTCTGGTTGGCATGCCGTTCGCCACACTCGACGGGGTACTGACCGGCTTGCTGGCACCACTAATCTCGGGTGCTTCCGTCATAATCCAACGAAACTTCGACAAAGCCGCACTAGATCGTCGGGTCACCGTGGAGCATGTGACGGTGGTGGCCGGTCTGCCCGGATGGAATGACGAATCGGGGCACCCGCGCCGGCTGACCTGACTACGCTCGCCTTGCCCTCGTCCAGCCACACGACCCCTGAAAGCGGGCCTGCCTCTGCTGGGGCGACCACCCCGGACCCCAGCCCTAGACCCGGATCTCGGAGCCGATGAACAGCAACCCGATGTACATGGAGTACGTCGACGACGCCGACCCGCACCCGGCGCCTCGACGCGGCTGGCGCATCCTCGGATGGGTGTGCATCGGGCTGTCGGTGGTCATGGTGCTCGGCTCCCTCACGACCTACGGGCTGTACCGCCAGGCGTTCGGGAACATCTCGCACGAGGACGTCAACGCCCAGCTCGGCCCCGACCGGCCGAAGAAGCTGAACGAGGCGATGAACATCCTGCTGCTCGGGTCCGACACCCGCGCCGGGGGCAACGCCAAGTACGGCCGCCAGATGAAGAACGAGCCGCCCCGCTCGGACACGATGATCCTGCTGCACCTGTCCCCCGGCGGCGGCCAGGCGATGGCGATCAGCTTCCCCCGCGACCTGATGGTCCCGATGCCGTCCTGCAAGAAGCGGGACGGCTCGGTGGTGCCGGCCCAGCCCCGCGCCCAGATCAACTCGGCGTTCACCAACGGCGGCGCGGCCTGCGTCATGAAGACGATCGAGAGCCTGTCCAACGTCCGCATCGACCACTTCATGCAGGTCGACTTCAACGGGTTCAAGTCCATCACGAGCGCCGTCGGCGGCGTCCCGGTGTGCCTGCCGAAGGCCGTCAACGACCCCCAGTCCAAGCTCAACCTGAGCGCGGGCAAGCACAACATCAAGGGCGAGCAGGCGCTGGCGTACGTGCGCGTCCGGCACGGGCTCGGCGACGGCTCCGACCTCGACCGCATCAAGCGCCAGCAGAAGTTCATGGGGGCGCTCGCCAACAAGGCGCTGAGCGCGGGCACGCTCAGCAATCCCAAGAAGCTCGTCGACCTGATGAACGCGGTGACCAAGTCGCTCACCACCGACGAGGAGCTGACGCCGCAGGTCATGATGGACATCGCCCGGGAGATGCAGGGCATGTCGTCGGGCAAGCTGCGCTTCGTCACCGTCCCGTCCGGTCCCGACCCGCAGGACCCGAACCGCGTCGCGCTCAGCGAGTCCGCACAGCCCTTCTTCGCCGCCGTCCGCAACGACAAGACGGTGCCGAAGGAGCCCAAGCCGGGCAGCCGGCCGAAGGTCCAGCCGAGCCAGGTGCGGGTGCGGGTCTTCAACGGCAGCGGCATCGACGGCCAGGCGAGCCGCGTCGCCGAGGACCTGGAGTCGCAGGGCTTCCAGGTTTCGGTCGGCGGGAACGCGCCCTCCACCACCTCGACCACCAAGGTCATGTACGGTTCCGGTGCGGACCAGGGAGCGCAGACGCTGGCCGGGATGATTCCGAGCAAGCCGAAGCCCGCTCCGCGCAGCGGCGGAACACCCGGTGTCGTGGACCTCGTCGTCGGCGGCGACTGGACGAACCTGAAGAGCGCCGGCGGCGGCATCCCCAAGCAGCAGGGCGAGATCCGCGCCAACGATGACATCTGCAAGGAGACCTAAGACCGGGGCAGCGTATGACCTACACCACGAGGCCTTCCGGGGCCGGCACGGCGCCGCGCGCCGATCAGCCGCTCTCCATGGACCCGACGGCGGCGGTTCCGGAGGCGCCCTCGGTGGGTGCGGTCGGCACGGGAGGGGCCGCCGGCGCCGCGGCCACCGGCGCCGCGGAGGCGCCGCCGCCGCGCAAGCAGCGCGACCCGTTCTTCGACAACGCCAAGTACTTCGCGATCCTCCTGGTGGTGGTCGGCCACTCCCTGGCCTACCTGCAGGACGTCCCGCTCGCGCAGGGGCTGTACCTGTTCATCTACATGTTCCACATGCCGCTGTTCGTTCTGATCACCGGCTACTTCTCGCGGAACTGGACGTTCTCCGCCGGCAAGGCGCGCAGGCTCATCACCACCGTCGGCGTGCCGTACGTGGTGTTCGAGACCGCCTACTCGCTGTACCACTGGCTCGCAGGCGGCAACAAGCTCGAGATCAGCCTGCTGAGCCCGTACTACCTGACGTGGTTCCTGTGCGCGCTCTTCCTGTGGCGGCTGTCCACCCCGGTCTGGCAGCAGATCCGCTGGCCGCTCGCGGTCGCGATCGGGATCGCGCTGCTGGCGTACATGAGCGACCTCGGCGACACGTTCGACATCCACCGGGTGCTCGGCCTGCTGCCGTTCTACGTCCTCGGCCTCACGCTGAGGCCGGAGCACTTCGAGCTGCTGAAGAAGCCCGTCCTGCGCCCGATCGGGGCGGTGGTACTCCTCGCCGGGGTGGGCGGCGCGTTCTTCGTCATGGACCGGATGTCGCGGGGCTGGATCTACTGGAAGCACCCGCATGAGGCGTTCAACGTCGGCAACTTCTCCGGCTCGCTCATGCGGATGGCCATGTTCGCCTGCGCGGCCGTGCTCGTCGCCGCGTTCCTGACCCAGATCCCGCGCAAGCGCTACTGGTTCACGGGGCTGGGCGCGGCCACGCTGTACGCCTACCTGCTCCACGGGTTCCTCACCCGGACGATGAACTTCACCGACGGGTGGAGCATGGACTGGATGCACACGGTGCCCGGCATCCTCATCGTGATCGTCATCGCGATGACGATCGGAACGCTCCTGTGCACCAAGTGGGTCGTACGGACGATGAGCTGGGCGCTGGAGCCCAAGATGACGTGGGTGTTCACGCCCCTGCGCCGGCCGAACCGGAAGGGCTAGCAGGCCGAACTCGCACATCTGGCAACATCTCCCCCCATCAGGGACTAGAGTCGCCCATGCCTCTCAGGTGAACGTTTGTCACGCACTAAGCGAATCTTCGGAGAGATGACCGACACTTACCCCCCGTCGCGCCCGTCCCCGTCCGGAACCCTCCCGGGCTCGGGCACGCGGGCCGCCACCGCCCCCGACGTCACCCTCCCGGACGTCAACGGCGGCATGGTGCCGGGCAGCACCGCATCGGGCAGCACCGCACCGGAAGGCACCGCGCGGGACGGCGCGACGCGAGACGGGCGGCCCGGAGGCGGGCGGGCGGCGGCACCGCGGCAGCGCGACGCCTTCTTCGACAACGCCAAGTTCTTCACGGCCGCGCTCGTCGTCGTGGGGCACGTCTGGGCCGAGTTCGGGGACAGCAACGCGGCGAAGGCGGCCTACGTCGTCCTGTACAGCTTCCACATGCCGGTCTTCGTCTTCATCGCCGGCTACTTCTCCCGCGGGTTCATGCGCTCGACGGACAAGTTCCGCAGCATTTTCCCCACGCTGATCGTCCCCTATGTAATTTTTATCCTGCTATATCGGGCGCAGCTCATCCTCATCAATGATGTCGATTTCAAGGTGAGTGAGCTCTTCCGACCACATTTCCTGATGTGGTTTCTGGTCGCCATGGTCTTCTGGCGGCTGAGCGTCCCGCTGTGGGGCCACCTCCGCTACCCCGTCCTGACCTCGGTGGCGCTGAGCCTCGTCGCCGGGTCCTGGGCGTTCACCGCCGACTCGACGCTCAGCCGCACGGCCGGGCTGCTGCCGCTCTTCGTGCTGGGCCTGACGATCGAGCCCAGGCACATCCAGTGGCTCCGCCGCTCCTGGGCCCGCTGGGCGGGCCTCGCCGTGCTGGTCATCGCCCTGCCCGTCGCCTACGTCTGGGAGAAGGGCACGGTCATCCCGGACATCCACCGCAGTTTCATCCTCTGGAACAAGGGTTATGACGACATGGGGTACGGAGCCCTGGAGGGGTCGGGCTACCGCCTTCTCGCGCTCGCGTTCGCCGTGTTCCTGGGGGCCGCGTTCCTCGCGGTGATCCCGCGTGAGACGAGCTGGTACACGCGGATGGGGACGCGTTCCATGTACGTGTACCTGCTCCATGGGCTCATCGTGAAGACGTTCGACTACACCGGCGTACTGGCCGAGCCGGTCCTGCACACACCGCTCGGCCTGGTGTGCGTCACCCTGGCGGCGGTCGCGCTCGGCGTGGTCCTCGCCACCGCGCCTGTCCAGCGCCTGACGCACCGGGCGGTCGAGCCCAAGGCCAAGTGGCTGCTCAAGCCCACGCATGGCAGGACATAAGATTTACCTACCACTTGCGGGTATAGTCCAGATTCACCGAGTAGCTGATTGGCCCACGTGTGAGCAGTGAAAACGACATCTCCTTGAGCGTCATCGTGCCCGTGCACAAAGTGCAGGGGTACATCCGGCAGTGCCTGGATTCCATCCTCGATCCCGACCTCCCCAACCTCGAGGTCATCGCGGTCGACGACCATTCACCGGACGGCTGCGGGGAGATCCTCGACGAGTTCGCCGAGCGCGACTCGCGGGTGCGGGTGCGCCACCTCGAGGAGAACGTCGGGCTCGGCCACGCCCGCAACATCGGCCTCGACATGGCGACCGGCGACTACGTGTGGTTCTTCGACAGCGACGACTACGCGACCGAGGGCGCCGTCCGGGCCATCGTGGAGCGGCTGGAGGAGACCCGGCCCGACGTGCTGGTCTTCGACTACGCGCGCGCCTACTGGAACGGCCGGGTCAAGCGCAGCATCATCAACCACCTGTTCCGCGAGCCGCCCGCGCCGGACGTGTTCACGCTCGAGGAGCGCCCGAGCGTCCTCGAGATGATGATGACGGCGTGGAACAAGGCGATCCGCCGGGAGTTCCTGCTCGACCTCGGGCTGCGGTTCAGCGGCGGCTTCTACGAGGACCTCAACGTCACCTACCCGATCCTCATGGCCGCCGAGCGGCTGAGCCTGCTGGACCGGGTCTGCTACATCTACCGGCAGCGCCGCCGCGGGGCGATCACCAGGACGACCGGCGCCAAGCACTTCGACGCGTTCGCGCAGTACGACCGCATCTTCGAGTTCATGGACGGGATGGGCCCCAAGGCCGACCCGTTCCGCTCGCTGATGTTCGACCGGACGATCTGGCACCTGCTCGTGATCATCGAGCGCGGCGACCGCGTCCACGAGGCGGACAACGAGCGGTTCTTCGCCGAGATGTCCAAGACGTACAACAGGTACGAGCCCGAGGGGCACGTCCCGCCGGCGCCGGAGGACAAGCCGTTCCTCGCCGACAAGCACCGGATGATCAAGGCGAACGACTACCGGGGCTACCAGCGGGTGCACGCCCAGGACACCAAGCACAAGGCGCGCCGGAGGGGCCGCAAGATCACCCGTGCCGGCCGGCGCGGCGTGCGGATGTCGAAGGACCTCGCGAAGGAGCGTCCCTACTACCGGATGCAGCGGCAGCGGCCGATCGACGAGAACCTGGCCGTGTTCGCGGCCTACTGGTGCCGCGGCTACGCCTGCAACCCGGCGGCCATCTACGAGAAGGTCCGGGAGCTGGCGCCGCACATCCGCCCGGTCTGGGTGGTGAAGCGGGGCGGGCGCAAGACCATGCCGGAGGGCGTGGAGTACGTCGTCTTCGGGTCCGCCGAGTACTACCGGACGATCGCCCGCGCGAAGTACTTCGTCAACAACGTCAACTTCCCCGACGAGTACGTGAAGCGGCCGGGGCAGGTGCACATGATGACCCAGCACGGCACCCCGCTGAAGAAGATGGGCCTCGACCAGATGGACTTCCCGGTCGGCGCCAAGGACATGGACTTCAAGGCCCTCATCGCCCGATCGGACCGCTGGGACTACCTCGTCTCGTCCAACCCGCTGTCGACCGAGGCGTGGGAGCGCGGGTTCCCGTGCAAGTACGAGATGCTGGAGATCGGCTACCCCCGCAACGACCGCCTGGTGACCGCGGGCGAGGACGAGCGGGAGCGGCTGCGCGCCGAGCTGGGCGTCCCCGCCGGGTCGACCGCGATCCTGTACGCCCCGACGCACCGCGACTACCAGCGCCGCTACACCCCGATGTTCGACATCGGCCGGGTCATGGAGCAGCTCGGCGAGAACCACGTGCTGCTGCTGCGGGCGCACTACTACTACAAGATCGCGAACATGGCGGCGGACATGGGCTGGCCGGAGGGCCGGGTCATCGACGTCTCCAAGCACCCCTCGGTCGAGGACGTCGCGATCGCCTCGGACGCGCTCCTCACCGACTACTCGTCGATCATGTTCGACTACGCCAACCTCGAGAAGCCGATCGTGATCTATGCCAACGACTGGGAGACCTACAAGCTCACCCGCGGCGTCAACTTCGACCTGATGGCGACCCCGCCCGGCGTCGTCGCCTCGACCGAGGCCGAGCTGGTCGACGCGTTCGTCTCGCGGTCGCCGTGGGGCGACGCCGCCGCCAAGGACCTCGCGAACTTCAAGGCCCGGTTCTGCCCGTGGGACGATGGACACGCGGCCGAGCGCGCCGTCCGCCGGATGTTCCTCGGCGAAAAGGTCTCGAACCCGCCGCAGTAGGCGCAAGACAGGCCACGCGGCGCCCCGCCGCGCAGTAACATCCGCCCAGACGCTCCGGTGCTCCCCCGCCGTGCCCGCCCCCTCGGGTGCACGCCGCTGCGCAGTATTGCCGTCCCCCACGACCCGGCACAGGCGCCGGGCCGCCGAGTGCTCGAAGGAGTGGTCGCTTGCCCTCCCCCCGGATCAGCGTCATCGTGCTCGCCCACGGAGCCGGGGAGACACTGCCCGGCACTCTGGAGTCGCTCGCGGCCCAGACGCACACGCATCTGGACGTGCTCGTCATGGACGACGGCACCGGCGCGACCGCGGAGACCGTCGTCCCCGACGACCGGTTCCGGGTCATCCGGAAGGGGGCGCTGAGCCGGGGCGCGGCGCGCAACCTGGGCGTCGACGAGAGCGACGGCGACTTCCTGCTGTTCGCCGACGGCGGCGCCGAGTTCCCGGCGGACGCGGTGGCGACGCTGGCGGCGGCGCTGCGGGAGTCCGGGTCGGACGTCGCGCTCGGCCGCGCGGCCGTCCGCAGGTGGACGGGCCAGGTGGCGCGGTGGCGTCCGGTCAAGCCGGCCGCCGAACCGGTCACCGGAACGGACCTGGGCCGCACGCCGGAGCTGATCGAGGACCGCAAGGTGTCCGGGAAGCTGTTCCGGCGCTCGTTCTGGACGGCGAACGAGCTGGAGTTCCCCGACCTCGGCCGCTACGACGACCTGCCCCTGGTGGTCCAGGCCCTGCACCGGGCCGCGGCGGTCGACGTACTCGCGGACGTGGTGCTGCACCGCCAGAGCGACCTGTTCGAGCCGACGACGGAGGCGCAGGAGATCGCGGACGGGTTCGGCGCCGTCACGCTCGCCACGTCCTGGCTGGAGGAGGAGGGGCACGCCAAGTCCCGGCACCAGCTCCAGCTCATGGCCGTCAACGACGAGCTGCGGGTGTTCCTGGACGCCCTGCCGGACATCCCCGCCGAGGAGCGCGACCAGGTGGTCGCGCAGGCCGCCGCGTACGCGTCGGGAATCCCCGCGAAGCTGCTCGCCGGCACGAAGGCGCTGACCCGGCTGAAGTGGCACCTCGCCACCACCGGCCACACGACCGAGCTGGTGAAGGTCGTCCGGTACCAGCGGGGGAAGGCGCAGCCGTCGATCGTCCGCGACCCGCTGCGCCGGTACGTCGTCTACCCGTACTGGAAGGACTCCTCGCTCGACATCCCGCGCGACATCTACCGGGCGCGCGACGAGGTCAGGATGCGCGGGCGCGTCCACACCGTGAGCTGGGAGGGCGACAGGCTCACCGTCACCGGTGAGGCGTACATCAACTCGGTCAGCATGCGGCGCCGCTGGACGTCGGTGAAGACGATCACGCTCCGGTCCGGCAAGCGGAAGATCGTCGCGAAGGCCAGGCAGACCCCGAAACCCGGTAAGAAGTCCGGCTGGTCGGGGTTCGAGTTCACCTTCGACGTGCGGCGGCTCCGCGACCACGGCGCCTGGGCCGAGGGCGACTGGGACGTCCAGGCGTCGGTGTTCAACGCGGGCGTGTTCCGGCAGGGCGCGCTGCGGGGCGGCAGCTCCGGCACCGGCGCCCACCCGCCGTACCACTACGTCGCCGACGACGTGCGCGTCGTCCCGCGGATCGAGGAAGGCCACCTCGTCATCAAGGTCGAGAAGGTCGGCGTGAAGGCGACCGCCCTGCGGTGGAAGGGCGACGCGCTCGTCATCGAGCTGAAGGCCGCGGGCGAGGCGCCCGACGAGCTGGTCCTGACGCTGGGCGACGACCACGTCACCGTCCCGGTCACCGAGTCCGAGGGCCGCCTCACCGCCCGCGTCGACCCGCAGGCGCTCGAGGGGTCCCCGATGCCGCCGGACCAGATCGACGACACCCGCGACTGGACGGTCGACGCCGGCGGGCGTCCGCTGGTGCTCGCGGAGGGCATCGACGACATCGAGCGGGCCTTCGGTCCCCTGGAGGTCACCGCGGGCCGCGGCCCGAGCGGCTACCTGCGCGTCCGGCGCACCACGACCCGGCTGGTCGTCGGCGACTGCACCTGGCGGCCGGAGGGCGCACTGGCGCTGACCGCGACGCACAGCGCCCACACCGGCGGGCAGATCGTCCTGCGCGGGCGGGGCCGCCGCAAGGAGTACGCCTTCGACCTCGTCACCGACGCGTCCTCCGGCGTGCTGCGCGCGGAGATCCCGGTGGCGGCCATGCCGGGCGTCGCGGGCGTGCTGCCGCTGCGTCCGGGCCGCTGGGACGTGCTGTTCCGTCCCCCCGGGGAGCGGGCGCTGACCGTCCGCCTGTCCGAGCCCGCGCACAAGAACCTCCCCGAGCCGCTGGAGGTGGCGCGGCGCGGCTACGCGCTGGAAGGGCGCGACGGGCGGCTGGTCGTGTCGGTGACCGGCGACGTCTCCGCGGAGGAGAAGAACGCCTGGAAGAAGCACCGCGAGGAGGCACGCCGCCGCGTCGACCGCGACGGGCTGCGCGACACCGTCCTGTTCTCCTGCTTCAGCGGCCGGCAGTACTCCGACAGCCCCAAGTCGATCCACCAGGAGCTGCTGCGCCGCGGCTCCGGCCTGGAGCAGCTCTGGGTCGTCAACGACGCGCAGGTGGAGCTGCCGAGCACGCTGAAGCCCGTCCGGCTGAACGGCAAGGAGTGGAACGAGGCGCTCGCCACGTCCCGCTACATCGTGACGAACCACCGTCTCGGCGACGACTTCCAGCGGCACCCGGACCAGATCGTCCTGCAGACGTGGCACGGCACCCCGCTGAAGAAGATCGGCAAGGACATCAAGGAGGTGCACTTCGCCTACACGCCCGGCATGAAGAAGGCGCTGCAGGCGAAGTCCACCGGGCCCGTCGTCCCCGAGTGGAGCCACCTGCTGTCGCCCAACCCGTTCAGCACGGAGATCTTCCGTCGCGCGTTCGGGTTCAAGGGCGAGATGCTGGAGGTCGGCTACCCCCGCAACGACCTGATGCACAGCCCGGAGGCGGACGCGGTCGCCAAGCGGGTCAAGGAGCGGCTCGGCATCCCCGAGGGCAAGCGCGTCGTGCTGTACGCGCCGACCTGGCGCGACGACCAGTACTACAGCCGCGGCCGCTACAAGTTCGACATGCGCCTCGACCTGGAGCGCGCCCGCCAGGCACTCGGCGACGACCACGTCCTCCTGATCCGCCTGCACACCAACGTCGTGGACGGCGTGACCGAGGACGAGCACGGCTTCGTCCGGGACGTGTCCCTCTACCCCGACATCACCGAGCTGTACCTGATCTCCGACATGATGATCAGCGACTACTCGTCGGTGATGTTCGACTTCGCCAACACCGGCCGTCCCATGCTGTTCTTCACCTACGACCTGGCCGACTACCGCGACCGCCTGCGCGGCTTCTACTTCGACTTCGAGGCGGAATCCCCGGGACCGCTGGTCGAGACGTCCGACGACCTGATCGACGCCATCCGCGACGTCGACTCGGTCACAGCGGGCCACACGGCCCGCTACAAGGACTTCGTAGCCCGCTTCTGCCCCCTCGACGACGGCCACGCCGCCGCCCGCACCGTGGACCGTGTCTTCGGAACGGACGACTGAGACCATTGGGGCCGGTTCGGCGGTCGTGCACCGCGGGGCCATTGGTAGGCTTCGCGCCTGCATATGGGATTTTTTGGGGGAAGGCACGGGCCTTGGACGCGGTGGCGAACCATTTCAGGGTCGGCGTTGACGACGACCTGGTGATCCGGTGGTCGACGCCCTTACCGGACGGTGAGCTGGTCATCCTGCGGCACCGCGCGTCCGGTGAGACGCGCGAGGAGCCCGTCCGCGGCGACCGCACGTCGCTCACCCTCCCGCTGGACGGGATCGCCACGGGCAGGTGGGACGTGCTGACCGGGGCGGGCGGCGCCTACGGCCGAAGTAGCGACCGTCCGCTGCTGACCGACGACCCCGGGTTCTCCTACGACGAGGCCCGCACTTATGCGGGCATCCGCCGCGACCGGGCCGTGCGCGTCGTCCGCTCCCCGGAGGGGCAGGTCTCGCTCCGCGTCCGGAAGGTGTCCCCGCACGCCGAGGTGGAAGCGGTGTACCCGGGCGACGGCGAGATCAGGGTGACGGGACGCCTCGCTTACACGGGCCCGCGCCCGGGGCAGGACGCACGGCTCGTCGCAGTCGCCCGCGACACGCGCGACACCCTGACGCGGGACCTCAGGCTCGACGGGATGGAGTTCCAGGTCTGCCTGCCCGTGGAGGTGTTCGCCGCCGAGGAGCCCGCGCTCTGGGACCTCTGGCTCGACGTGGCCGACGTGCACGCCCGCCTCGCGACCCGGCTGGACGACGCGCCCGGCAAGCGCGGCAAGGTGTCCTTCCCGCGGCAGACCACCGAGGCGGGCGGTCGGCAGATGTCGGTGCGGCCGTACTACACGCTGAAGGACGAACTGTCGGTCGCCGCCCACCTCCTCAACGGGGAGGCCGCGTGAAGATCACGTTCATGCTGCTGGACGCCTCCGCCATCGACGGCACCGTGCGCAGCACGTTCACCCTCGCCGGCGAACTGGCCCGCCGCCACGACGTCGAGATCGTCAGCGTGCTGCGGAACGCGGACCTGCCCGCCTTCCCGCTGCCGGACCGTGTCCGGCTGCGCTCCCTGGTCGACCTGCGGCCGGGCGCGAAGGTGCCGTGGCCGAACACCGCCCGCGCGGAGCGGCTCATGGCCGAACCGTCCGCGATGGTGCACCCGGAGGAGCGCAGCTACACCAAGTTCTCCGCCTGGACCGACGTGCGGATCACCCGCTTCCTGCAGCGGCTCCGCACCGACGTGCTGGTCGCCACCCGCGCCGGGCTCAACATCGCGGCGGCGCGGTTCACCCCGCGCCGGGTCGTCGTGGTCGGCCAGGAGCATCTCCAGTTCGGCATCCACGAGCCCGGGATCCTGGCCGAGATCGAGAAGTGGTACCCGCGCCTGGACGCCCTCACCTGCCTGACGGTCGCCGACCGCGAGGACTACGAGGCCGGGTTCCCGGACGGGACGTGCCCCGTCTACACGATCGGAAACGGCCTCCCGAGCGGGGTGTATCCGCGGTCCCGGCAGGAGAACAAGGTCGTCGTGGCCGCCGGGCGCATGGTGTGGATCAAGGGGTACGACCTGCTGCTCCGCGCGTTCACGAAGGTCGTGGAGAAGCACCCGGAGTGGCAGCTGCGGATCTACGGCCGGGGAGTGCGGCGCGAGCAGCTGCTCCGCCAGGCCACCCGGCTCGGGCTGTACAACAACGTCCTGCTCATGGAGCCCACCGACGACATGGAGGGAGAGCTGGCCAAGGCGTCCATCCTGGCGATGTCGTCGCGCGCCGAGCCGTTCGGCATGACGATCATCGAGGCGTTCGCGTGCGGGCTGCCGGTCGTCGGCTTCGACTGCCCGCGCGGCCCCCGCGAGATCATCAGCAACGGCCACGACGGGCTGCTCGTCCCGCCGGAGGACCCCGACGCGTTCGCCGAGACGCTGATCCGGCTGATCGACGACGAGAGGCTGCGGCACCAGATGGCCCGTAACGCCCGCGCCACGGCGGAGAAGTACGACATCACGGTCGTGGCCGGCCAGTGGGAGAAGATGCTCGCCCAGCTGCGCGCCGCGCCCCGCCGGAAGTCGGGGCGCTAGCCCGGCTGGTCAGGACGGTTCCAGGACGTCTTCCGGTTCCGTGTGCGCTTCCGGCTCGGCGGGTTCCGGGGTGTGGCGGCGCGATGGCGGGAGGACGCCGAGAGCCAGCGCCACGCAGGCGAAGGGGACGGCGGGCAGGACGTAGCGGTAGTCGAAGTCGGCCGTCGCGGCGGGGATGACCAGCAGCGCCAGGCTCGTCCCCCACGGCAGCAGGGCACCGGTCGCCCAGTGCCGGACGGGCCGCATCGGCCGCCACCGGCCGCGCACCCGGACATGCAGGAACGCTCCCCCGAGCCCGCCGAGCAGCAGAAGGCCGAGGATCGTGCCCGGCATGACGACATGGTCCTGGTAGGCGAGCATCCATCCGCTCCACGGATCGACGACCCGCGTCTCGCCCCCGCCCCCCGGGTCGTATCTCGCCGCGAGCCGCTTCTGCTCGTCGCTCCACTCCTCGCCCTCGGGGAACTCGTACTGCAACCACGTCCACGGCGTCGGGTACGGCTCGCGCTCCCACTCGAACGCCCGGAACGTGTCGCGGACGACCACCCGCGCGTAGTCGCCGGGCTGCGCCTTGATGGCCTCCCGCGAGAACTCGCCCGAGAGCGAGCTTGCCTGCTCGCTGTAGATCCAGCCGGGGATGTCCCGGAACGGGGAATCCTCCGTCCACATGGAGGCGAACGCCGGTGAGACCCGCGAGTCGGTGTGCTCGGGACACATCACGGCGAGTTCGGGCCGCGGCTCGATGACCCGGCAGTCGGCGAAGTCCGCCGTGCGCCCGTACAGCCAGATCTCGTTGGCCATGGCCAGCTTGAACTCGCCGTACACGTACTGGAACGCCAGCATGTACCCGGCGACCGGGAGGACGAACACCGCCGCCGCGCTGACACAGGCACGCCGGCCCGCCCTCCGCAGCAGCATCGCGACCAGGAGCACCGCGATCAAGGGCAGCCCGGTCGACCTGGTCAACGCGGCGCCCGCCGCGAACAGCCCCGCCAGCGCCCCCAGCCACCAGGTCATCCGCTGCCGCCACAGAACGGCCGCGACCGCCGCGAGCAGCAGGAACGTGAACAGCGCGTCCGACATGAGCATGTGCTCAAGGGCGATCTGATGCACCGGGATCAGCACCGGGACCGCCAGCACCGCCCCGAGCACCCCGGGCACCCAGACACGCCGCCCGTCCGGCCAGACCGCCCGGGCGGCACGCCACACCAGCACGTACACCAGCACACCGGTCAGGACGCCGATGAGATGCTGCACCGACACCATGAGCGTGAAGCTGTGGAACGGCTTGATCAGCCACAGCAGGACCGAGTATCCGGACGGACGCGTCCTGCCCGGCCGCCCCTCGATCGCCGCCTCCAGGTACTCGGGCGAGTCCCCGAACCACATCGGCGCCGGATACCCGAGCACGGCCACGACCCGGATCAGGATCGCCGGGACGAGCACGACGGCCAAGGGCAGATGAATCAGCACAGGTCGGGCGCGCACCAGCAAAAACTACCCACAGTGTTGGCAATAATCCTGAGACACGATCACGACTCGGAGACAATGCCGGAGGCGAACCGGACAGCCGATAACATCGAACGGCTTCCCACAAGGAAAGGATCTCCATGGCGAACTTCACGCTCGAGGACGTTCGGCAACGGACGTACAAGGCGCGTGACGCCTGGTGGACGGTTCTCCTGGTAGACCCGCTCGCCTCCAGGCTGGTCAGGTTCACGGCCAACCGGACGCGGGTGACCCCGAACCAACTCACCGTGGGAGCCCTCGTCCTCGGCCTCGCCGCCGGCGCGTGCTTCGCCGTGGCGTCCTGGCCGTGGCTGCTCGTCGGCGCGCTGCTGTACCACCTGTCGTTCACGCTCGACTGCATGGACGGCAAGGTCGCCCGCCTGAAGGGCACCGGCTCGGTCTTCGGCGCCTGGCTCGACTACATCTTCGACCGCGTCCGCGTCCTGGCCTGCGCGATCGCCCTCATGGGCGGCCAGTACGCCGCGACCGGCAACGTCGCCTACGTCTGGACGGCCCTGGCGGTCGTGTTCCTCGACATGCTCCGCTACATGGACGCGCTGGAGATCTACAAGGTCCGCTCCCAGATGCGCTCCACCCTCAACGCCGCCCGCCGCGAGGCGCACTCCCTGGAACTGGCCGCCGCGGAACGCGCCAACGGCGGCCTCCCCGACGACGACCTGCTCTCCGCCGAAGAGGCCATCGCGGACGACCCCGAAGCCGACATGGAAGACCGCGTCATCGGCGACGACCCCGCCGCCCGGACCCTCCAGCAGGGCTTCGACCGCCGCTTCCCCTGGTACGCCCGCATCCGCAACGTCCTGATGGCGGGCCGCATCCGCCCCCACCTCATCAGCGGCATCGAGTTCCAGATGGGCGTCTTCATCATCGCCCCCATCGCCGCCGCCATCATCTCCGGCGCCATCATCCCGGTGGTGGCCGTCAGCGGCGCCGGCCTGGTCGCCTTCGAACTGGTCATCATCTACAAGTTCTGGCTGGCCAGCCGCGACTACAGTCGCAACCTGGCCAAACTGAACGCCAAGATCGACGACTACCGCGCCCAACTTCCCGCCGACCTGTACGAGGCCCACCCCACCCCGGTGACCACCAGCTCCGGCTGACCCGCTGTTCGACACCGAACTGTGGCCCTCGACGTGGGCCGCGGGTTCGGTCAGGGGTCCAGGCGCTGTGGTCCGGGGCCGACCTCCGCGGTCACGGTGTAGGTGGGGATGCCGCTCATGCGCGGTTCCGCCGTGCCCGACAGGCTCCGCAGGGCCTCGGTGATGGCGGCCATCCGGCCTTCGGTGTCGGACGTCTCCACGAAGTTGCGGTAGTCGGCCTCGCTGGCCCAGTGCACGATGTTGTACACACGGGTGCCGTCGGTACTGACGTGGAAGCGGGCCGATCGGTAGCCGGGATAGAAGCGCACCCAACGCTCCTGGATCTCGGCGAAGGCCGCCACGAGCTCCTTCTGGGTGTCAACGCCGTCGACGGTGTAGTCGATGATCGAATAAAAGCCGTCGTCGATGGCCACGGGCGGTCTCCTCAAGATCGGCGGTCGGGCCGGCGCCCTCGTCCGCGACCAAGCCTTGGACCTCGACCGCGGTTGAGGTCAAGTCGCCATGGGCGTTTCCGAGTTCGATCAGGGGTGCCTGCGGGCGGTCAGGAGGAGGTACTCCCAGTCCACGGTCAGGTTCGAGGTGCCCTGGTCGTTGCGGCGGGCCAGGTCGGCCAGGGCCTCGTCCAGGGCGGCCACCCTGTCCTGGTCGTCGGCTATGTGGTTGTAGACGGCGATGGTGGGGCCGTAGCGGGCCTTGAAGTAGTCGCGGAAGGCTTCCGGAGTTTCGAAGCCGGTGATGCGGATCTTCTGGCGGTGGGCCTGGAGGTCGGTCACGCGGTCGCCCAGCAGGGCTCGGACGTGGTCGGGGTCGCCCCAGAGGGGCGGCGGCTGCGCGCCCGGCGGGGGCGGCGGGGCGTACGGCCTCATCGTGGCGAACATCTGGCCGATGAAGCCTTCCGGCGTCCAGTTGAGGACGCCGATCGTGCCGCCGGGGCGGCAGACGCGGAGCATCTCGTCCGTGGCCGCCTGGTGGTGCGGGGCGAACATGATGCCCACGCAGGAGATGACGGCGTCGAACTCGGCGTCGGCGAACGGCAGGGCCTCGGCGTCGGCCTCCTGCCATTTCAGGGTGACGTTGTGGCGTGCGGCCTGTTTGCGGCCCGCCTCCAGCAGTTCCGGTGTCAGGTCGCTGACGACCACGGTGGCGCCGGCCCGCGCGGCGGCGATCGCCGCGTTGCCGGAACCGGCCGCGATGTCCAGGACCCGGTCGCCGCTTCCGACGCCCGTCGCCCGGGCGAGTACGCCGCCCAGGTCCCAGATGATCTCGCTGGCCAGGGCCGGGTAGTCGCCCAATGCCCACATCTTGCGGTGCTTGGTCTTGATGTCCCCCATGACGGGCTCCCCTCGTGTCCTGGTAGCCACGTTATGGACGCGTTGGGCGCCGCTCCTAGTCCAGGATCTGTACCGGAGGCTGGTCGGAGGGGCGGGAGCGCTCTAGCCTGCGGAACATGGGGGCTTCGTACTACCAGTTCTGTCCCGTCGCCAAGGCGATGGAACTGCTCGATGAGCGCTGGACCTTATTGATCATTCGTGAGCTGCTGTCCGGGAGCGAGCATTTCAACGAGGTGCGCCGGGGCGTGCCTCGGATATCCCCGACGCTGCTGTCGAAGCGGCTGAACCAGCTGGTTCGCGCGGGTGTCGTGGACAAGCGGGCCGACCGGTATGTGCTGACCCCGGCCGGTGAGGAGCTGCGGCCGGTGGTCGACGCGCTCGCCGTGTGGGGCGTCCGCTGGGTCGGGGAACTCGGCGATCGCGACCTCGATCCCAAGCTGCTGATGTGGGACGTGCGGCGCAACATCGACTGCGATGCCGTTCCCGCCGGGCGGACGGTCGTGCTTTTCAGTTTCCGGGACGTGCCCGCCCGGGACCGCCACTGGTGGCTCGTCCTCACGCCCGGCGGGGCGGACGTGTGCGACGTCGACCCCGGCTACGAGGTGTCGGTGACGGTGATCGCCGATCTGCGGCACATGGTCCTGATATGGCGGGGCGACATCCGGTGGCAGGACGCGGTGCGGGCCGGTGCGGTCGAGGTCCAAGGACCTGAAGCGCTCCGCCGGACGGCCCCTGAGTGGCTCAGGCTGTCGCGTTTCGCCTCGGTGCCCCGGCCCGAGCGGGTCTCATGACCTCCTGGTGAGGACGTCCGTCCATTGGCGGCATACCTCGTCCAGGCCGTAGGTGGTTATGACCTGGCTGCGGGCCAGGGCTCCTTCGGTTTGCCAGCGGCCCTCGGAAACGGTCGCCGCGATCGAGGCCGCCATTGCCGAGGGGGTCTCATGGATCCAGCGGGAGTCGTAGATGGTGTCGGAGCCCGGCCATGAAAGCAGGGCGGGGATGGCGCCGGAGGCCATTCCTTCGGCGGGGGCCAGATGGAAGCTCTCGTCGTCGCTGGTGGAAAGGACGAAGCCGATTCGGCGCAGCCAGGAGGCCACGTCGCGGCCGTAGGAGTCGAAGACCACACCGCCTGACAGCAACCGGGAGCGGCGGATGCGGCGGAAGACCTTCTCGTAGTGGGCGCGCTCGTCCTCCTTCTGCCAGATCCACCAGTACTCCCAGGGGAGTTTGGATTTGACGAAGAGGGTGAAGCGGGGGTCGTCCCGGCGGAGTTCTTCGAGGACGTCCAGGGCCAGGTCGAGGCGCTTGCGGGCGGGGGCTATGCCGATCATGCCCAGGTGGTGTTCGGCGCCGGGGAGCTTGGGGCGGTCGAGTTGGGCGTCGTCCACCCAGTTGGGGACGGTGACGACCTTCTCCGCGGGCCAGCCGGTGATCTCGCGGGTCAGGGAGGTGTAGTGCGGGCTGACGCAGATCACCTCGTCCACCGCGTCGATCTTCAGTTGCTTCGGCCAGGGCGCGTACAGCTCGAAGCGGTGCAGGCGGACGACGAGGCGCTGGTCGGGGCGCTTGTTCTTCGCGTACCAGAGGGCGTTGGGGCCGCACCATTCGCAGATGACGACGTCGGCCCAGTCGACCAGGTCTTGGCTGCGTTTCTCGTCGTGTGCCTTGAGCGCGGCCCAGTGGTCAACCCGGATCTCCAGGTCGGGACGTGAACGCAGGTAGTCGAGGAGGCGGGTGAAGAATTTCAGGTCATGGCCTGCCACGCCGACGCGAAGACGGCGCGCCTTGACGGAGAGGACCGCCTCGGACGGCTCCGGGAATTCCTGGGAAAGGTACGTGCGGAGGCGGTCGGCGGCGGCGTCCAGGGTGAATTCGGCGGCGGCGGAGCGGCAGCGGTCCACGGCGAGGTCGAAGACGTCCGGGTTCTTGCCGATGAGGGTGAGGGCGTCCAGGACGTCGTTCTCGCTGGCGGCGAACAACGGGTAGTCGGTGCCGAGGAGGCGTTCGTGCATGGGTGTGCGGTTGAGGACGACCGGGACGCCCAGCGTGCCGCATTCCAGGACCTTCGTGGACAGTTCGAGGCTCGCGTCCATGTCGGCGCTCCGCCAGGAGACGCCCACGTCGGAGGCGGCCGTCAGCCGCATCGCCTCGGCCCGCGGGTGGCCGCCGTGCCAGACGACGCCCTCGCCGGTCTCCAGCGCCGTCCGCATCCGGGCCGCGAACCCCGGGTCGGCGGGGTCGTCGTGGATCTTGTCGCCGACCATGTGGAGTTCGGCGTCCACACCGCGGATGGCGAGCAGGCGCGGCAGGGAGGTCATCTCGTAGGTGTTCCACCGCGGCGCGAACTTGCCGGTGTAGACGAGGCGGAGTGTGCGGCCGTCCGGTGACCCGGCGGGGCGGGGCTCCAGGCCGTCCGGGAGGACGACCACGGGCGGGAACAGGACGCTCTTGCCCGCCGTGGCGGGCACGGCGGCCTCCAGGAAGCCGCGCAGCTCCTCGGTCTGGCACAGCAGGACGCGGGAGGCGTCGGCGATCCGGCGCAGCTCGCCCTTGGCGGACGCGGCGAACTCGGCGGCGGACTGCGGGACGTCGGTGAGGTACGTCCACAGACGTCCGGCCAGGGGCCCCATGGAGAGCTTGCCCGCGAGGCGGCGGCCCCGGACGACGACCAGGTCGTGCGGGTTCTCGGCGTCGATGCGGGCGAGGATCGTCGCGGCGTGCCTGGCGACCATGGCGCCGTCGAACAGGCCCTCGGCGTGGGGACTGCGGACGGTGACGCCGGGCAGGGCGCGCAGCGGGTCGACGAGGCGTCCGGTCTCGATCGGGGCCTTGAGGACCAGGGTCACCTCGCAGCCGGCCCGGGCCAGTGCCTGGACCATGCCCTGGGCCCAGATCGCCGAGCCGTCGATCATGTTGAGATCGACGTCGCCGTAGACGAGGGCACGTGGTCGCACGGTGGTTCCTTTCAACGGACTGTGTCGCTCGTGGTGGGACGGTCCCCCGCGCCCCCCGGCGGCCCCCCGGGGTCGAGGAGCGCGTCGAGCCGGTCCGGGTCGGTGGCGCCGTCCGGGAGCACCGCGTCCCAGGTCAGGGACGCGAGGGTGGCGGGCGGCTCCGCGCCGATCAGGACGCGCGGGAGCGAGCGGGCGGCGGCGATCTCCCGGATGCCGTGCAGCGCGGCGTCCCGGTCGTACATGCCGGGAACGCCCAGGTAGGCCCAGGGGCCGCCGGGTTCGCCGGCCTCCGCGTCCACGACGACCATGTCCACGTCCGCCCCGTCGAGGACGATCGCGGCGTCGTGCGGGTACAGCGGGACGACCTTGGCGTGCTCGGCGAGCAGCGGGGCCGTGCGCGGGCCGAGGACGCCCGCGATGATCAGCCGGTCGCAGGGGCCCGCGACGAGCAGGCGGTTCTCGGGACGGTCGACGCGGTCGGGCTGGACGCCGCCGCCCCGGGAGGAGCCGGACGCCGCGACGGGCGCGTTCCGCTTGCGCCAGAGCCGGTACAGGTCCTTGGGCAGGCGCCGGCCGCGTTTGGGGTTGCGCGCGGCACCCGCGACGAGCCGCCCGAACTGCAGCGCCGTCGAGCGCTCCAGCGCGGCGAGCTGCTTCTCCAGCTCCTCGACCCGCGCCTCGCGCTCCCGCAGCGTGGACTTCAGCCGTCCGAGCTGCTGGTACGCCTTCGCCTCCTGCCGCGCGGCGGCCTCGGCATCGTCACTCACTCAGGAACTCCATGATCACTTCTGCGATGCGCGGGCCGGCGTGGCCGTCCCACAGCGGCGGCCTGCGGTCGCCCGCCTGCGCGCCCGACTCCAGTACCGTGCCGCTCAGGGGGGACGACCCCCCTGACCCCCCGTCCAGGCATTTACGCACCCCCGGGACCAGCTCCTCGAACGTGACGAGCCGGTTCGTGCCGTGGGTGATCGTGATCGGCCGCTCGGTGTTCGGCCGGACGGTCAGGCACGGCACCCCGAGGATCGTCGTCTCCTCCTGGAGGCCCCCCGAGTCCGTGACGACCGCCGCCGCCCCGCGCACGGCGGCGATGAAGTCGATGTATCCGAGCGGCTCCAGGATGTGGACGCCCGCGTGGTCGTCGAGCCCGGCGGCCAGCAGGGTCGCCCGGCCGCGCGG
The DNA here is from genome assembly GCF_004348515.1 of Actinomadura sp. KC345. Taxonomy (GTDB): domain Bacteria; phylum Actinomycetota; class Actinomycetes; order Streptosporangiales; family Streptosporangiaceae; genus Spirillospora. The sequence goes on along the minus strand of NZ_SMKH01000009.1, from coordinate 40,874 downwards.
GTGGACGGGGATGACCAGGTCGGCGAGGTCGGCGACGCCGTGCAGGTGCCGGACGAGCGCCGCCGCCGTCTCGGGCTCGTCCACGTTCGCGGGCCGGTGCATGGTCGCCAGGACGTACCGCTCGGGCAGCCCGTGCGCCTCCCGGACCGCGCCGGTGTCGAACGAGCCGAGGTTCGCCAGCAGCGTGTCGATCATCGGGTTGCCGACCAGGTGCGTCCGCTCCACCGGGACGCCCTCGTGCGCGAGGTGCCCGATCCCCTCCGGGCTCGTGACCAGGCAGAGCGCGGAGAGCTGGTCGGTGACCCGCCGGTTGACCTCCTCCGGCATGGACATGTCGAAGCTCCGCAGCCCGGCCTCCACATGGGCGACGGGGATCTGCAGCTTGGCCGCGACGAGGGCGGCGGCGATGGTCGAGTTCACGTCGCCGTACACGATGACGAGCGCGGGTGAACGGCTCGTGAACTCCTTCTCCAGCCCGACGAGGAGCGCGGCCGTCTGCTCGGCGTGCCCTCCGGAGCCGACGCCGAGGTTGACGTCGGGCTCGGGGAGCCCCAGCTCGTCGAAGAAGACCTCCGACATCCGCGCGTCGTAGTGCTGGCCGGTGTGGACCACCGTCTGCTCCGCGCCGGCGGCGCGCAGCGCGTTGATCACCGGGGCGGCCTTGACGAAGTTCGGCCGCGCCCCGAGGACGTGCACGATGGGTGCCAACACAATTTCCCTTCTGTTCATCGGGGTTGCCTACGCTCGCCCGCCGTGATCCCGAAAAAGCCCGTCTACCTGGCCGGACTTGCCTGGCGGCAGGTCCGCGACGATCCCGGCCGGGCGTCCCGGCTGGCGGTCCGGCTGCTCGCCGGGACCCCGCCCGGCGCCCGGCTGCGGCGCTCCCGTCTCGCCGTCGCGAAGCCCCGGGACGTCGAGCGCGAGACGGCCGATCTGCGCCGCCTGCTGGCCCATGCGCCGCCGCCCCGCGAGTCCGTGTCGGGGGCCGCGCCGTCCGCGGGCGTCGTGCTCCAGTTCGTGACGAACGCACTGCCCTGCACGAACGCGGGCTACACCGTCCGGACGCACCGCATCGCCGCCACCCAGCGGGAGGCGGGGCTCGACACCCACGTGGTGACGCGGCTCGGGTACCCGCTCAGCCAGGGCGTCGGCGACGCCCGGACGCGCGTGGACGTCGAGGGCGTCCCGTACCACCGGCTGCTTCCGTGGCTGCCGCCGGGCGATCCGCTCCGGGCCGTCGGCACGAGCGCCGATCTGGCCGGACGCCTGGTCGAGGAGCTGCGGCCGTCCGTCCTGCACGCGGTCAGCAACCACCTGAACGCGGCCGTCGCGCTGGAGCTGGGCCGGCGGTACGGGCTGCCCGTCGTGTACGAGGTGCGCGGCTTCCTGGAGGACTCCTGGCTGTCGCGCGACCCGGCGCACAGCGAGACCGACGAGTTCTACCGGCTGACCCGCGAGCTGGAGACGCGCCGCATGGCCGAGGCCGACGCGGTCGTGACGCTGGGCGAGGCCATGCGGGCGGAGATCGCGTCCCGCGGCATCCCGGAGGAGAAGATCGCCGTCGTGCCGAACGGCGTGGACGAGGCGTTCCTCGAACCGCTCCCGGACCCCGGCGACCTGCGCGAACGCCTCGGTATCGCCCCGGACGCCACGGTCGTCGGCCTCACGTCGTCGTTCTACGGCTACGAGGGGATCGACACGCTCATCGACGCGGCGGCGCTGCTGCGCGACCGCGGCGCGCCCGTCACGCTGCTGCTGGTCGGCGACGGCCCCGAACGCCCGGCGCTCGAACGGCGCGCGGCCGGGCACGGCGTTCACGCCGTGTTCACCGGCCGGGTGCCGATGGAGTCCGTTCGCCGATTCCACGCCGTCCTCGATGTGTTCGCGGTTCCGCGCCGGGCGGACCGGGTCTGCCAGTTGGTGACGCCCCTCAAGCCGATCGAGGCGATGGCCGGGGGAATCCCCGTCATAGCCAGTGAAGTCAGGGCACTTCGCGAAATCGTGGAACCCGGCGTGACCGGCGCGTTAACAGTTCCGGAAGACCCGGAAGCATGGGCGAATTGTCTGGAAGACCTGGCTTACAGTCCGGAAAGAAGACAGAAAATCGGGCAGGCGGCCCGGGAATGGGTCCGTGCGGAACGCACCTGGCGCGCCGTGACGACCGGATATCGCACCGCCTACCCGCGCACATAAATCCCCGGACTGCGAAGGGAGCCGGTCACGTGGATCTTGTGGTCATCGGACTCGGCTACGTCGGACTGCCGCTCGTGCGGGAGGCATGCCGGGCCGGCCTCCGGGTCGGCGGCCTCGACCGCGACGCGCGCGTGGTCACCGGCCTCAAGGCCGGTCTGTCGCACATCGACGACGTCTCGCCGGCCGAGATAGAGGAGATGCTGGAGGCGGGGTTCACCCCGAGCCTGCACGAGGACGTCCTGGACGGCGCCCGCACCGTGGTCATCTGCGTTCCGACGCCGCTGTCGCCGGAGGGCGGCCCCGACCTCACCGCCGTGCGCGGCGCGGCCGAGACGGTCGCCCGCCGCCTGGAGCCGGGGACGCTGGTGGTGCTGGAGTCGACCACGTACCCCGGCACCACCGAGGAGGTCGTCCGGCCGATCCTGGAGACGTCCGGCCTGGTCGCCGGCGAGGAGTTCCACCTGGCGTTCTCGCCGGAGCGGATCGACCCGGGCAACCCCGTCTACGGGGTCCGCAACACGCCGAAGATCGTCGGCGGGCTCGGCCCGGCGTGCGCGTCGGCGGCGGCGGCGTTCTACGGCAAGTTCGTGGACCAGGTCGTGCAGGCCAAGGGCACCCGCGAGGCCGAGATGGCCAAGCTGCTGGAGAACACCTACCGGCACGTCAACATCGCGCTGGTCAACGAGATGGCGGTGTTCTGCAACGAGCTGGGCATCGACCTGTGGGACGCGATCGACTGCGCGGCCACCAAGCCGTTCGGGTTCCAGGCGTTCCGCCCCGGGCCGGGCGTCGGCGGGCACTGCATCCCGATCGACCCGAACTACCTGTCGTACAAGGTCCGCTCGCTGGGCTACCCGTTCCGGTTCGTGGAACTGGCCCAGGAGATCAACGACCGGATGCCCCGCTACGTGGCGGAACGCGCGCAGCAGCTCCTCAACCGGGAGGGACGCGCGCTGAAGGACGCCCGGGTCCTGCTCCTCGGCGTCACCTACAAGGCCGACATCGCCGACCAGCGCGAGTCGCCGGCCCGCCCGGTGGCGCGGCGGCTGGCGCGGCTCGGGGCCGACCTGTCGTTCCACGACCCGTTCATCGCGTCCTGGGACGTGGACGGGACCTCGGTCCCGAACGCGGGCACGGACCTGGCCGCGGCCCTGGAGGCGGCGGACCTGGCGATCGTCCTGGCCGACCACGCCCCCTACGACGCCGGCACGCTGACCCGCCACGCCCGCCTGCTCTTCGACACGCGTGGCCGCACGCGGAACACCGAGCACGACACCGTGGAGCTCCTCTGATCGGCCCGCCCCCGTACCACACGGGGGCGATTCGCCCGGGAGCGTCCACGTCGGGGACAGCGGGAATTCATCGGCAATTTCCATCGGGATCCGAGACTCGGTCGCAGAAGTCGACTGATTTTCCTACTTCCTACGGCAGACGCCCGCACCCGCGGGCGGACCGAGGCTGAAATCCGGTCACAGATTCGGCATGGAGTGAGGTAATGCGGGTCTGCGTTTGCACGGTGGTGCACCACCCGGAGGACGCGCGCATTCTGCACCGGCAGATACGCGCGCTGCTCGATGCCGGCCACGAAGTCACGTACATCGCGCCGTTCCGGGCCTGCAACGCGACCCCGTGGCGGCAGGTCAGCCCCGTGGACGTCCCGCGGGCCACCGGGCGGCGGCGCATCCGGGCGCTGCGCGCCGCCCACCGCGCCCTCACCGAGCACGCCGCCTACGCCGACGTGATCCTCCTCCACGACCCCGAGCTGCTGGTGTCCCTCCCCCGCGAGGTGCGCGAGCGGACCGTCGTGTGGGACGTCCACGAGGACACCGCGGCCGCCCTCGGTGCCAAGGGCTGGGTGCCCGCCCCCGCGCGTCCGGTGCTGCGGCCCGCCGTCCACCGCCTGGAACGGCGCAGCGAGCGGCGGCACCGGCTGCTGCTCGCCGAGGAGGGCTACCGGGACCGGTTCCGCGAGCGGCACCCCGTCGTGCCCAACACCACCTACGTGTCCGACCGGCAGCCCGGTCCGCCGGACGGCCGCCGCGTCGTCTACGTCGGCCAGCTGTCCCGGGCGCGCGGCGCGCTCGACATGGTGGAGATGGCCCGCCCGCTGGCCGCCGAGGGCGTCCTGGTCGAGCTGATCGGCGCCGCGGACGGCGACGTCAAGGACGCGCTCCGCGACGCGCAGCGCGAGGGGACCCTGCGCTGGTACGGGTTCGTCCCGAACGACCGGGCGCTGCGCATCGCCGAGGGGGCGATGGCCGGGCTGGCGCTGCTGCACGACGAGCCCAACTACCGGCACTCGATGCCGACCAAGATCGTGGAGTACATGGCGCGCGGCGTCCCGGTCGTCTGCACCCCGAACCCGCCGGCCGTGGACATCGTGGAACCCGCCGACTGCGGGCTGATCGTCCCGTTCGGCGACCCGGAGGCCGCGGCCAAGGCCGTGCTGCGGCTGCGCGACGACCCGGAGCTGCGCACCGGCCTCGGCGAGCGCGGCTACCACGCCGCCCGGGAGCGGTACCACTGGCCCGTCCACGCCGCGCGCTTCGTCGCCCAACTGGAGGCCTGGGCGGGGCGCGAGCCCGTTCTCGTCCCCGAACCCGTCCCTGAGTTCTGACCCGTGCTCAGGGCCCGTGGTCGGGACGCGTGCTCAGGATTCGTGGTGCAGGCGGTAGGCGACGGAGCGGGCCAGGCGGGCGGCGACGCCGGGCGGCCGGTCCGCCTCGACGACCACGACGTGCCGGCCGACGCGCAGGGCGATCATGCCGGCGGCCGGGCCGATCTCGTACGCCTCGTCCGCGCCGATGTCGCGGCGCTTGCGGGCCTTGGCCTGCGTGGCCTGGAGGGCGTCCAGCATCTGTGAGGCCGCGTGCTCCGTCCTGCCGACCCAGCGGACGCTGACGGTGAAGCCGCCCACGGTCCGCTCCCGCTCGCCGTCCCCGTCCGCGCCGTCCCCGTCCTCGCCGTCCCCGTCCTCGCCGGGGATGCCGGGGACGCCGGGATCGCTCGGATCGGCCGTCGGCGGAGGCTCCGGGCCGGCGGACCCGGTCTCCGGCGGTTCGGGGGACGCGCCCTCCGGCTCCTCCCGTCCGGGCTTCCTCCCGTCGCGCTCGTCCGGCTCGTCCTCCCCGGCGGGCGGCGTGTACCGGCAGGACACCGGGCGCGGCAGCCGCACCGCTCCGGCGGCCGTGCGCGCGGGCTCGGTGGTGTGGCCGTCCACGCGCGCCGCGAGCAGATCGGGCTCGTCCAGCAGCGAGCAGGCGTCCGGCCAGTCCTCCTCCGGCACCCCGCCGAGCTCGGCGGGGCCGGTGCCCGCGAGACCGCCGCGCAGCGCGACGAGGCGCGCCGCCCCGTCCGGGCGCGGCGCCGCCTGCGGGACGGCCGCGTACAGCAGCCCGCCCGCCGCCGCCAGCCACGGGCGCGGGCCGGGCAGGTCGAGGTTCATCGAGATCGGCGCGGGGGCGGTCGTGGTCTCCCCGTCGCGCGGATCGACGATGTCCACTCCGGCGGGCAGCAGCCGCTCCGACAGCCGCGGGCGCAGCGCGAACACGTGCTCGCCCGCCTGCGCGAGCGCCGCGTACCCGGGGGCGTCCTCGCGCCGCCACTCGACCTCGCCGGACCGCGTCGCCACGGCCTCCATGCGGGTCTCGCCGCTCTTCCCGCCCGGGTGGTAGACGATCAGGAGCCGTCCGGACCTCAGCACGGCCGGGCACATGGTGTCGCCGCAGACCCCGTCGCCCTCCCAGAGGCCGAACTGCTCGCCCTCCTCGTCGAACGCGCGCAGCGCCGTCCCGTCCAGCACCAGCGTCGCCCCGTCCAGCATCGACACCTCGGGCGACTCCGTGGAGCCGAGCCGCCGGTTCCAGCGGATCTCGCCCTCGCCCGGCTCGACCGCCAGCAGCCGGTTGTGCCGCTTCCCGCCGGGCCCTTTCTCACCGGGCCCCTTCTCACCGGGCCCCTTCTGACCGGACCCTTTCTCACCGGGCCGCGCGTCCCCGGCGCAGTCCAGGGCCAGCGCCGCGAGGTCCTCCCGCCCGCCGGACGGCTGCGCGCTCCCCTCGAACAGCCGGCAGCCGCGCGGCAGCGGCAGCCGCCACATCTGGTTCCCCGTCACGGCCGAGAGCCCGAAGAGGGTCCGGCGGTCCTCGTCGGTGGTGAGCAGTACGTCCGACCCGGCGGGCCAGCGCAGCGTGGTCCGGGAGACCGCGGCCGGACGCGTCCCCTCCCGCTGCCACAGCAGCCCGCCCGACAGCGCGTCGAAGGCGATGACCAGCCGGTCGCCGCGGTCGCCGTCCCGTTCGAAGTAGCCGAGCAGGCGGGACCGCGTGGACGTCCAGCCGAGCAGCGTCCAGCCGGAGCGGCGGTAGCTCCAGCGGTCCGCGCCGGTCCGCGCATCGCGGACCTCCAGCCCGCGTCCGGACGCCGTCACCACCTGCCCCTGCGCGACCGCGTAGGCGACGCCGTCGTAGCCCGCGACGGGCCCGTGGTGCGCCCGGGTCGTGTGCTCCCAGCTCACGGCGAGCGGCCCCGGCGGCGGCCCCACCTCGCGCTGCGGCGTCACGGGCTCGGCGGTCACGGTGTGCCGCACCTGCCACCACTCCGCGCCGAGGACGAACCGGTCGACGAGCACGGCGACGAGCGCGATGGCCACCACTCCGGAGACCAGGCCGAAGGCCACGCGGACCCCGCCCACGGACTCCGGCCGGCCGCCGGACCGCTGCCGGCTTCCGCCCACGACCGCGCCGCCTCCCTCCGCGTACCGTGCTTTCTGGACGACACCCACCATGCCTTGTGCGGGGCGTGCGCGCGACAGAAGGAGGAGGAACCGTGGAGCTCTTCACCCACTGGCGAACCTGGGACGAGGCCAGGGCGGGCCTCGCCGGGAGCGGGTCCGGCGCGGGGATCGATCTGGACGGCCTCGGGAGGGCCGCGGAGGCCGCCCGGCGCTGGCACGGTGACCAGCGGCGTCCGACCGGCGAGCCGTACATCGTGCATCTGCTGGAGGCCCTGGAGGTGCTGGCGTGCGGTCCCGGTGTGACGAACCAGGCCGTCCTGTGCGCCGCGCTCCTGCACGACGTCGTCGAGGACACCTCCGCCACCGTCGCCGACGTGGAGGACGAGTTCGGCCCCGAGGTGGCGGAGCTGGTCGACTGGGTGACCAAGCCGCCCGCGGCCGGCGCCGACCGGCAGGCCAAGCGCGCCGCCAGGGCCGCCTACCTGCGCCGTCTCCGCGACGCGCCGCGCGAGGCGATGCTCGTGAAGCTCGCCGACCGCGCGAGCAACGTCCAGACCCTCGACCGGATGCCGCCCGACTTCCAGCGCCGCTACTACGCCGAGACCCTCACCTACATCGTCCCGCTCGCCGAGCCGGAGCCGTGGTTCGAGGCGTGGTACGCGTCCTGGCGACGGCACTTCGCCCATCTGAGGTGACCGGCACGTGACCATGCGGTCATGAAGTGGGAGGATCCGGCCATGGAACGAGAGTGGGTGGTCGAGGAGAGCGTGGCCGTCGAGGCGTCCGCGGCGGACGTGTACGCGGCGGTCGCCGATCCGCGGCGGATGCGCGAGTGGAGCCCCGAGGTGTTCGCCGCGTGGGTGCGCGGGCGGACGGTCGCGCCGGGGACGAGGTTCGTCGGGTTCAACCGGATCGGCTGGCGCGTGTGGTTCACCACCTGCCAGGTGACGGCGGCGGTGCCCGGAGAGGCGTTCGCCTTCCGCGTGTCGAGCTTCGGGATCCCCGTGGCGCTCTGGGGGTACCGCATCGAGGACGTCACGGGCGAGGACGCCGCAGGCGAGGACGCAGGCCAGGACGCCGCGGGCAAGGACGTCACGGGCGACGCCGCACCCCGGACCCGCCTCACCGAGTACTGGGAGGACCAGCGGCGCGACACCCGCGGCGCCGCGTTCGTCTCCCTGCTCGGCAGGCTGTTCACCGGCGTCCGCGCCGACCGCCGCGCCGCCGTGAACCGCGAAGGCATGAAAGCCACCCTCAACCGCATCAAGACCGCCACCGAACGTTGACTTGCGGCGTGTTGTTGTTATGGAGCGCTCCCAAACAACAACACGCCGCAAGTCAACGGGGTGGGGCGTTGGCAGGAAAACGAGAACCTGTTCTACTTAGTGGTGTGACAAGTGCCGTAGATGCCCATGCGATCCAGGGCGAGCGGGTCGGGTTGCCGGTGCGGATCCGCGACGCCGCGGTGGCGTCGGCGATGTTCGCCGTCCCCGCCGGCGCCGCCCAGGCCGTCATCGCCTACTCCGGGCTCGACATCGCCGAGCCGCTCCCCGGCCGGGCCGTCTGCTCGCTGGCGTTCGTCCGGTACGCGGACGGCGACCTCGGGCCGTACCACGAGTTCGCCGTCGCGTTCCTGGTCCGGCCGCCCGGCTCGGCCCCGCCCTCCGGGACGCTCGGGCGCCTGCGCGGGCTGGCGGGCGTCGGCGCGTTCATCCACTGGCTGCCGGTCAACCAGGAGTTCACGCTGGAGGCCGGGCGGACGATCTGGGGGTTCCCGAAGGAGCTCGCCGACATCCCCATGGACCTGGCCGGGCGCGTGAAGCGCTGCGCGGTGAAGTTCGGCGGCCGGACCGCGATCGAGGTGGCGGTCAGGCCGGGCGCGCCGATGCCGGGCGGGTCCGGGGCGCCCAGGGTCGAGGCCTACTCGTGCCTGGACGGCGTCACGCGCCGGACACCGTGGACGGTCACGCCGTCCGAGGTGCGGATGCGTCCGGGCGGGGCGAAGGTCGTCCTGGGCGACCACCCGGTCGCGGAGGAGCTGCGGGGGCTGGGCCTGGACCGGGCGCGGGCGCTCAGCAGCAGCACGGTCGGGCATCTGGCGATGAGCTTCGAGGCGGCCGAGGAGGTGCGCGGATGAGGCGGACGGCGCTGGTGACGGGTGCCGCGTCCGGGCTCGGCGCGCTGGCGGCACGGCGGCTCGCGGCGGCGGCCTGGGACGTCGTCGCGGTGGACGTGGACGCCGAAGGCCTGGCCCGGACGGCGCTGCGCTCGCCGAACATGCATGTGCGGACGTGCGACGTCACCGACCCCGAGGCCGTCGCGGACGTGCTCGCGGTGAGCGGTCCCGTGCAGCGCGTCGTGCACGCGGCGATGATCTCGCCGGCCGCCCCCGCGCTGGAGCAGCCGTTCGGCGAGATCGAGGACACGCTGCGGACGGACGTCCTCGGCACCGTCCACGTCGTGCGGGCGGCGCTGCCCGGCATGCTGGAGCGCGGGCGCGGCGAGATGATCCTCTGCCCGGTCGCGGTGGACCGGGACTCCTCACCGGGCTCGTCACCGGGCTCGTCGGCCGGTGCCGCCGCCTCCGCGGCCGTCGCCGCCTACACCGAGGCGCTCTGGGCGGAGCACGGCGGGCAGGGCGTGACGTTCCGCTGCGCACGCGCCGCCCTCGGGACGCCGCCGCGCGTGGTCCTCGACGCGATCGACCGCTCGCTCGCGCGCCCCGGCGGGGAACCGCACGTCCCGCTGGAGGACGGCGGCGGCCCGCTCCGCCGCCTGGCACGCCGCCCGTCCGCGGGGGCTCTCGCGCCACGCTGAAGGTCACCGGGACCGAATAAGCTGTCTCCTTCGCCCCTTCGGGGTGCCGGGGGACGTCCCCGGGTGACACACGTGCGAGGAGCTGCCTGCATGTCGTCCCAGGTCACCGGACGGCCGACCGGTCCCGGCGGCACGGTGAAGGAGCGAGAGATCGCCGCCGAGCAGCGCTATGTCGACATCGCCTACGCGCGCCTGGAGGAGATGCGCACGGACGCCCAGGCCATGATCCAGGAGGGCTACCGCCAGTCGCTCGCCGGCACCAAGGGCTCGCTGGTGGACCGCGACGCCATGGTCCACCAGGCGGCCCTGCGCGCCCAGGCCCTCGACGTCGCCGACGACGGCCTGGTCTTCGGCCGGCTCGACCTCGCCCCCGGCGAGCAGGAATCCGGCGAGATCCGCTACATCGGCCGCATCGGCGTGCGGACCAGCGAGCACGACTCCCTGGTGATCGACTGGCGGGCGCCGGCCGCCGAGGACTTCTACCGCGCCACCCCCGAGGACCCGCGCGGCGTCGTCCGGCGCCGCGTCCTGCACTCGCGGGGGCACACGGTCGTCGACCTGGAGGACGACCTGCTCGACCCGGACGCGTCCGACGGGATGACGATCGTCGGCGACGGCGCGTTCCTCGCCTCGCTCGCCCGCACCCGCGAGGGCGAGATGCGGGACATCGTCGCGACGATCCAGCGCGAGCAGGACGAGGTGATCCGCGCGCCCGCCGACGGGACCGTCCTGGTGCGCGGCGCGCCCGGCACCGGCAAGACGGCCGTGGCCCTGCACCGCGTCGCGTACCTGCTGTTCCGGCACCGGCGCCGGTTCGGTTCCCGGGGCGTCCTGGTCATCGGCCCGAACCGCCGGTTCACCGCCTACATCGAGCGGGTCCTCCCCTCGCTCGGCGAGGGCTCGGCGACGCTGCGCTCCCTCGGCGACCTCGTCGACGGCGTGACCGCGACCGTCCACGACCCGCCGCGCCTCGCCCGGGTCAAGGGCGCGGACGCGATGACGACCGTGCTGCGGCGCGCCGTGACCGACCACGCGCCCGGCGCCCCGGACGAACTGCGCGTGGTGTTCAAGGGCGTCGTCGTGGCGCTCGACCGGGGCGTCCTCGACCGGATCAGGAGCGAGGTCCACCGGCGCAGCCGCGGCAGCGTCAACGCGGCGCGCGGCCGGGCCTCGGAGGCGCTCCTGGACGCCCTCTGGGACCGCTTCACCGAGATCGGGGGCCCGGACGCGGCCGAGGAGGCGGAGGGCGCCGAGACCGGGCTGTGGAACGCGATCCTGGCCGCGGACGGGCTCGCCGAGATCGACGAGGGGCCCGCGGGCGCCTCCGGCGGCCAGGGCGGCGGCCAGGGCGGCGGCCAGGGCGGCGACCCGAAGCGCGACCAGTTCGACGCGCGGGTCCGGGAGCAGCGCGCGTTCACCGACTTCCTCGTCGCCTGGTGGCCGATCCGCCGCCCGCTGGACGTGCTGCGCTCGCTCGGCGACCCCGCCCGGCTGCGCCGCGCCGCCGGGCGCGAGCTCGACCGCGCCGACGTCGAGCCGCTCGCCGGGTCCTGGGCCGGGGAGGACGCACCGCTCAGCTACCAGGACGTCGCGCTGCTCGACGAGATCGACGCGCTGCTAGGCTCGCCGCCCCGCCCGTCCCGCGGCCGCAAGGCGGCGCACGAGGACGACCCGTTCGTCGTGGACGGCGTCAACATCCTCACCGGCGAGGACGTGGTGACGGACGAGACGTGGGAGCCCGAGATGCAGGAGCTCACCACGTCCATCGAGCGGCTTGAGCAGTCCCGGCGCGTGGACGACGGCGTGGTGGAGGAGCGTCCCGAGTACGCGCACATCGTCGTGGACGAGGCGCAGGACCTCTCCCCCATGCAGTGGCGGATGCTCGGCCGCCGCGGGCGCCAGGCCAGTTGGACGGTCGTGGAGGACCCGGCCCAGAGCGCCTGGGAGGACCTCGCCGCCGCCCGCGCGGCCATGGAGGCGGCGCTCGGCGGCGAGCGGCCCGCCTCCCGGGGCCGCCGCCGGCCCCGCAAGCCCGCTCCCATCCGGGCCCGGCACGAGTACGAGCTGACGACGAACTACCGCAACTCCACCGAGATCGCCGCCGTGTCCGCGCGGGTGCTCACCCTCGCGCTGCCCGAGGCCCGCCCGGCCCGCGCCGTCCGCACGTCCGGCATCGACCCGGTCGTCCGCGTCGTCCCCGACCTGGGCCTCACCACCGCGCGGGAAGCCGCGGAGGAACTGTTCGGCCAGGTGGAGGGCACGATCGGCCTGATCGTCCCGCTCCCCCTGGACACGCGTCCCTGCGAGCCGGAGGAGCGGCCCGCCGAACCGGCCGCGCAACCGACCCTGTTCGACGAGCCGACCCTGTTCGACGAGCCGACGCCGCCCGGCGAACCCGTGCCGTCCGGCGAACCCGTGCCGTCCGGCGGCCCCGCACCGTCCGGCGAACCCGCGCCGGGAGGCGGGCCCGCCTGGACCGCGGCCGATCGTGAGCGTCTCGCGACCGGGCTGCCCGAACGGGTCCAGGTGCTCGACGTCCTTGAGGCCAAGGGGCTGGAGTTCGACGCCGCGGTGATCGTGGCGCCGGAGACCATCGCCGCCCAGTCTCCGCGCGGCCTGCGCGTCCTCTACGTCGCCGTGTCCCGCGCCACGCAGCGCCTGACCGTCCTCACCGGCGACCCGGAATGGCGCGACACGCTCCTCACCGGCCGACGCGGGGCCGCGTCGCGGCGACCGTGAAAAGTGCGCGGGTGCGCGGTTAGGCTGACGCTGCCCCAATTCGCACGGGTGGACGGAGAGCCATGAGCGGCCGAAACCCCGCGCCCCGGCGCAGCTACGGCGGCCGTTCGGCCGAGGAGCGCCGCGCCGAGAGGCGGGGGCGCCTGCTGGCCGCCGGCCTCGAACTGTTCGGCACCCGCGGCTACGCGGCGACGTCCATCGAGCGGCTCTGCGCGACGGCGAGCGTGTCCACCCGCAACTTCTACGAGGAGTTCTCCGGGCGCGAGGAACTGCTGCTCGCCCTGCACCGCGACATCAACGAGCGCGCGGCCGACGCCCTGGCCACCGCCTACGCCGAGGCCGCCGGCGCCGACCTGCCCGCCCGCGTCGAACGGGCCGTCCGCGCGTTCGTCACCGTCACCGCCCGCGATCCCCGCTGGGCCCGCATCGCGTTCGTCGAGGTCATCGGCGTGAGCGCGGGCCTGGAGCAGCACCGCCTGCACTGGCGCGCCCGCTGGGAGGACACGCTGGTCGAGCTGGCCGCCGAGGCCGCCGCCCGGGACGAGGCCGTCGACCGCGACTACCGCCTCACCATGATCGCCATCATCGGCGCCGTCAACAACCTCGTCCACCACTGGTCCGCCCGCGGCCAGGACATCCCCCTCGACGACATCACCGCCGAGCTGACGGCGCTTATCTGCAGTGCCCTTGGGCGTCAGGCGCCCGAGGACACCTGACCCCAGAAGCCCAGCCACCACCCCAACCCCGCAACGACCCAAACCCCTGCGATCGCGTCCGAAGGCAGGTTTCAAGCGAAGCAAGAAACCTGATCGCGCAGCGAGCCGCAAGGCGAGTTCGGAGCGATGCAGCGATCGCACGCAGTGCCCGCCGAAGGGAGGGCCCTCCAGGGCCCGACCGCCAAGGGAACTGCAAGCAAACACAGCAGCGATCGCACGCAGTGCCCGCCGAAGGGAGGGCCTTCAAGGCCCGACCGCCAAGGGAACTGCTAAATAACAGGCGGGCGGCCTGTTCTGGTCATGCGCCAAGAGGTGCGCCAGGTGATGGGGCGGCGGGGGCCGGCGGGTTTGCGCCAGCCTTCTGCGAAGCCCTTGAACCACGGTTTGAGGGCGCTCGGCTTGCGCTCTCGGAGGACGGTCATGGCGACCCACACGGCGAGGTAGGTGAGGGCGATCGGCCACGGGAGGTTGCGGCGGGCCAGCCAGACGCGGTTGCGGGCGTTGTAGCGGTAGAACATGTCGTGCCGGGTGGGCAGGACGGCCGGGTGGAACATGACCGCGGACGCGTCGTACACGATCCGGTAGCCGGCGTTGAGGATCTGCCACGCGAGGTCGGTCTCCTCGTGGGCGTAGAAGAAGTCCTCGGGGAGGCCGCCGCCGGCGTCGAAGGCGGTGCGGCGGACGGCGCAGGCGCCGCCGAGGAACGTGGTGACGGCGGAGGAGCGTTCGGGGTCGCCGGCGCGCAGCCGCGGCACGTGCCGGCGCTCGCCGCGCCCGCCCTCGGGGTCGCGGACGCGGAACGAGACGACGCCGAGGTCGGGTTCGGCGGTGAACCGGTCGCGCAGGTACGTGCCGAGGCGGGTGGAGCGGTACCAGCCGTCGTCGTCCAGGAAGAGGATCACGTCGCCGGAGGACGCCGCCACGCCGCGGTTGCGCCCGGCGGGGATCCCGACGTTCTTCGGCAGGCGGAGCAGGGTCACGCGCTCGTCGTCGAAGACGGGGTCGTCGCCCGGACGCCAGTCGCCCGCGACGCCGTTGCCGACCAGGACGACCTCGACGCCGACGTGTTCCTGGTCGAAGGCGCTGCGCACCGCGCGGGCCAGTTCCTCCGGGCGGTTGCCCATGGTCAGGACCACGACGCTGAGCGCGACGCCGCCGTCCGCGCGAGTGCCGGGGGGCTGTTCGAGCGGGTCCACCGAGTCCCCGTCCAAGGAGTCCTCGTCCAGGCTTGAGGTCACTTCAGCCTCCGCGACGCGAGGATGCTGACCAGGTGCAGGACGGTCTGGACGACCGCGACGGCGGCGACCGCGGCCATGAGGACGCGCATCGCTGCCGGGGAGTCGCCGCCGAGGACGGTGTCGATCACGGCGGCCGCGAGGATCAGCAGCGAGAGCTCGACCGCGCCGATGATGCGGTGGAAGCGCAGCATCGACGCCGCCTGCCGGGCGAGGGCGATGCCGGAGGAGCGGGGGCGCAGCGCGCGGTCGCCGCCGGCCGGGTCGGCGGGCAGGCCCGACTTGGCGCGGGCGACGACGACGTTGTCGGTCTCCGCCTTGATCAGCGCGGCGCCGAGGGCGGCGAGGAGGCCGAGCTCGACCCAGCCGCCGCTCTCCCAGCCGCCCTGGGCGGCGAAGCCGAGGCCGATCAGGAGGGCGACCTCCGACAGGTAGTGGCCGATCCTGTCCAGGAACACCCCGGCGACCGAGGTCCGCCGCAGGTAGCGGGCGACCTCGCCGTCCACGCAGTCGAGCAGCAGGTACACCTGGATGAGCGCGGCGCCGCCGAGCGCCGTCCACAGCGCGGCGGTGCCCGACACGGGCAGCGACACCACGACGCCGGCGAGCACCCCGCTCGCCATCATCAGGTAGGTGAGCTGGTTGGGGCTGAACCCGAGGCGCAGCGCGGCCCACGCGAAGTACGGGGACAGGTCGCGCATGTAGAGGCGTCCGGCCCAGTGCTCCTCGTTGCGCCGGTCCTTCAGGCCGGGCGGCTGGCCGTAGCGGCGCACGTCGGCGACGGAGGCGCCCTTGCGGTGCGGCCGGTGCTCGTCGGCTGCGGGCTCCGGGGGGCGGTCTCGCCGGGGGGACTCAGCCTCCATGGGCCTGGACATACTGTTCCACCGCCTTGAGAGTCTGACCCTTGTCGAGGCCCAGGTACTCCAAGATCGTATAGCGGCCCGGCCGGGTCCGCGGGGCGTACAGGACGGCGTCGGCGAACTGCTCGACCGACAGCCCGACGTCGCCGGGCAGGCGCGGCAGGCCGTGCCGGCCGAGGCACGTCATGATCTCCTCCAGCCGGTCGGCGCCCTCCCCGAGGTGGGTGGCGCGCAGGTGGTAGCAGAACGCGGTGCCGATCCCGGCGAGCTCGCCGTGGTTCGCGGTGTCCGGGTAGAGGTGGTCTATGGCGTGCAGGATCTCGTGGTCGCCGCCGCTCGCGGGACGGGAGTCGCCCGCGAACGCCATCGACATCCCCGACAGGACCAGGCTCTCGGCCAGCACGGTCAGGAACCGGTCGGACTCGATCGACTGCGGCTGGTGCAGCAGCGCCTCGGCGGCGGTCCGCGCGACGGTCAGCGCCATCCGGTCGACCCGCTCGCCGCACTCGGCGGCGGCGAGGAGCCAGTCGTCCACGGCGGAGAAGTTGCTCAGCACGTCGCCGACTCCGGCGCGGACGAGCCGTTCGGGCGCGGCGCGCACGTAGTCGAGGTCGACGACCATGGCGAGCGGCATCACGACGCCGAACGAGCCCTTGCCGTTGTCGTGGGTGAGCGAGGCGACCGGGGAGCAGATCCCGTCGTGGGACAGGTTCGTGGCGACCGACACCATCGGGATGCCCGACAGCGTCGCCGCGTACTTGGTCGCGTCGATCGTCCGGCCGCCGCCGATCCCGACGACGGCCTCGTAGGATCCGGCGCGCAGCTTGCCGGCCAGATCGACGGCCGCGTCCACGGTGCCGCCCGCCACCTGGAACACCTCGCAGGCCGACAGGGAAGGCCGGACGTGGTCGGCGATCTGGTCGCCCTGGCCGGGGCCGACCGCGATCGCCACGCGTCCCTCGGTGGCGATGCGCCTGTCGGCGAGCAGGTCGCCGAGGGCGGCGACCGCGCCGCGCCGCACATCGATGGAGAGCGGCGCGTTCAGCATCCGCGTCAGCAGGGGCATGGGCCTCCTCGTCGTCCGCGCTGTCGGGGGCGGGCTAGTAGCCCTTGGCGATCCGGCGGGCCTTCTCCAGATCGTCGTGGTTGTCGACCTCGACCCAGTCGACCTCGCCGATCGGCGCGACGCCGATGCGGCCGCCGCGGTTCACGTGCTCCTGGTAGCCGTCCTCGTAGTAGAGGTCGGGGTCGCGCTCCCAGGTGGCCTTGAGGGCGTCGGCCAGCGGTTCCGCGGCTGCGGGCTCGATCAGCGTGGCGCCGATGTACTCGCCGCCGGCGGTGGACGGGTCCATCAGCTTGGTGATGGTCTTCAGGTGGTCCTCCCCGTCGAGGATGACCTTCATCTCCTCGTCGGCGAGAGTTTTCACATTGTCCACGGCGAGGAGGATGTCCGGCCCACGGGCGGCCAGTAGCGTCTTCTCGACGCTCACCGGATGGACCGTGTCGCCGTTGACCATGAGGACGCCCTTGGAGAAATGCTCCCGAGCCAGCCACATGGAGTAGGCGTTGTTCCACTCCTCGGCCTTGTCGTTGTGAACCAGCGTGATGTTCACGCCGTACCGCTCCTCGAGTGCGGCCTTGCGCTCCTCGACGGCGCCCGCGCAGTACCCGACGACGATGACGACGTCGTTCAGGCCGACCTCGGCGAGGTTGCCCAGGGCGATGTCGAGGATGGTGGTCTCACCGTCCACGGGGACCAGGGCCTTGGGGAGGGTGTCGGTGTAGGGCCGCAGCCTCCGGCCCGCCCCTGCCGCCAGCACCATGCCGATCATGCTTCCTCTTCCTTCAGGTCGACCATCACGCCGCTGCCGCGACCGCGCGCCCACGCGACGACGCCCTCGGCGCCGAACAACACGCCAAGGTAGGCGGCCAGCGCCGCGTACGCGAACGGGAGCAGACCGGAAAGGCCCGCGACGGCCGCGAACAGCATCCGGCCCTCCCAGCCGAGCCCGGCGCGCAGGACCCACTCCCGCGGCCGGCGCCCCTGGCGGGTGCGGTACACGATGTCGTGGTGGTGGAGCGCGAGAACCGCGATCAGCACGTAGACGAGCGGCGCCGAAACCGCCTGCGCGAACCCCAGCACGGCGAGGTAACCATACTCGATCCCGCGCGAAATGGGCGGTGCGAGCCAGTCCAGGCGCCCGTCGTGCGGGTGCGCGGACGCGGGCCCGGCCAGCAGCAGGGCGATGACCGGGGCGAACAGGGCGGGAGCCGGCCCGCCCCGCGGCGGCAGGGCCAGCAGGACGCCGGTCAGGGCCGCCGCCGCGACGGCGGCGGGCAGCGGCGCGAGCCGTCCCCGCGCCATCCGGCCGAGCGCGCGGCTCGCCGGGCCGTCGTCGCGGTACCCCCGCAGAGTGCCGGCCGTCACGCGAAGGACCTCGCCAGGCGTCGCACGAGCATGACGGCGGCGACGATCGACCCCCAGGTCAGAAGCACCGCGAACACCGGCCGGGGGCCGCCGAGGGCGGCGACGACCGCGATCAGCGCGACCCTCTCGCCGAACGGCAGCGCGAGACTGCGCCCGGCCCGCCGCAGGAACACGTCCCGGCGGGACGGCCCGGCCTCGCTCCCCCCTGGTGCTCTCCTCGCCGGGTAGGCGCCGCTTGCCGAGAACGACGCCTCGGCCGTGTCGCGGACGGACAGCAGCACGACGGCCCCCAGCGCCGCCCACCACAGGTTCCCCGCGGCGGCCCCGGCCGCCAGCCCCGCGTAGGCACCGGTCTCCTTGACACGGTCGAGGAGACCGGCGGCCCAGCCGCCGGACGAGCCGCTCCGGTGGGCGCCCTCCCCGTCCACCCGCCCCTGGGCCACCTCGCCGAGGACGAACGACACGCACAGCAGCAGGGCCCCGGTGACCAGCCCGCCGCGCGTGCCGGCGGAGAACCAGACCGCCGCCAGCATCGCGGCGACCAGCGAGAGCGCCGAGACGGCGTCCGGTGTGAGCCCGCGCCGGGCGGCCCACCGCGCGACGGACGGCGCGCACGGGCCGACCACGCAGGCGTCGATGAGGCCCGCGCCGATGAGGCCTGCGCCGGCGCGGCCGTCGTCCACGGCTTCGACCGCCTCTCGGTCCGGGCGGATGTTCGCGGGGTGGTCCGGTACGTTGAGCGTGACCGGACGGTCGCACCGGAGCGCCTGATCCATCGGGGCCCTCCGGCCGTTCGGGAATCACGGGCAGGTGCACAGCGTAGTTGCCCGGTGACCGTGTGTCCTGGAAGTCGAGGTGGAATGGCGACGCCGACCGTTGCGGTGGTCCTTGCCGGAGGGACCGGCGAGCGCATGGGCGCGGGACGCCCCAAGCAGCTCGTCGACGTCGGCGGGCGCCCGATCCTGGCGCACGCGATCGGCGCGTTCGACTCGCATCCGGACATCGGCGAGGTCGTGGTCGTGATGGCGGCCGGGCACCTGCGCGAGGCCGCCGCGATCGCCGCGCCGTTCCGCAAGACGGCGGCCGTCATCGAGGGCGGCGACACGCGCACCGCGTCCACGGTCGCGGCGCTGCGCGCGCTGTCCGGGCGTCCCGCCGACGCCCGGGTCCTGTTCCACGACGCCGCCCGCCCCTTCGTGGACCACGATGTGATCGGCCGCGTCCTGGACGCCCTGGACGGCCACGAGGCCGTCGCCGTCGGCCTGCCCGCGTCCGAGACGATGGTGGTCGTCGAGGACGGCGTGGTCGCCGCCATGCCGCCGCGCGAGACGATGAGCCGCTTCCAGACCCCGCAGGGCTTCCGCCTCGGCACGATCCGCAAGGCGTACGAGCTGGCGGCCGCCGATCCGGCGCTGCGCGCCACCGACGACTGCGGCATCGTGCACCGCTACCTGCCGGACGTGCCGATCCGGGTGGTCGCGGGCAGCGAGCGCAACCTCAAGGTCACCCAGCCGCTCGACGTCGTGGTCGCCGAGCACCTCGCCGCCGCGGACGACCGCTGATCGTCGAGCCGGCGGCTCACTGCGGGCGGTTGCCGCCGTACACCTGGGTCCATTCACCAGGGTTGTCGTCGTTCGAGCCGCCTCGGGGGGACGACTCCGGCCTGTCGTCGGCGGGCGGCGCGGGAGCCGCGGGCGCGGCGGGAGGACCGGACGGCGGCGGAGGCGGGTTGGCCGTGCCCTGCTGAGCGGGCGGCTGCCCGTACTGGGGCGCGCCCTGCCACGGCGGGCTCTGTCCCGGCCCGGGAGGCGCCTGCGGCGGCTGGTGCGGCTGGTGCGCCCCCATGGGCGGCTGGGCGCCGTGCATGGGAGGCGGCCCCATCGGTGCGGGCGGCGGCGTCCCGCCGAAGCGCGGCCCGGCTCCGGTCGCGCTGGACGCCTTCCAGCGCGACGGCGCGACGGACGCGACCAGGAGGGCGATGCCGAGCAGCAGGAAGATGCCGTAGGGGCCGAGCAGCAGGTAGCCACGGTCGAGTTCGGAGGGCAGTACGTCACGCCCGGTGTTGCTGAACGTCCATCGCGGCGAGACGATCCACAGCGCTCCGATCAGCGAGTACACCACGCCGGGGACGAGCGAGGCGACGGGCGACAACCGCGAACCGGCCAGCAGGCCCGTCAGCACGGCCGCCACCAGGATCACCGCCGCGCCGAGCCAGCGGTCGCCCCCCTCGAACCTGAACGTCCGCACGCTCATGCCGAGCTTGTTCGCGCCGTACATCAGGCAGGCGGCGATGATCGGCGTCACGACCACGCCGACCAGGACGCCGAGGCCGTGACGTGCTCCGTTGGACATGGCCACCTCCAAAACCGAGCCGGGCGGCAGCGGTCCGCCCAACCTAACCCTGACACGACGTGGGACGGCAGGGGGTCGCAGGTGGTTTCCCGCTCAGCGCCGCTAGTGGACGGATTGGCCGGGTTTGACCGGTGTCGGCTGGCCGAGCCGCGGGGGGCTGGTCAGGAAGCCGACGCCCCAGGTCAGGTGCATGGTGGCGAAGACGAGCGGGAGCCGCAGCCAGGCGGACAGGGGCAGCCCCCGTCCCTCCACGGCGGCGCCCGCGACCATCGCGGCCGCGTACCCGCCGGGCAGCAGCCAGCCGGGCCAGAACCCGAACAGCCCGGCGACCGTGCCCGCGGTGATCGCGACGACGGCGATCGGCGGCGCGAGGTAGCGCAGGTTGAGGGTGCCCTGGTGCTCGCGCCCGACGACGCGGCGCCAGCGGCCGGTGTGGAAGTACTGCTTCGCGAGGGCCCGCAGGTTGGGGCGCGGGCGGTAGGTGACCCGCATCCGCGGGGTGAAGAAGATCCGGCCGCCGGTCTCGCGGATGCGGTGGTTCATCTCCCAGTCCTGGGCGCGGACGAACGTCTCGTCGTAGCCGCCGACGCGGTCGAGCGCGCTGCGCCGGAACGTCCCGAGGTAGACGGTCTCGACCTCGCCCGCCTCGCCGCCGGTGTGGAAGCGGGCGTTGCCGACGCCGAGCTTGGACGTCATCGCCCGCGCCACGGCCTTCTCGAACGGGGTGACGCCCTCGGCCGCCATGATCCCGCCGACGTTGTCGGCGCCGGTCTCCTCCATCGTCTCGACGGCGGCGCGGACGTAGTCCGCCGGCAGCAGCGAGTGCCCGTCCACCCGGACGATGATCGAGTACTGCGACGCCTTGATCGCGATGTTGAGGCCCTGCGGGGTGCGTCCCGTCGGGTTGGCGACCATCAGGACGCGCGGGTCCTCGGCGGTGAGGCGCTGGGCGATCTCTTCGGTGCGGTCGCGGCACGGCCCGACGGCGAGCACGAGTTCGAGCTCGCCGGGATAGTCCTGGGACAGGATGCCGCGCACGGCCTCGGTCAGATGGCGCTGCTCGTTGAGGACCGGCATCACCACCGAGACGGCGGGCCAGGTGCGTTCACCGGAGTCGGAACGGGGCTTCACGGCGTACTGGGTTTCCTGGTTCGTGACGCGCTGGAAATGGGGAGACGGATTCATGTGGGCTCGTGGGCGCCCCGGCCCGGGGACCGGAATGAGCGCCCCATTCCTCTCTTGCTCGCTCGTCTGACGCAGCCCACGCCACCCAGTTCGCGTGCGGGCCGCCGGGGTGTGGTCGAGACCGGCGCCACGTTACTCCAAGGACACGAGGTCCAGGTAGCCGACGGACGGGTGTCCCCCACTTTAGAGTGGTGTCGACTCGCGTCGGAACGAGGACATCGGGAGGCGGCGGCCGCAATGACAGACGGGCACGACTCAGGTCGCGGCGACGCCGGCTCGCCGGGGGCCGATCCGCTGGAGCGCTACTTCCGGCCGCGTCCGGGCTCCCACGCGGCGGCGGGCGACGGTGACGACGGCGACATCGAGGGCGTGACCATCGACGGGATGCCCGCGCCGCGGGTGCCGGTGGAGAGCCCGCGCGGCCCGCGCCGGCCCGGCCGGGGGCTGAGCCCGCGGGCCGCGGTGAGCGCGCGGCGGCAGAAGCGGTTCCTGACGGTGACCGCGACGATGTCGGCGTTCGTGCTGCTCACCTCGGGCGGCGCCTGGGCGTTCCAGAACTACGTGACCGGCGTGATCGACAAGGTGTCGGTCGGCGGCCTCGGCGACGGCGACTCGGAGGGCGAGATGACGATCCTCGTCGCGGGGGTCGACCGCCGCGACGGGCTGACGAAGGCGCAGCAGAAGGCGGCCAAGCTCGGGCACCACGAGGGCGAGCGGTCCGACACCATGCTGCTCCTGCACATCTCCCGCGACCACAAGCGCGTGTCGATCGTGAACCTGCCCCGCGACTCCCTCGTCACGATCCCGTCGCACGAGTCGAACGGCTCGGAGGGGGAGAAGGGGGCGAAGGTACCGTCCCGTCCGGGGAAGCTGACCTGGGCGTACCAGTTCGGCGGGCCCGACCTCGCGGTCAGCACCGTCAAGAAGGCGACGGGCCTGTCGATCGACCACTACGTCGAGGTGAACTTCTACGGGTTCGTGCACATGGTGGACGCGCTCGGCGGCGTGGACGTGTGCACCGAGCAGCCGATCGACGACGTCAAGAGCGGGCTGAAGCTCCCGGCGGGCACCTCGCACGTCGACGGGATGAAGGCGCTGGCGTTCGCCCGCGCCCGCTACACGCTGACGGGCGGCAGCGACCTCGGGCGCATCGACCGGCAGCAGCAGTTCATGGCGGCGATGCTGAAGCAGGCGCTGTCGACCAAGACGCTCGGCGACCCGGTTAAGTCGACGAAGTTCCTGAACGCGGCGCTGAAGTCGGTGCGGGTCGACGACGAACTCGCCGACGACCTGCCCGAGCTGGCCGACCAGATGAAGAACCTGTCGACCGACGACATGACGTTCGCGAAGATCCCCCTCGCCGACCCCGACCACCAGTCCGTCCTGTGGAACGCCACGGCACCCCAGTCGACCGTCCGGTGGGACCGGGGCAAGGCCCAGGACCTGTTCACCAAGATCCGGCGGGACCAGCCGCTCGCGGAGCCGGCCAAGAAGCCGAGCGCGACGCCGAGCCAGAAGCCCGAGAACGAGCTGACGGTGCCGCCGGAGGACATCTCCGTCCGCGTCCTGAACGCGATCGGCACACCCGGTCTCGCGACGAAGGCGGGCGGGCAACTGGAGGACATCGGCTTCGACGTCACCGTCCCCCCTGGCGTGGCGCGCCGGGGCCTCCAGAAGACGCAGGTCCGGTACGGGCCCGACCGCGAGGACTCCGCGAAGACCCTGGCCGCCGCGATCCCGGGCGCCAAGCTCAAGAAGGTGAACTCCCTCGGGACGGGCGTGCAGGTCATGGTCGGCGCGAACTGGGACGGCGTGAAGAAGGTCGAGGTCACGACCGCCTCGCCGAGCCCGTCGCCGTCCACGGGCCTGGAGACCGACAGCGCCACCCAGAAGCTCTGCGGTTGACTCCCTGGCTAGAATTTTGTTCTAGCCCTAGAATTTTGTTCTAGCCAGGAGGAGAGTCCCATGACCGAGGGCGCTGCCGCCGGGAGTTTCTACGAGCCGCTCGGCGACGGGCGGTTCGCCGCCACGCCCGCCACCGCCGGACCCTGGTCGCCGGGCTTCCAGCACGGCGGCCCCGTCTCGGGCCTGATCGGACGGGCCTTCGAGCGGCACGGCCCCGTCCCGGGGACCCGGATCGCGCGGGTCACGGTCGAGCTGCTGGGCCCCGTCCCGGTGGCGGTGCTGGACATCTCCGTCCGCGTCGTCCGTCCCGGCAGGCGGATCACGCTTCTCGAAGCGGAGATGACCCACGAGGGCCGCACCGTCGTCCGCGCCACCGCCTGGCGGATCATGGAGGCCCCGCCCCACCTGGAGCCCGTCGTCCACGCTCCGGCTCCACCGCCCCTGCCCGGGACGACCCCGCGGTTCCCGGACTGGCCGGGCGTCCACGTCGGCGGCTACCTGTCCGCGATGGAGTGGCGGATCGTCCACGGCACCTTCGGTGAGCCGGGCCCCGGCACCACCTGGGCACGGCCCCGGATCCCGCTGGTTCCCGGCGAGTCCGACACTCCGCTGGTGCGCGCCCTGACGCTGGCGGACAGCGCGTCCGGCATCGGAAGCCAGCTCGATCTGTCCAAGTGGCTGATCATCAACACGGACCTGACCGTCGCGCTGCACCGCGACCCGGCCGGCGCGTGGCTGTGCATGGCCGCGTCCCTGGACGCGAGCCCCGGCGGCAGCGCCCTGTGCGAGGCGTCGCTCGCCGACGCGTCCGGCGTTTTCGGCCGGGCGTGGCAGACGCTCCTCGTCGACGAGCGCCCTTCCGGGTGACACCACGTTCTTGATCGAATGCTGTGGGTAACAACAGGGTGACCGAGAGTAGTCACTCATCAGGAGTTCACAGGATGTCGACAAGGATCCTCGCCCTGCTCGCCACGGCCGCCTCCGCGCTCGCCCTCGCCGGCGGCATCACCGCCGCGAACGCCGCACCCGCCGCGCCACCGCCGGCGCCGGAGCCGTCCGCCCTGGCGCCCGCGGAGTCGCCCCCGGCGGCCGCGTCGCCCTCGTCGCCGGCCTCGACGCCCGCCTCGCCGTCCGGCACGGCCGCGCCCGGCAAGGAGCCCGCCGCGCAGGACGAGGACGTGAAGGCGGACGCCGCGCTGGAGGAGTGCCGCGACGCGGACTGCAAGATCGAGATCAAGGACGGCCAGACGATCACCCTCGACAAGGGCCACGGGGCGGAGTCGATCGGCGTCGAGCTCAAGGGCACGCGCGTGACCTTCACCGTCCGCAACGGGAAGTCGCGGGCCGTCACCAGCATGCCGACGGACGGCCACCACACGACCGCGAACTTCAACGGGCTCACCCTCCACCCGCACAGGGGCGCGGACGGCAAGCTGATGCTCGAGATCTCCCACAGCTGACCGAGGCCGCTGGGGACGGGCGCCGCCGCCCGTCCCCAGGCCGGGTCACGGAACGGCCCTTCCGCGATCGCGATCGCCTCCGGCGCCCCATCCGCACCCGCCTCCCCGTACGATTCGGGACCGTGCATCACGCGACCCGGAAACTACCGGCCGGTACTGCAAGGCGGCCGGCGTACGGAGCGGCCCCTTGCGGGCACCTTGGAGTAGAGGCCGCGAGTCGGCGAGAGCGGAGCGAGAGGAGCGGGCCTTGTCCAACCGGCTGACGGTCATCGGAACGGGTTATCTCGGCGCCACCCACGCGGCCTGCATGGCCGATCTCGGCTTCGAAGTGCTCGGTCTCGACGTGGACGAGGAGCGGATCGCCCGGCTCTCGGCCGGTGACCTGCCGTTCTTCGAGCCGGGTCTGGAGCCCGTGCTGCGCCGGGGGCTGGAGAGCGGGCGGCTGCGCTTCACCTCGTCCTACACGGAGGCCGCGGAGTTCGGCGAGGTGCACTTCCTGTGCGTCGGCACCCCGCAGAAGTCCGGGGAGTACGCCGCCGACCTCACCTACGTGGACGACGCGATCGTCACGCTCGCACCGCTGCTGCACCGGCCGTGCCTCGTCGTCGGCAAGTCCACCGTGCCGGTCGGGACGGCCGCGCGGCTGGCCGAGACGATGGCGCGGCTCGCGCCGGTGGGCGACGACGCCCTGCTGGCGTGGAACCCCGAGTTCCTGCGCGAGGGCTTCGCCGTCCAGGACACCCTGCACCCGGACCGGA
Source organism: Actinomadura sp. KC345 (assembly GCF_004348515.1). Lineage (GTDB taxonomy): Bacteria > Actinomycetota > Actinomycetes > Streptosporangiales > Streptosporangiaceae > Spirillospora. The sequence goes on along the minus strand of NZ_SMKH01000009.1, from coordinate 15,491 downwards.
TCGTCGCCGGGCTGCCCGCCGACCAGGGCGCGGCCGGGCACGCGGAGAAGGTGCTGCGGGAGATCTACCGGACGATGATCGCCGCCGGCACCCCGTTCATCACCAGCGACTACCCGACCGCCGAGCTGGTCAAGGTGTCGGCGAACGCGTTCCTCGCCACCAAGATCTCCTTCATCAACGCGATGGCGGAGGTCTGCGAGGCGGCGCACGCCGATGTGACCAAGCTCTCGGAGGCGCTGTCCTACGACGACCGGATCGGCGGCAAGTTCCTCGGACCCGGCCTCGGCTTCGGCGGCGGCTGCCTCCCGAAGGACATCCGCGCGTTCATGGCCCGCGCCGGGGAGCTGGGCGCCGACCAGGCGCTGACGTTCCTGCGCGAGGTCGACGAGATCAACATCCGGCGGCGGATCCGGATGGTGGACCTCGCCCGGCAGATGCTCGGCGGCTCGTTCGCCGGGCGGACGGTCGGGGTGCTGGGCGCGTCGTTCAAGCCGAACTCCGACGACGTCCGCGACTCCCCCGCGCTGGACGTGGCCGCGTCCATACGCGCGCAGGGCGCCGCGGTGACGGTGTACGACCCGCAGGCCATGCGCAACGCCCGCCGCGCCCAGCCTTCGCTGGAGTACGGCGAGTCGGCGATGTCGGCGGCGCACGGCGCCCACGTCGTGCTGCTGCTGACCGAGTGGGCGGAGTTCCGGGACATGGACCCGCTCGCGCTCGGCGAGGCCGTCGCCGAACGCAACATCGTGGACGGGCGCAACGCCCTGGACCCGGAGCGCTGGCGCGCGGCCGACTGGAACTACCGGGCCCTCGGACGCCCCTGAACCGGGGAAGGAACGGGCCGCAGGCGCTGTTGTCGTGGGCATGTCTGATGTGTTCGCCGATCAGGGCGTCATCCGCCGGCTGCTGAACGAGTCCAGGACGTGGGCGTTCGTCGGGCTCGGCGACAACCCGGCACGCGAGGTCTACGACCAGGCCAGGCTGATGCAGCAGCGCGGCAAGCGGATCATCCCCGTCCATCCCGCGGCGCGGGACGTCCTCGGCGAGAAGGGCTACGCGTCCCTGGCCGAGGTGCCGGACGCGTCCTCCGTGGACGTGGTGGGCGTCTACCGGCGCGCCGAGCACGCCGGGCAGGCGGTGGACGAGGCGATCGCGGCGGGCGCGAAGGCGGTCTGGCTGCCGCTCCAGGTGATCGACGAGGCGGCGGCCCGGCGCGCGCTGGACGCCGGGCTCGACGTCGTCATGGACCGCTGCCCGGCGGTCGAGTGGGCCCTGCGGCGCTGACGGCCCCTCAGAGGCTCTCGCGGAGCCGCGCGCCCTTCGCCTTGGCCTGACCGTAGAGGTCCTGCTGGAAGACCTTCATCTTGGCCCGGAGGTCGTCGTCGGACGCGGCCAGGATGCGGACGGCCAGCAGCCCGGCGTTGCGGGCGGCCCCGACCGCGACCGTGGCGACGGGCACCCCGGCGGGCATCTGGACGATCGACAGCAGCGAGTCCATCCCGTCCAGGTGCTTCAGCGGGACGGGCACCCCGATCACCGGCAGCGGCGTGACCGAGGCCAGCATGCCCGGCAGATGCGCGGCCCCGCCCGCACCCGCGATGATCACGCTGAGCCCGCGGGCCGCCGCGGTCTCCCCGTAGTTGATCATGTCGTGCGGCATCCGGTGCGCGGAGACGACGTCGGCCTCGTAGGGGACGCCGAACTCGGTGAGCGCCCGCGCGGCGCCCTCCATCACCGGCCAGTCCGAGTCGCTGCCCATCACCACGCCGACCACCGGCTCGCTCATGCGCGCCTCCGTGGGGGGACGACCCCCCACACCCCCCGGTTCGCTTCGCTCATTCTTTGTGCTCCTTCATATCGGTTCCCCACCGCAGGTAGCCGGCGGCATGGCGGGCGCGCTCGCGCGTCTCCGCGACGTCGTCGCCGAGCGCGGTCACATGGCCGATCTTGCGGCCCGGACGCGACTCCTTGCCGTACATGTGCACCTTGACGCCCGGGTCGTGGGCCATCACGTGGAAGTAGCGGGAGTAGACGTCCGGGTCGTCGCCGCCGAGCACGTTGGCCATGACCGTGTACGGGGCGGTGGGTTCGGTGGAGCCGAGGGGCAGGTCGAGGACGGCACGCAGGTGCTGCTCGAACTGCGACGTCCGGGCGCCCTCGATCGTCCAGTGCCCGGAGTTGTGGGGACGCATGGCCAGCTCGTTCACCAGCAGCCCGTCATCGGTCTCGAACAGCTCGACCGCGAGAAGGCCGACGACGCCGAGTTCGCCCGCGACGGTCAGCGCGAGCCGCTGCGCCTCGGCCGCGGTGTCCTCGTCCAGGCCGGGCGCCGGTGAGATCACCTCCGTGCAGATGCCGCCCTCCTGGACGGTCTCCACGATCGGGTACGCGGCCCCCTGCCCGTGCGGGGAGCGCGCGACGAGCGCCGCCAGCTCCCGCCGGAACGGGACGTGCCGCTCGGCGATCAGGTCGACGCCCTCCGACAGCAGCCGCTGGACGAGGGCGTGCGCCTCGCGGTCGAGGTCCCCGACGATCCAGACGCCCTTGCCGTCATAGCCGCCGCGGGTCGCCTTGAGGACCACGGGCCAGCCGTGCTCGCGGGCGAACGCCTCCAGGAACGCCAGGGGCGCGGACGGCGGCACATGCGCGTAGGCGGGGCACGGGACGCCCATCGCGCTGAGCCGGTCGCGCATGACGAGCTTGTCCTGGGCGTGGGCCAGGGCCGCGGATCCGGGACGGCACGGCACACCCGAAGCCTCAAGCTCCCGGATGTGCGGACCCGGGACGTGCTCGTGGTCGAACGTCACGACGTCGCAGCCCTTGGCGAACGCCAGCAGATCGTCCAGGGAGCGGTCGTCGCCGACCCGGACGCCGGAGACGACCCTGGCCGCCGACTCGTCCGGCGCCCCGGCGAGCACGCGGAGCGACACGCCGAGCCCGATCGCGGCCTGCTGCGTCATCCGGGCCAGCTGTCCACCGCCCGCCATCCCGACGACGGGCGCCTCCCGGCGCTGCGCTCGTTCTGTCACGTCAGAAGGCTATCGGGCGATCCGCGCGAACCCGTCATCCGCGCCCTGCGTCGTACCCGTGTGTGGGGTATCGGACAATGGGCAAGGAACGCACTGGCGAAGTGAAACGTTCATGTTCGGACGTCCCAGAGGCCACGGGCGTCTATTCTCGTCATACCCCCGCCACAGCCGCCACGCTCGTGTCGTGGCGAACAGCCGAAGTCCGGAAGGACGGTTCCCCTTCGTGAGCCTGGTCGCCAATCTCCACCGGCGGTTCGAGCATCTCGTGCGCGAACTCGCCAAGTTCGGCAGCGTGGGCGCGATCGCGTTCGTCATCACGCTCGCGATCGGCAACGTCCTCCACACCGGCATGGGGGTGGGGCCACTGACGTCCAACGGCGTCGCCACGCTGATCGCGACGACGTTCTCGTACCTGGCCAACCGCTACTGGACGTTCCGGCACCGCGACCGCACCGGGCTCGGCCGCGAATACGTGCTGTTCTTCGCGCTGAACGGCGTCGGGCTCGTGATCACCGAGCTGTTCATCGGCTTCACGCACTACGTGCTGGGGCTGTCCGGCCCGCTCTCCTACAACGCCGCACTGATCATCGGTACCGGCGTGGCGTCACTGTTCCGCTTCTGGTCGTACAAGAAGTGGGTGTTCCTGCCCGCGAGCGCGCCGCGCGTCGACCCCGCGTCCGGGCTGCCGGAGGCGCCCGGCACGCCGGCCGAGGACACGCCCGCCGAGGACACGCCCATCCCGGACGCTTTGACCACGGAGGGGCCCGGCGTCCACCGGGCGAACGGCCACGAGGCCCCGTCCGCGCGCCTCGGCCGCCCTCTCGGCTCCCGCGCCGCCGAGGACTACGCCGAGATCTAGAGCCCGGATCCGGGCCCGCCGGTCAGGCGGGTCCCATCACGACCGGTTGCGCCGCGAGACGCACCTCGGCGGCCTGGCGGAGCGTGACGCCGAACACCGCCGGCCGCGCCTGGAACAACTCCAGCCGTCCTCCGTCCACCGTGGCCAGGGAGCGGGCCAGGTACAGCCCGAGCCCGGTGCCGCGGCCGCCGCTGACGCTCCGTTCGAAGATCCGCGGGACCAGCTCGGGCGGTATCCCGGTGCCCTCGTCGCCCACCTCGACCACCACGTGGTTCAGGGTCGGCTTGGTGCGGATGGTGACGGTGCCGGCGCCGTGCATCAGCGAGTTGTCCAGCAGCGTCGCGACGATCTGGGAGAGGCCCTCGGAGTTGGTCATGGCGACCAGGCTCCGCTCCCCGACGACCCGCACGTCCCGGCCGTCCCGGCCGAAGATGGGCCGCCACTCCTCGACCTGCTGGGCGATGATCTCGTCGATGGACGACGCGGCCGCGGTGCCCGTCCGGTCGTGCTTGGCGCGCGACAGCAGCTGCTCGACGACCGCGACGAGCCGTTCGGCCTGCGCGACGGCGGCGGCGCCCTCCTCCCGGACGACGTCCGGGTAGTCGGCCGCCTCGATCATCTCCTCCAGCCGCATGGACAGCGCGGTCAGCGGCGTGCGGAGCTGGTGGCTGGCGTCGGAGGCGAACTCGCGGCTGTTGGCCAGCAGGTCGGCGATCCGGACGGCGCTGCGGTCCAGGACCTCGGCGACCCGGTCGGCCTCCGGGATGCCGTAGCGGCGGCGGCGCGGCCTGGCGTTGCCGCTGCCGAGCCGGTCGGCGGTCTCGGCGAGGTCGACCAGCGGCAGGGTCAGCTTGCGGGCCTGCACCATCGCCAGGCCGACGGTGACGGCGACGCCGAGCAGGGCGAGGCTGGCGATGAGCAGCAGCAGCCGCAGCGCGTCGGCCCGGATCGCGGCCTCGGGGCGCGACACCCGCACCCGTACCCCGCCTTGGGACGCGGTGGCGCTGAGCGACCGCTCCGCCCTGCCGGGACCGGCGGTGAGCGTCCGGCCGTCCGGCATGGTGATCGAGATGTGCCGCTCCGGATACTCCCGCGCGATGACGTCGCCGGTGACCGGCCGGTGCCTCTCCAGGTCGAGGCCGACACCGCCGGCGATGGAGGACGCCTCACGGTCCAGGGACCGGGCGGCGCCGTCGTAGACGAGCTTGTGCGCGGTGTAGGCGAGGGGTATGCCGAGCAAAAGGATCGCGACCACCGCCACCGCGAGCGTCGACAGGAGGAGTCGGCGCCTCATCAGGGCTCCTTCGAGGGTGGGGCCACGGAACATGCGGCATCGCGCCCGGGGCCCCTCGGGAAGGCCCCGGGTCGTGTCGCGCGGCCGTGGCGGCCGGAGCTAGTCGCCGCGTTCGAACCGGAAGCCGACGCCCCGCACCGTCGTGATGTAGCGGGGGCTGCCGGCGTCGTCGCCGAGCTTGCGGCGCAGCCAGGAAATGTGCATGTCGAGCGTCTTGGTGGAACCCCACCAGTTGGTGTCCCACACCTCGCGCATGATCTGTTCGCGGGTCACGACCTTGCCCGCGTCCCTCACGAGGACGCGGAGCAGGTCGAACTCCTTGGTGGTCAGCTGGAGCTCGTGTTCGCCCATCCAGGCGCGGCGCGACTCGGCGTCGATCCGCACCCCCTGGACGATCGGCGTCTCGGTGCTGCCCCGGCGCAGCAGCGCCCGCACCCGGGCGAGCAGCTCGGCCAGCCGGAACGGCTTGGTCACGTAGTCGTCGGCGCCCGCGTCGAGCCCGACGACGGTGTCGACCTCGTCGGCCCGGGCGGTGAGGATCAGGATGGGCACGCCGTGGCCTTCGGCCCGTACCCTGCGGGCCACCTCAAGGCCGTCCAGTTCGGGCAGGCCGAGATCTAGGACGATCAGGTCCACGCCACCGCCGAGCGCCCGTTCCAGGGCCTGCGGGCCGTCCAGGCTGACTTCGACGGTGTACCCCTCGCGACGCAGCGCGCGGGCGAGAGGCTCGGAGATGGACGTGTCGTCCTCGGCGAGCAGTACTGAGGTCATGGACCGATCGTATGACGATTCTTGAACATTGCCCGGCGTGCGCCGCGCTCTTGACCTGCGGTTTGCCACTCGTAGTACATCCGCGAATACGTCTTATCAGACTTAATCGGGATGCACTTCTCATCACGCCCGGCCGACGGGGCCCGCGCGGTCACTCGAACACGGCCACGGCGGCCCCCGGCAGCCCCACGGAGCCCGATGCGGATTCGCCCGAGGTGTCCGCGTCCAGGCTTATTGCCGGATCCGAGGCGAGCAGCAGCCGGGGGCGGGCCCTCCCCGGAGCCTTCACCACCGGGAGCACCACCGGGAGAGAGCCGAAGTTCGCCGCGACGCACACCGGACCGCGCCACATCATCAGCCAGCGCATCTTTCCCTCGTCCACCTCGACGGCCGTCTCGGACAGGCGGGGATCGTTCAGATCCGGCCGGGACCGGCGCAGCGCGAGCAGGGCCCGATGCCATTCGAGCAGGTCGCGATGGTGAGGACGGTCGCACTCCGACCAGTCGAGGATGGAGCGCCGGAAAGTGTCCACAGCCTGTGGATCGGGAACTCCGCCGCTCCAGCCGTGCCGCGCGAACTCGCGCCGGCGTCCCTCGCTCACCGCGCGGGCGAGCTCGGGGTCCTGGTGGTCGGTGAAGTAGCACCACGGGGTGGACGCGCCCCACTCCTCGCCCATGAACAGCATGGGCGTGAAGGGGGCGAGCAGGAGCAGCGCCGCGCCGACCTTGAGCATCGACGGGGAGATCTCCGAGGACGCCAGGACGGTGCCGATCCGGTCGCCCGCAGCCCGGTTGCCCACCTGGTCGTGGTTCTGCAGAAAGCCGAGGAAGCGGTGTGCCGGGAGCCTCTGCGTGTCGACAAGGCGCCCGTGGTGCCGTCCCCGGTAGGTCGACATGGTCCCGTCATGGACGAAGACGTTCGTGAGTGCCTTCTTGAGCGTTCCCAGGGAGCCGAAGTCGCAGTAGTAGCCCTGGCGCTCGCCGGTGAGCGCGGCGTGCAGGGCGTGATGGAAGTCGTCGCTCCACTGCGCGTCGAGCCCGTATCCGCCCGCCTCTCTGGACGTCACCAGGCGCGGGTCGTTCAGATCGGATTCCGCGATGAGGAACAGAGTGCGCCCAAGGGTCGCGGAGAGGCCCGCCACCGACTGTGCAAGCTCCTCCAGAATGTGCACGGCGCTGTGGTCGGTGATGGCGTGGACGGCGTCGAGGCGGAGCCCGTCGAAGTGGTAGTCGCGCAGCCACATCAGCGCGTTCTCGACGACGAACGCCCGGACCTCGTCCGAGCCCTCCTGGTCGAAGTTCACCGCGTCGCCCCATGGCGTGGTGTGGGCGCCGGTGAAGTACGGCCCGTAGGCGGCCAAGCGGTTCCCGTCCGGCCCCAGGTGGTTGTAGACGACGTCCAGGACGACCGCCAGACCGCGCGCATGGGCGGCGTCGACGAAGCGCTTCAACCCGTCCGGACCGCCGTACGGCTCATGCGGCGCCCACAGATGGACACCGTCGTACCCCCATCCGTGGTGACCGGGGAATGCGGCGACGGGCAGAAGCTCCACCGCGTCTACGCCCAGCGCCACCAGATGGTCCAGACGCTCGGCGGCGGCGTCGAACGTCCCTTCCGGCGTGAAGGTGCCTACGTGCAGCTCGTACAGGACGCTTCCGGGGAGCGGGCGTCCATGCCAGTGCTGGTCCGTCCATGCGAACCGGTCGTGGTCGTAGACGCGGCTCCGGCCGTGGACGCCGTTCGGCTGCCATGGTGAGCGCGGGTCGGGCAGGACCTCGTCCGCACCGTCCAGGGCGAAGCCGTAGTCGGTCCCGTGTGCCGGGCCCGTGACCTCGGCCCCCCACCAGCCCGGACGTCCGCCCAGTGGCTCCATGGGATGCCGGGTGCCTTCCGCCACGACGTCCGCGCGGCCGGCGGCGGGTGCCCACACCTCGAACCCCATGGTCACCGATCGATTTCCCTCGGGACGAGCAGCGCGACGGGCAGGTGCTCGAAGACGCGTGCGGCGTCCAGGATCGGGCCCATGTGCGTGCAGCCGGTCAGCACGTCCCGCCAGCCCTGCCGGACGACGTCGACCCTGGTCCGGTCCCAGCCGCCGCGGCGCTCCAGCCCCGCGGGCAGCCGGGTGGCCAGCGCGACCGCGTCGCCGCGGGCGAACCCGACCACGTGCTCGGCCGCGGGGCCGCGGGCGGCGACCGGCTCGTGCCCGGCCCCCGGGCCGAACCACTCCGGGTGCGCCCGGCGCAGCCGCAGCGTCCGCGAGGTGACCAGCAGCTTCTCGTCGTCGGCCTCCTTCGGCAGCCGGCCGGTGTCCAGCCGCTGGAGGTGCTCCCGGCGGCGCCCGTAGTCGACCGGCCGGCGGTTGTCGGGGTCGACCAGCGCCAGGCCGGCCATCTCGCAGCCCTGGTAGACGTCCGGGACGCCCGGCATGGCCAGCTGGACGAGCTTCTGCCCGAGCGAGTTCACGCGGGCGTGGGGAGCCAGCTTCGACACGAACGCGGCCAGGTCGGTGATGAGGTCAGGGTCGGCCAGCACGCCGCGCGCGTAGGCGAGGACGGCCTCCTCGTAGGCGGGGTCCTGGGCGGTCCACGAGGTGCGGGTCTTGGCCTCGCGCATCGCCTTGGTGAGGAACTCCTCCAGGCGGCCGGCGGTGATCGGCCACGCGCCGACGATCGTCTGCCACAGCAGGTATTCGAGGTCGGGTTCCAAGGGCGACTCACCGGGACCTCCCTGTCCACCGGAACCGCCCTGTCCACCGGAACCCCAGTGCCGCCAGCGGTCCACGGCCTCCGCCCACTCGCCCGGCAGTTCCGACAGGACCGCCAGCGAGGCGCGCACGTCCTCCTCGCGCTTGGTGTCGTGCGTGGACAGCGTCGTCATCGTGAAGGGCCAGTCGCGGGCGAGCCGGATGCAGTGCGCGTGGAAGTCCTGCGGGGTCACGGAGAACCGCCCCGGGTCGCCGCCGACCTCGTTCAGCACGGCCATGCGGTTCCACCGGTAGAAGGCCGTGTCCTCCACGCCCTTGGCCGCGAGCGGGGCCGACGTCTGCTGGAACCGCACGATGAACTCGGCGGCGGTCTGCTCACCCCGCCCGAGGGCGAGGTCCACGATGGTCTTCAGGTCGTCGTGCGCCTCCTCTGGGAGATGCGCTCGTGCACGGCGAGCGGACTCCTCCAGGACGTCCACGGCCGCCTGAGGCGCGTCCTCCCCCGGCACGACGTAGGCACGGTAGACGGGCATGGCGACGAGCAGTTCGACCAAGGCCCGCTCCAGGCCGGGACGGGGTTCGCCCACGACACGGTGGAGGACGCGCAGAAGCCGGTCCATCTCGGGCTTCAAGCTGTGGGTCGCGGCGTGGCGGCGGGCCTCATGCTTCACGTCCTCGAAGTCACGCGGGCCGCCGGTGAACGATACGTAATGGTCGGTGAGCGGCTTCCCCCCGGCCGGGTCGAGGAACAGGCCGCCGACCATGCCGAGCGAGTCGTACCCGGTGGTGCCCGCGCACGGCCAGTCCGGCGGCAGCCGCTCCTCCCCCTCGGTGATCTTCTCGACCGGCAGCCAGGCGCCCGGGGCCGCCTCCGACAGCCGCCGCAGATAGCCGCGCGGGTCCGCGAGCCCGTCCGGATGGTCGACGCGCAGGCCGTGCACCATGCCCTCCTCCACCAGGCCGAGCAGCAGGGCGTGCGTGCGTTCGAAGACCTCGGGGTCCTCCTGGCGCACCCCGATCAACCCGGAGATGTCGAAGAAGCGGCGGTAGTTGGGCTCGCCCTCGCCGGGCAGGACGACGCGGCCGCCGCCCGCCTCCCAGTCGATGTCGAACCACGTCGCGTACGGCGATCCCCGCCCCTCCGCGGCGACCGAGCCGAACGGCATGTTCAGTTCCCTCGGCTCCGGGATCGCCATGTGGTTCGGGACGACGTCGACCAGCACCCGCAGCCCGTGCGCCCGGAACCGGGCGGCCATGGCCCCGAACGCCTCGGCGCCGCCCAGCTCGTCCGCCAGGCGGAAGTGGTCGACCACGTCGTAGCCGTGCGTGGACCCGGGGGCGGCCTGGAGGACGGGCGACAGGTAGACGTGGGACACGCCGAGCGACGCGAGATAGGGGGCCAGCGCGGCGGCCTCGGCGAATCCGAAGCGCTCCTCCGGCGTCCCGCGGAGCTGGAGCCGGTAGGTGCCGGACGGAGGCGCGCCGGAACCGTCGTCGGCGGGGACGGGCGCTCCGGACAGGTTCTCTTCGGCCTGGTGTTCCTCGGACACGGTCTCCTCATCAGGGGGGTCGTCGGGGAGCGGTTCCTCGGGGGCGGGTGCGGCCTCCGCCTCGTCGATCTCCTCATACACGGCGCAGAACCTGGATCGAGCGGTCGGCGACCTGGACGATCTCGCGGGCCTTGACGACGGGCGACTCCTCCTCGGGGAGCAGCGGGTCCGCGGTGTCGAGCACCTTCATCCACATCTGCCCGTATGCGGCGGGCGGAAGCGTGAACGCCAGACCCCCGTCGTGCGCGTTGATCAGCAGGAGGAACGAGTCGTCCCTGACCTGCCGTCCCCTGGGGTCGGGCTCCCCGATCGCGTCGCCGTTCAGGAACACGTTCAGCGACTTGCTGAAGCCGGCGGACCAGTCGCGGTCGCCCATGTCCGTGCCGTCCGGGGTGAACCAGACCAGGTCGGGCAAATCCTCGGGTCTCGCCTTCCCCCCGGGCCTGGCGTTCGCCGAGCGGCGGGCCTTCTTCGTCCGCTGGTCGCCGAGGAAGAAGCGCCGCCTCCGGAACACCGGATGCTCGGTGCGCAGCGTGGACAGCTGCCGGACGAAGTCGAGCATGAACCCGCGCTCGTCATGGCCGGGCCTGGAGCGGCCGGACGTCCGGGGCCGGTCTTCGCTCAGGCCCGTCCAGTCGACCCAGGAGAGTTCGTTGTCCTGGCAGTAGGCGTTGTTGTTGCCGTCCTGCGTCCGGCCGATCTCGTCGCCGTGCAGCAGCATCGGCACACCCTGCGAAAGGAACAGCGTGGTCAGGAAGTTGCGCTTCTGCCTCTCGCGCAGGGAGACGACGTCCAGGTCGTCGGTCGGCCCCTCATGGCCGCAGTTCCACGACCGGTTGTCGTCGGTGCCGTCCCGGTCGCCCTCGCCGTTGGCCTCGTTGTGCTTCCTGTCGTAGGAGACCAGGTCGTTCAGCGTGAACCCGTCGTGGCAGGTCACGAAGTTGATCGAGGCGATCGGGCGGCGGCCGTCGTCGGCGTACAGGTCGGACGAGCCCGTCAGCCGGGACGCGAAGTCGGGCAGCGCGCCCGGCTCCCCGCGCCAGAAGTCCCGGACCGTGTCGCGGTACTGGCCGTTCCACTCCGTCCACAGCGGCGGGAAGTTGCCGACCTGGTAGCCACCCTCGCCGACGTCCCACGGCTCGGCGATCAGCTTCACCTGCGAGACGACCGGGTCCTGCTGGACGAGGTCGAAGAACGCCGACAGCCGGTCGACCGCGTGCAGCTCGCGGGCCAGCGTCGCCGCGAGGTCGAAGCGGAACCCGTCCACGTGCATCTCGGTCACCCAGAACCGCAGCGAGTCCATGATCAGCTGCAGAACGTGCGGGCTCCGCATCAGCAGGCTGTTCCCCGTGCCCGTCGTGTCCATGTAGTAGCGGGGGTCGTCCTCGGTGAGCCGGTAGTACGAGGGGTTGTCGATGCCGCGGAACGACAGCGTCGGCCCCAGGTGGTTGCCCTCGGCGGTGTGGTTGTAGACGACGTCGAGGATCACCTCGATGCCCGCCCCGTGCAGCGCCTTCACCATCGCCTTGAACTCCAGCACCTGCTCGCCCCGCTGCCCGGAGGACGAGTACTCGTTGTGCGGCGCGAAGAAGCCGATGGTGTTGTAGCCCCAGTAGTTGCGCAGCCCGCGGCCCGTCAGCGCGTCGTCGTGGACGAACTGGTGGACGGGCATCAGCTCGACCGCCGTCACCCCGAGCGAGCGCAGGTGGTCGATGATCACCGGGTGGGCCAGCCCGGCGTAGGTGCCGCGCAGCGCCGGCGGGATGTCCGGATGCCTCGCGGTGAGGCCCTTGACGTGCGCCTCGTAGATCACCGTCTCGTGGTACGGGATGCGCGGCGGCCGGTCGTCGCCCCAGTCGAAGTACGGGCTGACGACCACCGACCGCATCGTGTGCCCCGCCGAGTCGGCGTCGTTCCTCGACCACGGGTCGCCGAAGTCGTAGCCGAAGCAGGACTCGTCCCAGTCGACCGTCCCCTCGATCGCCTGCGCGTACGGGTCGAGGAGCAGTTTCGCGGGGTTGCAGCGCAGGCCGCGGCGCGGCTCGTACGGTCCGTGCACCCGGAGGCCGTACCGCCGCCCCGGCATCACGCCCGGCAGGTACCCGTGCCACACGAAGGCGTCCACCTCCGGGAGCGCGAGCCGCGTCTCCTCGCCGTCGCCCGCCGGCCCGTCGAACAGGCACAACTCGACCTGCTCGGCCACCTCGGAGAAGACGGCGAAGTTCGTCCCCGCGCCGTCGAACCGCGCCCCGAGGGGGTAGGCCTCCCCCGGCCAGATCTGCGCCACCGTCCCGACCCTCCAGTCCCGCGGCGCCGCCGTGCGCACGGGACCGGTGTGCGGGCGCGGCGACGCACAGCCCATGCCCTTCCCCGTGAGGTTTAGATCACACCGGTCCCGAATGGGAGGGCTCTGGCCAGATCGAACATTCCTGAGCTACTTTAGGGGAGCCTAACCTTAATGAGGGTGCCCTAAGCTCCCTGGTCAGGCATATGGAGCAACGGTAGCCGCACGGAAGGTCCGCCAGCCGATGTACGTGTGCATCTGCAACGTCGTCACCGAGGACGACGTTCACGGCTGCATGGCGGACGGTTGCACGACCGCCAAAGAGGTCAAGGCCGCCTGCGGCTTCAAGCCGGGATGCGGCATGTGCACCAAGCGCATCCACACGATGGTCAGCGAGTACCGCACCGCGAGCGAACTCGCGGACGCCCTCACCGGCGGCCCGGCCACGCTGACCGCCGTCCCCGAGGCTCCCGAGACCCCCGGCCCCGAGACCAGCGAAGGGGGCGCCGCTCCGCAGACCGCCGCCTGATCCGGACCCGGACACCCGCATGGCGCCGCCGACCAGGGCGGAAGCCGCCATCGCGGGGGTTAGTGCTGTCCGGAACAGGGTGGTCGTGCAAGCATGGGGGCATGGAAGGCGACAAGGACATCATCGCGCTGCTGAACGACCAGCTCACCGCGGAACTCACGGCGATCAACCAGTACTTCCTGCACTCGAAGATGCAGGAGAACTGGGGCTTCACCCGCATCGCCAAGCACACCCGCGACGAGTCGTTCGACGAGATGCGGCACGCGGAGCGGCTCACCGACAGGATCCTGTTCCTGGAGGGCCTGCCGAACTACCAGAAGCTCGGCACCCTGCGGATCGGGCAGACCATCGTCGAGCAGCTCGAGGCCGACCTCGCCATCGAACTGGAGGCGGTCGCCCGGCTGCGGCCCGGCATCGACCTGATGCGCTCGCGGGGAGACATCACCTCCGCCCGGATCTTCGAGGACATCCTCGCCGACGAGGAGGAGCACATCGACTACCTGGAGACCGAGCTGAGCCTCGTCCAGGAGCTCGGCGAGCAGAACTACAAGCAGCGGCTCACCGGCTCGCCCGGCGACGACGGCCCCAAACCCGTCTGAGCCGCTACGGCGTCTCCGGCTCCGCGGGCCTCGGCCTGCGATCACGGCGCAGCACGTACGGCTGGATGATGCCGAGGCCGCGGACCGGACGCCGCACGATCCGCGTCACCTCGTAGTCCGGCCGGCCGTCCAGCCGGGCCGCCAGCTCGGCGTCGATCACGACCGAGCCGGGGCGGGCCAGCGAGGTCAGCCGGGCGGCGAGGTTGACGGTCGTGCCGAACACGTCGCCCATCAGCGGCAGCACCGGCCCGTAGGCGGCCCCGACCCGCACGTCCGGGACCTCGGTCTCGTCCTGGATGGCCGACGCCACCGTCAGCGCGATCTCCGCGCCGATCTCCGGCGTCTCCGCGCTGAACAGCACCTCGTCGCCGAGCGTCTTCACCAGCCGCCCGCCCAGCGAGGCGACGATGTCGGCGGCGGTCTCCTCGAACCACTCCACCACCCGGGCCAGCTCGATCTCCTCCAGCTCCCGGCTGACCTGCGTGAACGACACCATGTCCGCGAACCCGACCGTGGTCATCGGCCGGCCCGCCGGGTCGCCGTTCTCCCGGGTCGCCGCCGCGCCCAGCGCCCGCGTCCCGGCCGCCGCGAGCTGCCGCCGCCAGGCGTGCACGACCAGCGGCTCGAACTCGCCGATGTGCTTCTCGGCGATGTCCACGATCGTCTCCACCGCCTCCGCGGACGGCGGCTCGTTCATGTCCTGCGGGAGCATGCTCCGCAGCAGGCTGACCTGCCATTCGGCGAGGCGCGTCATCGTCTGCCCGAACGCCCGGACCAGGCGGACGACCCCGTCCTCGTCGAGGATGCCGTCGTCCACGAGGCGGCGGAGGCGGTCGAGGGCCGCGACGTCGCCGTCGGTGTAGGCGACGGTCTCGTCCGGCATCGACGGGTAGCCGAACGCGCGCCAGATCCTGCCGGAGAACTCCCGCGACACCCCCGACAGCCGCACGGCGTCGACACGGGTGTAGCGCAGCTCGCCCCCGAGCAGGAGCTCTTCGATCTCCTTCGGATCCGGCAGTCCGGCCGACATCATCCGCCCCTCAGTCCGCCGCCGTCCCCGGCCAGGGACGCCGGCGCCATGGATCGGTACCGGGACATATCGTTGCAGATCAGCAACACGATCAACGTCCGGACCTCAGATCCACGTTCCCCGTTCACCGGACGTGCACCACGTCGCCCGCGGCGACCACGCGGTCCCCGTCCGTCCCGGCGACCACCAGCCGCCCCGATCCGTCCACGTCCCGTGCCGTACCGGTCAGCCTCTCCTCGCCGGGCAGCTCGACCCGCACCCGGCGGCCGAGCGTGGCGCACAGGTCCTTGTACGCGGTACGCAGGCCGCTGCTCTCCGGATCACCGCCGAGCGCCGTCCATTCCCGGTACCAGGTCGCGAACTCGCGCAGGACCGCGCGCAGCAGCGGCGCCCGGTCGCTCAGCGGCGCCCCCTCGATGGCCAGCGAGGTCGCGGTGTCCACCGGCAGCTCCGACTCGCGCAGGCCGACGTTCAGCCCCACCCCGACGACGAGCCCGTCGTCGATCTTCTCCGCGAGGATCCCGGCCAGCTTCCGCTCCCCGGCCACCAGGTCGTTCGGCCACTTGAGCCGCGCGTCCACGGCCGCGTCGCCGCCCTCGCCGAGGAACCGCTCACCCTCTTGCGACCACGCGGTCATACGCCGGACGGCGGTCGCGACGGCCACGCCCGTCAGCAAGGGCGCCCATCCCAGCATCGGCACCGGCACCCGCGGCCGCAGCAGCATCGAGAACATCAGCCCCGACCGCGGCGGCGCCGTCCAGGTCCGTCCCAGCCGCCCCCGCCCGGCCGTCTGCAGCTCGGTGACCAGCACGCTTCCCTCCGGCGCCCCGTCCCCGGCC
>NZ_SMKH01000099.1 GCF_004348515.1 Actinomadura sp. KC345 | reverse complement strand
CCCCCGCCCCGCCCGTAGATCTGCAGCTCCGGAAGCCCCGTCGGGGGCCATGCCCACGACGGGGCTTCCGGAGCTGCAGATCTACGGGCGGGGCGGGTGGCCGGAGATCGTGGTGCGGGTCTTCGACTCCGCGTCGTGGTGCGGGACGGTGCCGTCCGGAGAGAGGCTGCGTCCGCCGGTCGAGGCGGAGGGCGGGCGCGGGCTTGAGCTGGTGAACGCCCTGGCGGTGGAGCACGGAGGGCGCTGGGGAGCGCATCGGAGCCGGTCGCGGCTGGGGTCGGTGCCGGTCTCCGGGAAGGTCGTCCACTTCGCGCTGCCCGTGCGGGTGCCCTGGTGCCCGCCTCGGCGGGACTGCCATGAGGCGGCCCGCGAGCTGCGGCGGCTGCTCGCCGCGCGGGGGATCGGGCCGCTGCACCTGAACGACGGGCTACGGATGGCCGTCCTCTCGGTGCGGGCGGAGATCACGGCCTGGGTGCGGGACGAGACGTTCTTCGTCACCCTTCCGTCCTCCGGTGCCGTCTGCCGCCCGGTGTGCGACATCGTGGAAGTGACCGAGGGGATCGTCCGGTGCAACGAGGATCTCGGTGCGCCCGAGTGATGCGATTCGCGGTCGCCGACCGGCTCAGGCGTCGGTGTCGTAGGCCCGGCGCAGCAGGTCGGCGAATCCCGCGTCGACGTCGGTGAGGGCCGCCCGCACCGCCATCTCGTCCGGAAGAAGTCCGGGCACCCGAAGGTCTCGTGCGCGAGCAGCGGAACAGAAGGCGGCGATCAGGAGTCGCAGGCGATGCCGTCGCCGTCCCTGTCCAGGTCGTAGATGTCGGAACCGACCACGCGGACGGGGCCCTGGACGTAGCCGGGGCCGTTGCCGCTGCCGCCCGCGCAGTCGACGTCGCTGGTGATCGGGACGCAGGCGCCGCTGTAGTTCGGGTCGCACTGCCGCTTCCTCTTGGTGCCGATCGCGATGACGCGGGCGACCGGCTTCCTTGTGACGACCTCGCTCAGCAGCTTCCTGTCCGTCGCCTTGCCATTGGTGTAGGTGACCCGGTAGGTGAGGGTTTTGACGCCTGTGACGCCGCGCCTCTTCACCTTTCTGGCTCCCTTGGCGAGGGAGGGGTCGTTCACCATTCTCGTCTTGTACGGGATCTTGTGGTTCCTCGTGACCGTACGTTGTTCGACCGAGGGAGTGGGCGAAGCCGCGCTCGTCGCGGGAGACGCGCTTGCCGCGGAAGGCGTCGTGCTCGCCGTTGTATTCGAGGCCGCGGTGGGTGATTCGGCCAGGTCAGCGCAGGCGGTGAGGGGGAGTAATGCGCCGAGCGCCGCAATGGCCGGTATGAGACGTCCCATGATTCCCCCTGAGTAGGGGTAAATCATCCGCGTACCGTCGAGCCTGGGGCAAGCGTGGAAAATACGGGACGATCGGCCGGGGTGTTCCGGAAGATCGGAAAAGGTCCCGGGCGCCGGAGCGGCGGCCCGGGACCTTTTGATCATTCCTCGGACGGTTCCCCTTCCGGGGGCTCGCTGATAGGGCCGCTGATGGCCACGATGGGCTTGTCGAGTTTCTCGCCGGAGCCGTCGCGGCGGCCCATGGACACGTTGAGCATCGCCGGTTTGCCGTTGGCGGCCGCGGCTCGCAGGGGGGTCGGGGCGGCCCAGGCCTGGAGCAGGACGTCCTCGCCCTTGAGGAAGCGGTGGGCCCGGACGCCACCCGTCGCGCGGCCCTTGGCCGGGAAGTCGGCGAAGTCGGCGAGTTTGATCGCGCCGGTCTGCGTGCCGGGCAGGGCGGAGGACGAGCCGGAGACCGTGATCACGCGGGCTTCGCGGGCGGGGTCGATGGCGCCGAACCACAGGACGCGGGCGTCCTCGCCGAGTTTGATGCCCGCCATGCCGCCGGCGGCGCGGCCCTGGGGCCGGACGATGGACGCGGCGAAGCGCAGGAGCTGGGCGTCGGTGCTGATGAAGACGAGGTGCTGTTCCTCGGAGAGCAGCTGGACGGCTCCGACGACACGGTCGTCGTCCTTGAGGGTGATGACTTCGAATTCGTCGCGGTTGGCGGGGAATTCGGGAACCACTCGTTTGACCACGCCCTGGGCCGTCCCCAGGGCCAGGCCGCCGCCCTGTTCGGAGACGGCGGCTATGCCTACAACCGTTTCGTCCGGTTCGAGGTTGATGTACTCGGCCACCGGGGCTCCGCCCGCGAGGGAGGGAGGCGTCGCCGAGGTCGGCAACGTCGGGAGGTCGACGACCTCCACCCGGATCATCCTGCCCAGGGACGTCACCACGCCGACCTGGCCCCGGACCGAGGCGGGGACGACGGAGACCAGCACGTCGTGGTTCGCGCGGGGGCCGCTGTCCGGCAGCGGGGACGCGTCGTGGGTACGGGCCATGAGGCCCGTCGACGACAGCAGCACCTGGCACGGGTCGTCCGCCACCTCAAGGGGGACGGCCGCCGCGGCCGTCTGGCCCGAGGACTCCAGCAGGATCGTCCGGCGGGGGGTGGTGAACTCCTTGGCGACCTCGCCGAGTTCCTTGGAGACGACGCCGCGGAGCTTCTTCTCCGATTCGAGGATCGCGGTCAGCTGGGCGATCTCCTTGGCGAGCTGCTCCTTCTCCTTCTCCAGCTCCAGGCGGTCGTAGCGGGTGAGGCGGCGCAGCGGGGTGTCCAGGATGTACTGCGACTGGATCTCGGAGAGCTCGAAGATCTGCATGAGGCGCTGCTTGGCCTGCGCGGCGTCGTCGCTCTGCCGGATGACCTGGATGACCTCGTCGATGTTGAGGAGGGCGACCAGGAGGCCGTCCACGAGGTGGAGGCGGTCCTCGCGCTTCTTGCGCCGGTGCATCGAGCGGCGGCGGACGACGTCGATCCGGTGGTCGACGTAGACCTGCAGCATGTCGCGCAGGCCGAGCGTGCGGGGCTGGCCGTCGACGAGCGCGACGTTGTTGATGCCGAACGTCTCCTCCATCGGCGTGAGCCGGTAGAGGTCGGCCAGGACGGCCTCGGGGTTGAAGCCGTTCTTGATCTCGATGACCAGGCGGAGGCCGACGTTGCGGTCGGTGAGGTCCTTCAGGTCGGAGATCCCCTGGATCTTCTTGGCGTTGACCAGTTCCTTGATCTTGGCTTTGACGCGCTCGGGCCCGACGGCGTAGGGCAGTTCGCTGACGACGATGCCCTTGCGGCGGGGCGTGACGTTCTCGATCGTCGTGGTGGCGCGGGTGCGGAACGTGCCCCGGCCGCGCTCGTAGGCGTCACGGATGCCGTCCAGGCCGACGATCTTGCCGCCAGTCGGCAGGTCGGGGCCGGGGACGAAGCGCATCAGGTCGTCCAGCGTGGCGTCCGGGTGGTCGATCAGGTGCCGGGCCGCGGCGATGACCTCGCCGAGGTTGTGCGGCGCCATGTTCGTGGCCATCCCGACCGCGATGCCGGACGCACCGTTCACCAGCAGGTTCGGGAAGGCCGCCGGCAGCACCTCCGGCTCGGTCTCCTGCCCGTCGTAGTTGGGGCGGAAGTCGACCGTGTCCTCGTCGATGGAGGCGACCATGAGCATCGCCTCGCGCGACAGCCGCGCCTCGGTGTACCGCATGGCGGCGGGCATGTCGTCGCCGCCGAGCGAGCCGAAGTTGCCGTGCCCGTCGACCAGCGGCATCCGCATCGCCCACGACTGCGCCATCCGCACCATCGCGTCGTAGATGGCGCTGTCGCCGTGCGGGTGCAGCTTGCCCATGACCTCGCCGACGACGCGGGCGCACTTGACGTGGCCGCGGTCGGGGCGGAGCCCCATATCGTTCATCGAGTACAGGATCCGCCGCTGGACGGGCTTCAGCCCGTCGCGCGCGTCGGGAAGCGCCCGCTGGTAGATGACCGAGTAGGCGTACTCGAGAAAGCTGCCGCGCATCTCCTCGGAGACATCGACGTCGACGATGTTCTCTTCGAAGTCCGGCGGTGGAGGGGCTGGGGATCCGCGTCGTGCCATGCCCCACATTGTGGCCGGTCCCGGGGACATCTCGCGCCCGCCCCACCGGGTGAGCCGCCCGGCATGCCCGATCGATGTCATTCCGTCACCCGCCCGGAGCTGGCAGATTGATGCCGGACGGATGAGATCCCGCATGCGGAGGTTCCCTTGAGCGCGCTGGCCGACCACCAGAACTCGATCTACCTGCAAGGGCTCGGCGACGTCCTCCCCGCCCTGCCCACGGACCTCACGAAACTGGAGGGGCTCGCCGAGCGGTCGCTGTCGGCGCAGGCGTTCGGGTACGTGGCGGGCTCGGCGGGCACCGAGGCGACCGCGCGGGCCAACCGCGAGGCGTTCGACCGGTGGCGGATCGTGCCGCGGATGCTCAGGGACGTCGCCCACCGCGATCTGTCGGTGGACGTGCTGGGCACCGCGATGCCGTCCCCGGTCCTGCTCGCGCCGATCGGCGTCCAGTCGATCTTCCACCCGGACGGGGAACTGGCCGTCGCGCGGGCGGCGGAGGCCGAGGGGGTGCCGATGGTGCTGAGCACGGCGTCCTCCTACACCATCGAGGACGTCGCGGAGTCCAACGGCGACGGACCCCGCTGGTACCAGCTGTACTGGCCGAAGGACCGCGACCTGGCCGCCAGCTTCATGGAGCGGGCCAAGGCTGCGGGCTACACCGCCCTCGTCGTCACCCTGGACACGTTCACGCTGGCGTGGCGTCCACGCGACCTGGACCAGGCGTACCTGCCGTTCCTGCGCGGTATCGGGGTCGCCAACTACTTCACCGACCCGGTCTTCCAGAAGGCCATCGGCGGGCCCGTCACCGGCGCCAACCGCGACACCGCGATCCTGCACTGGGTCGCGAACTTCGGTAACCCCAGCCTGACCTGGGACGACCTGATCTTCCTGCGCGACCACTGGGACGGACCGATCGCGCTCAAGGGCATCCAGCACCCCGACGACGCCCGCCAGGCCGTCGACGCCGGCATGGACGCCGTCATCGTCTCCAACCACGGCGGACGCCAGGTGGACGGAGCCGTCGCCTCCCTGGACGCGCTCGCCACCGTGGTCGACGCCGTCCGCGACCAGGCGACCGTGCTGTTCGACAGCGGAATCCGGACGGGATCGGACATCGTCAAGGCCCTCGCGCTCGGCGCCAAGGCGGTGCTGGTCGCGCGCCCGTACGCGTACGGGCTGGCCCTGGCCGGTCAGGCGGGCGTCCAGCACGTCCTGCGCTGCCTCCAGGCCGAACTGGAGCTGACCATGGCCCTCGCCGGTGCCGCCCGCCCGGACGACCTGACCCTGGAGACTCTCGTGCGCGCGTGACTGTAGCCGCCCCCATTCGGGGTAGGGGGTGCGCATGCGCTGGCCTGATCACGCCATCTGGTGGCATGCCTATCCCCTCGGTTTCGTCGGGGCCGTACCGGACGGAACGGCCCCGAAGCCTCGGCTGGGACGGCTCAACGGCTGGCTCGACCATCTGATCGGGCTCGGCTGCAACGGGCTCGCGCTCGGTCCGGTGTTCGCGTCCGAGACCCATGGCTACGACACCATCGACCACTTCCGCGTCGACCCCAGGCTCGGCGAGGAGGACGACCTGCAGCGGCTCATCGACGATGCCTCACGGAAGGGCGTCCGTGTCCTGCTCGATGGTGTCTTCAACCATGTCGGACGAGGCTTCCCGCCGTTCGCCGACGTTGCCGTAAGGGGCGAGGAGTCCCCGTACAGGAAATGGTTCCACCCGGACCTGCGCACGTTCGAGGGACACGACCGCCTCATCACGCTGAACCACGCCGAACCGGATGTCGCCGACTACGTCACCGAGGTCATGACCCACTGGCTGGAGCGCGGCATAGACGGCTGGCGCCTCGACGCCGCCTACGCCGTCCCGCCGGGGTTCTGGCGGACGGTCATCGACCGCGTCCGCGCGCGCTTCCCCGACGCCTGGATCGTCGGAGAGGTCATCCACGGCGACTACCCGGCGCTGGTCGAACTGACCGGGTTCGACTCCGTCACGCAGTACGAGCTCTGGAAGGCCATCTGGAGCTCCCTGAACGACCGCAACTTCTTCGAACTGGCCCACGCGCTCGGCCGCCACGACGAGATGCTCGAAACGTTCGTCCCGCAGACGTTCCTCGGCAACCATGACGTGACGCGCATAGCGAGCCGCCTGGACGACGAACGGCAGATGGCCCACGCGCTGGTCATCCTGCTGACCATCGGTGGCATCCCGTCCATCTACGCAGGGGACGAGTTCGCCTTCGAGGGCGTCAAGGAAGAACGGGAGGGCGGAGACGACGCCATACGGCCGGCCTTCCCAGAAAGCCCCGGCGAGACCCCCGGGCACGGTCTGACCCACCACAGCCTGCACCAAGAGCTGATCGGTCTCAGGCGGCGCCACCCATGGCTCGTCCACGCCCCCACCACAGTGGACACCTTGACCAACACGGCCCTCTCCTACACAGTGGGGCACGGCACAGAACGGCTCGCGGTCGTCCTGAACCTGGACGACGAGCCCGCCACCGTGGACCTGCCCGACGCCGGCTGGACGTGCGTCGCCGGTGACGCGGCCTTCTCGGAGAAGGGCGTCACCGTGCCCCCGGCCGGGTGGGCGGTCGCCGAACCATGACATTCGTCATCGGTCGCCCCTGCGATTCTCACGGCCGTTTCGTGACGCCTGTGACTGCACCTCCGCGCCGGTCACCGCGAGCATGGTCGCCATGAAGGCACCCGTGATCGAGGTACGCGAGCTGGACCTGGACGAGGCCGTCCGCAACGTCTCGTTCACCGTGGCCGAAGGGGAGATCTACGCGCTGCTGGGCCGCTACGGGTCCGGCAAGACGACGCTGCTGGAGATCCTCGCGGGGCTCCGGTGCCCGACCGGCGGCTCGGTCCGCCTGCGCGGCGCCGACCCCTACACCGACGCGGAGACCGCGCGCCCCGCGGCCGTCTGGCGCGACGGCGGCCTGTTCCCGGGCCTGACCGTCGCCGAGATCGTCGGCACCTGGCGGCGCTGGACGCTCGACCCGCTCACCCGCGACGAGGCCCTGCGCCTGGCCGGCCTCACGGACATGGCGGGCGTGCCGTTCGAGCGGCTCACGCCGGGACGGCGGCGCATGCTCGACCTGGCGCTGGCCCTGGTGGGCCGGTCGGACATGCTCTTCCTCGACGAGCCGACCGCCGGTCTCGACGCGGCGGCGGGCCGGGAGGTGTGGTCGGTCCTGCCGACGCTCGCCGCGCGGGGGGTCAGCGTGGTGATCGCGACCCGCGACCCGCGGGAGGCGTGCCGGGCCGACCGGGTCGGGGTCGTGGACGAGGGACGCCTGATCACCGGCCGCGACGCCACTCGCCTCCGCGCCGCCTGAGCGCGGTGAGGCACTGGTCACGAGCACCGCCCGCCCGCCTTGACGGCCACATACGCTGGGCGCGTGCAGCCCGGCATCCCCCGCCCCACCGTCATCGCCGCGATCCTCGTGGGGATGACGGCGATGACGCTGTCCGGTCTCCTGCTGCCCGCGCTCTGGTACGAGATCTTCGACCGCAGGGACGCCGGTCACCTCATCCTCGCCCTCGCCGGCACCGGCGCCACGCTGGCCCTGTACGCGCGGCTCCTGTGGCAGAACCTGATGCGCCGCACCGCGCCCGCCCACCGGTTCGGGCTCGCCGCGATCACGGCGATCTGCTGGGCGATGCCGCCGCTGCTCGGCACCGGCCAGGGCTGGGGGAACGCTTTGCTCGTCCCGGCCGGGCTGATCGCCGTCGTGCTGCCGTTGCGCGAGGCGACCGCGACGACCGCGGCGGTGACCGTCCTGACCCCGGTCTACGGCGTGACCCTCGGGCTGCCCGCGCTGACCGTCCTGTACGAGGTGGCGGCCATACCGCTGGCCGCGTTCTCCGGATACGTCACGGTGTGGTTCTTCCATGTCGTCCAGGAGCTCCGGGAGGCCCGCGCCGAGCTGGCCCGGTCCGCGGTGGGGGAGGAGCGGCTCCGCTTCGCCCGCGACCTGCACGACGTCCTCGGCCACAGCCTCCAGGCGGTCGCGCTGCGCGCCGAGGTCGCCGAACGGTTCGTAAAACGCGACGACGCGCGGGTCCGCAAGGAGCTGACCGAGATCCAGACGATGGCGCGGGACGCGGTCCGGGACGTACGCGAGGTCGTCCGCGGCTACCGGACCACGTCCCTGCGCACCGAGCTGGACGGCATGTCGGCCGTGCTGCGCGCCGCCGGGCTCCGCTGCGCGCGTCCCGAGGTGTCGCCGTCGCTGCCCGACCACGTCCACGAGCCGCTCGGCTGGGTCGCCCGGGAGGCCGCCACCAACGTGCTGCGGCACTCCAGCGCCACCTGGTGCGAGATCACGGTCGAGGCCGGCGGCGGGCACGTCCGGGTGGAGATCGTCAACGACGGCGCCGCGCGCCGCGCGGCCGGGGACGCCGGGAGCGGCCTCGCGGGCCTCGCCGAGCGGATCACCGCGGCGGGCGGCGAGTTCGCGGCCGGACCGGCCGGGGACGGGACGTTCCGGGTGACGGCGGCCGTCCCGGTGGAGGGCCCGGGGAAGGGAGAGGCATGATCCGCGTGCTGCTGGCCGACGACCACCTGCTGATCCGGGAGGCGCTCGTCCTCCTGCTGGAGACCGAGGACGGCATCGAGGTCGCCGCCGACGTCGGCCGCGGCGACGAGGCGGTCGAGCGCGCCCTCGCCCTCGAACCGGACGTGGCCGTCCTCGACATCGACATGCCCGGACTGGACGGCCTGGCCGCCGCCGAACGCCTCTCCCGCGACCTGCCCGGCTGCCGGCTCGTGATCGTGACCGCGCACGGCCGTCCCGGCAACCTGCGCCGCGCGATGGCCGCCGGGGTCCGCGGCTTCCTCGGCAAGGACGCGCCCGGCGCGCAGCTCGCCCGGGTCGTCCGGCAGGTCGCCGCCGGCGCCCGGTACATCGACCCGCAGCTCGCCGCCGACGCGTTCGCCGCCGAGGAGTGCCCGCTCACCCCCCGCGAGCTCGACGCCCTGCGCGCCGCCGCCGACGGCGCGCCCGTCTCCCGCATCGCCCGCGGCCTGGGCCTGTCCGAGGGGACCGTCCGCAACTACCTGTCAGCCGCCGTCACCAAACTCGGCGCCGACAACCGGCACGCCGCCGCCCGCACCGCCCGCGACCTCGGCTGGCTGTAATCAATTGCAGTGCCCTTGGCGTCAGGCGCCGGAGCGCCTTCCTTCGGCGGGCACTGCGGTGCGATCGCTGCATCGCTCCGGCTCGCTGCGCGATCAGGGTCTCGCTTCGCTCGTCCCTGCCTTCGGTCGCGATCGCGGCGGTCAGGTTGTTGCGTGGCCGGGGTGGTGGCTGGGCTTTGAGCTACCGTCGGTGGCTAGCGGCGGGCCAGGACCAGGCAGCCGCGCTTGGTCACCGGGAGCGGGGCGCGGACCTGCGCGGCGGCCTCCGCGGCCTCGGCCCGCGGCACGTGGCGGGCGATCAGGTAGTCGCGGACGGCGGCGCGGTCGGGGAGCGTGATCAGCGGGGCGTCCCAGCGCTCCACCTCGACCTCGCCGAAGACCTCGCAGACGCGGTCCGGGGCCTCCTCGGCGTCGAACGGGGTGGCTCCGGGGCGCCAGACGGGCGCCAGCTCGGGGCTGTCGTTCCGGCAGATCGCGGAGGCGAGCAGCAGGCCCCCGGGGACGAGCACGCGGCGCGCCTCGCGCAGGGCGAGCGCGGGATCGTCCAGGTGGTAGAGCATGTTCACGGCGACGGCGGCGTCGAACGTCGCGTCCCGGAACGGCAGGCGCGCGGCGTCGGCCCGCACCCGCGGCCCCGGATGGGCGCGCAGCAGGGTCGCGGACGCGTCCACGCCGGCGAGCGCGAACGGCGCCGGCGCGGGGAGGGCGTCGCTCAGGGCGCCCTCCCCGCAGCCGATGTCCAGGACGCGCGACACCCCCGCGTCCAGCAGCTTCGAGGCGACGTGATCGTGCAGGCTCCGCGCCCCGATCAGGTACTTCCTGGTGACCCTGCCGGCGAGGCGGAAGCGCTCCGGGTCGGAGTCGTAGTCGGGCGTGAGGGCCATGCCCTGAGTCTGCCCGGTGCCCCGGCCGCGAAGCGTCGTCAGGCGGAGGCGGCGCCGTCGATGACCAGGTCGTGCCCGGCCACATGGGACGCGGCGTCCGAGGCCAGCCACAGGATGGCTTCGGCGATCTCCGACGTCTCGGACACGCGTCCGGACGGGGCCGCTGCGCGCATCCGCTCCGCGCGGTCCTCCCTGCTCTCGCCGGGCAGGAGCGACATCGGCGTGTCGCTGGCTCCCGGGCTGACGGCGTTGACGCGCACGCCGTCGGCGATGTGGTCGAGCGCGGCGGTGCGCGTCAGGACGCCGACCCCGGCCTTGGACGCCGCGTAGGCCCCCATGAAGGGAAGGCGGAGGTGCGTGCCGATGCTGGACGAGACATTGACGACCGCGCCGCCGCCGTGGCCGCGCA
Source organism: Actinomadura sp. KC345 (assembly GCF_004348515.1). Classification (GTDB taxonomy): domain Bacteria; phylum Actinomycetota; class Actinomycetes; order Streptosporangiales; family Streptosporangiaceae; genus Spirillospora. The sequence continues at coordinate 14,396 of NZ_SMKH01000099.1, read as the reverse complement.
TGTGGGCGATCTCGTGCTTCATCGACAGGAACACGCCGGTCAGGTTGGTCGCGATGACCTCGTCCCAGGCGGTGGCGTCGATGTCGGCGACGGGTCCGACCGCGCCGAGCACCCCGGCGTTGTTGACCGCGACGTGGAGGCCGCCGTGGCGCGCCACCACCGTCTCGACCATGCGAGCCGCGGACGAGGCGTCGGTCACGTCGGCGACGACGTGGTCGGCCCTGGCGGAGCCGATCTCCTTCACGGCGTCGGCCAGCGCCGTCACGTCGCGTCCGGCGAGGACGACCGTGGCGCCCTCCCGGGCGAACGCGTGCGCGGTGGCGCGGCCGATGCCGCCCGCACCGCCGGTGATGAGGACGATCGTGCCGTCGAACATCATGGTCCGTCTCCTTTTATAGATCGATCGTTCTTGAATCAGGGCAGGAAGAAGCCCCGCCGGGAGGCGGGGCGGAAGTGTCAGTCGAAGAGGGCCAGGGCCTGGCGCGTCGCGTCCCGGAGGCGGCCGGTGTCGGTGGGCCCGCGGCCGAGGACCCGCATGCCCTGGAAGAGGACGAGCAGGAGGCGCGCCAGGCCCCGCGGGTCCTTGTCCGGGGACAGCTCGCCCTGGGCCCGGGCGCGCGTCAGCGCGGAGGTGAGGGACGCCTCCAGGAAACCCCAGCTCGCCTCCACCAGGCGTGCCGCCTCGGCGTCCCGGGGCGCAAGCTCGACCGCCGTGTTGACCACCATGCAGCCGCGTCGCGACCCGTCATGCGCCGCCTCCGCGGCATAGCGCTCGATCAGCGCCCGCACCGCCGGCAGGACCGGTCCCGGCTGGGACAGGGCCTCGGCGATCTTCGGATCGGTGATCTGGAGATACCGTTCGAGGGCCTTCACGTACAGCTCGTGCTTGCCGCCGAACGTCGCGTAGATGCTGGCGCGCGCGACGCCGAGGTCCCCCACGAGATCGGCCATGGAGGTCGCCTCGTACCCCCGCTCCCAGAAGAGTTCGAGCGCACGCTGCAGGGCCGCGTCCGGGTCGAACTCCTTCGTCCGTGCCATGCACGAGACGATAGAACGTTCCAGAACGATTGGTCAAATATCGGCGCCCTGCGACCGCGCGGGGACGGCGGGGCGGTCGAGGTCCATGGCGTCCAGCAGCGAGCCGTCCGCGGCGAGGGCCTCGATGACTGGCCCGCGGCGGGCGCCCCACACCACGGCGACGTGGCCGTGCTCGGGGACGTCCAGGAGCCGCTGGCCGACCCTGATCCGCGCCACCTCGGCCGAGGCCCGCAGCCGCGCCTCGTTCACCCACTTGGCGCCCCACGGCAGCAGCCGGTTGGCGTTGCGGACCGTCCGGCCCGACCCGTACTTCAGCAGGTGGCGGCCCATCTCGCCGGACGAGCGGCGGGCGAGGGGCTGGTCCGGGGCCGCGCCGCCGGCGCCGCCCAGTTCGCGCCACTCGCCGTCGCGGCGATGGAACGTCCAGCCCTCGATGAACGCGGCCGCGGTGCCGTCCCACTGGTGCAGGAACGTGACGACGGCGACGTCTCCGTCCATGTCGAGGCCGAGCGGAAGGAAGTCCCGTCCCTCCTCGAAGGCGGCGGGAGCGGGGACGGGCATGCCGTCCTGGAGGAGCCGCAGGCACTCCTCGTGCACCTCGTGGTCGTTCATGTCCGGGACCTCTGATCGTGCAGGCAGGGCAAAGGGCCCTCCGGCGAGAGGCCCCCAAGATTCGATTCACTCTAGAGGTCCGGCTCGTCTGCTTTCACCCGTCTGGCGTACTCCCGTCGATGCTTTGCCACGCGTCCGTCACCTGGCCGTCACCGGGGTCCGGCGCCGGACCCGTCACCAGGTCAGCGCACGTCCGGCCCTCCGGCGCCGCGTGGTGACGCGGAGAACCCGGCGCCCTGTCCCCGGTCCCTGATAGGACATGATCCCCTGAAGGCTCACGAAAGGGACTCATGCTCATTCATCGGCATCTTGAGGAGTACGCCGGTCTGCCGGTGTACAGGTTCGACGAGGAGACGGAGCCGGACGACGACCTCCCGCCCGCCGCCGGGACGGCCTGGTGCGTGGCGACGTGCTTCGACGAGGATCCGTTCGACGACGTCTTCGCGCGCTTCCTCGACGCGGTCGACACCACCGAGGTCACCGCGCTCGCCATCGGCTACTGGGGCGCCGACTACGACCAGGGCGCCGCAGACCCGGCGGCGCTGCTGGCGGAGGCCGCCGCGGTCCTCCCGAAGCTGCGGGCGGTGTTCCTCGGCGACATGACGTTCGAGGAGTCGGAGATCTCCTGGATCCAGCACTCCGACATCTCGCCGCTGCTCGCGGCCTTCCCGGACCTGGAGCGGCTGGACGTGCGCGGCGCGGCCGGCCTGGTCCTCGATCCCGTCAAGAGCGCGAACCTGAAGACACTGCGGTTCGAGTCGGGCGGCCTGCCCGCCCAGGTCGTGCGCGCCGTGGGGGCCAGCGACCTGCCGTCACTGGCGCACCTCGACCTGTGGTTCGGGGTGGACGACTACGGCGGCGACGCGACGGTCGCCGATCTGGCTCCGCTGCTGTCGGGCGAGCGGCTGCCTGCGCTGCGTCGCCTCGGGCTGGAGGACAGCGAGATCCAGGACGAGATCGCGGCGGCGATCGCGGACGCGCCGGTCGTGGCGCGGCTGGAATCGCTGAGCCTGGCGATGGGCACGCTGTCGGACGAGGGCGCCGAGGCGCTGCTGTCCGGCCAGCCCCTGACCCACCTGCGCGAACTCGACCTGCACCACCACTTCCTGACCGACCCGATGATGGAGCGCCTGAAGGCGGCGCTCCCCGGCGTGAAGGTCAACGTGGACGAACAGGACCCGCGTGGCGACGGCCGCCGCTACGTGGCCGTGGCCGAGTGATCTCCCGGGAGAGTCGGCGCTCTGTCGCCTGCTCCTGATAGGACATGATCCCTGCAGGCTCGCGAAAGGGACCCATGGGCGTTTATCAGCATCTTGAGGAGTACGCCGGTCTGCCGGTGTTCAGGTTCGACAGCGAGACGGGGGAGGACGACGAACTCCCGCCCGCCGCCGAGGCCGCCTGGTACGTCGGGTCGGACTTCGGGGGCGAGCCGTTCGAGGACGTCTTCGACCGGTTCCTGGAGAGGGTCGGCACCGCCGAGGTCACCGCGCTGGTCATCGGCTACTGGGGCGCGTCCTACGACGACGGAGCGGCCGACCCCGTGGCGTTGCTGGTGGAGGCGGCCGCTGCTCTCCCCGGGCTGCGTGCGCTGTTCCTCGGCGACATCACCGGCGAGGAGTCTGAGATCTCCTGGATCGAGCACTCCGACATCTCGCCGCTGTTCGCGGCGTTCCCGGACCTGGAGCGGTTCGAGATCCGCGGGGTGGGCGGTCTCGTGCTCGAACCGATCAAGAGCGAGAAGCTGACCGTGCTGCGGTTCGAGTCGGGGGGGCTGCCCGCGCGGATCGTCCAGGCGGTGGGGACGAGCCGGCTGCCGAACCTGAAACACCTCGACCTGTGGCTCGGCGAGGAGATGTACGGCGGCGGCGCGACGGTCGCCGATCTGGCTCCGCTGCTGTCGGGCGAGCGGCTGCCCGCGCTGCGTCGCCTCGGGCTGGAGGACAGCGAGATTCAGGACGAGATCGCGGCGGCGGTCGCGGGCGCGCCGGTCGTGGCGCGGCTGGAATCGCTGAGCCTGGCGATGGGCGTCCTCACCGACCGGGGCGCCGAGGCGCTGCTGTCCGGGCAGCCCCTCACCCACCTGCGCGAACTGGACCTGCACCACCACTTCCTCTCCGAAGCCATGATGGAGCGGGTGCGGGCCGCGCTGCCAGGCGTCGAGGTCGACCTGAGCGGCCAGGAGGAGCCGGACGACGGCGAGTGGTTCTTCGTCGAGGTGTCCGAATAGCGGGAGGGGCATCGCCGGCCATGACCAGATTCGCCGTCATCGCGACACCGGGTGACCGGCGCGCCGCGCTGTTCGCGGCGGCGTGCCGGTCGTGCGGCCTGCCCGAACCGCGGGTCGTCGCCTGGACGGACGTCCTGCGCGGCGCGGACATCCCCCTCGACCCCGGTGACCTGCTGCGCATCGACTCGCCCGGAGAGGACCCCGAGGCGGACGCGCTGCTGCGCGGCCCCGGCGCGGCGACCCGGGTCGGCGGCGGCGCCCGCTGGTACCGGACGTTCACCGCCGCGCTCGGCCGGATCGGCGCGGCGGTGCCGGCCGCGGGCGCCCGGCTCGCGGGGGACGTGGACGACATCGCGGTCATGTTCGACAAGCGCCGGTCGCACGCGCGGATGCTCGCGGCCGGCGTGCCCGTGCCGCCCGCGCTCCCGCCCGTCGACGGCTACGCCGCGCTGCGGGACGCGATGGCGGACGCGGGGGAGCGGCGGGTGTTCGTGAAGCCCGCGCACGGGTCGTCGGCCTCCGGGGTCGTGGCGCTCCAGACCGGGGCGGGCGGCCGGATCCGGGCCGTCACGTCGGCGGCCAGGACCCCCGGCGGCCTGCACAACTCGCTGCGCGTCCGCACGTACGGCACCGAGGCGGAGGTCGCCGCGCTGGTCGACGCGCTCGCGCCGGACGGCCTGCACGTGGAGCGGTGGGTGCCGAAGGCCGCGATCGGCGGGCGGGTGTTCGACCTCCGCCTCGTCGTCATCGGGGGAGAGGCGACGCACGCGGTCGTCCGGACGAGCCGCCACCCCATGACCAACCTGCATCTGGGCGGAGCCAGAGGAGACCTGGACGCCGTCCGGCGCGCGCTTGGGCAGAACGGATGGGATCAGGCTCTCGACGTGTGCGCGCGGGCCGCGGCGTGTTTCCCCGGCAGCCCGATGGTCGGTGTCGACCTGCTCGTCATGCAGGGCATGCGCCGGTTCGCGGTGTGCGAGGTCAACGCGTTCGGCGACCTCCTGCCGCGCCTCACCGGTCTGCCCGGTGGTTCCGCGGAAGGGCTCGACACCTACACGGCACAGGTCAGAGCCGTCCTCACCGGAGCGGCGCGTGCGTGACATGAACGCCGTCATCGGCAGCCATGACCTGCTGCTGGTGACGCTGGACACGCTCCGCTACGACGTGGCCGCCGAACTGGCTGACGCCGGGGACACTCCCATTCTCACCGGGTTGCTCCCTGGAGCCCGCTGGGAGCGCCGCCACACGCCGGGCAGTTTCACCTATGCCGCCCATGCCGCGATGCTGGCCGGATTCCTGCCGACGCCCGCGGCGCCCGGGCCGCATCCGCGGCTCTTCGCCGGGGCCTTCCCGGGCAGCGAGACCACCGGCGCAGGCACGTGGACGTTCGACGCCGCCGACCTGCCGTCCGGGCTCGCCGCCGCCGGATACCACACGGTCTGCGTGGGCGGCGTCGGGTTCTTCAACAAGCTGACGCCCCTCGGCTCCGCGCTTCCGTCGCTGTTCGCCGAGAGTCACTGGGAGCGCGAGTTCGGCGTGACCGTTCCGGAGGCGCTGCCCCACCAGATCGACCGCGTCGCCGAGATCATGGCGCGGCTGCCCGCCGGCCGGCGCCTGTTCCTGCTGCTGAACGTCGCGTCCCTGCACCAGCCCAACTGGTTCTACCTGGACGGCGCGACGCGCTCGAACGGGGACACGCGCGCCAGCCACGCCGCCGCGCTCAGGCATGTCGACGCCCATATCGGCCGCTTGTTCGCGCTGATGCGCCGTCCCTGCTTCGTCATCGTCTGCTCCGACCACGGGACGGCGTACGGAGAGGACGGCCACAGCGGGCACCGCATCGGCCACGAGGTCGTGTGGACCGTTCCGTACGGGGAGTTCGTTCTGCCGTGACGCCTTACCAGGGATACGTGTACGCCTACCCGCACAAGACCGCCTACCGGCCGCTGAACCCGGCGCCCCATGCGCGGGACGTGTGGGCGGGTGAGGCGCTCGACGCGCTCTTCCTCTACCTCCATGTGCCCTTCTGCGAGATGCGGTGCGGCTTCTGCAACCTGTTCACCCGCACGGGCGCACCCGAAGAGCTGACCGGCGCGTACCTTGACGCACTCGACCGGCAAGCCACGGCCGTACTGGACGCGCTGGGCGGCGATGCCGCGTTCGCCACGTCGGCGTTCGGCGGCGGCACTCCGACCTACTTCACCGCGCCCGAACTGGAACGCCTCTGCGACATCGCCGGGCGGTTCCCGGGCTTCGGCGCCATCCCGCTGGGCGTGGAGACCTCACCGGCGACGGCCACCACCGACCGGCTGGCGGTCCTCGCCGAACGCGGCACGACCCGGATCTCCATCGGTGTGCAGAGCTTCCTGGACGAGGAGGCACGCGCGGCCGTCCGTCCGCAGAAACGCGCCGAAGTCGAGTCCGCCTTGGACCGAATCCGTGCGGTCGGGTTCCCGACCCTCAACATCGACCTCATCTACGGCATCGATGGCCAGACCCCCACGACGTGGATGCACTCCCTGAACGCCGCCCTTGCGTGGCGTCCAGAGGAGATCTACCTCTACCCCCTCTACGTCCGTCCGCTGACCGGCCTCGGACGCCGCGCCCAGGACTGGGACGACCAGCGCCTCACCCTCTACGCCATCGGCCGTGACCACCTTCTGGCCGAAGGCTACGAGCAGGTGTCGATGCGGATGTTCCGGCGGCCCGGCGACACCGCCAACGGCACCGAGTACTGCTGCCAGACCGACGGCATGGTGGGCCTCGGCTGCGGAGCACGCTCCTACACGTCCGGGCTGCACTACTCGTTCGAATACGCGGTCGGGGCCGGTCAGGTGCGCTCCATCATCGATGACTACGTCCGTGAGGACGACTTCACGACCGCGCGAGTGGGCTTCGAGATGGACGACGACGAACGCCGCCGACGGCATCTCGTCCAGTCGCTCCTGCAAACCGCCGGTCTCGACCGGAGCGACTACCGCGCGCGCTTCGGCACGGATCCGATCGACGATTTCCCCGCCCACCTGAAGTCGTTCGGCGACCGCGGATGGCTGGAGACGTCCGCCACCGCACTGCGGCTCACGCCGGAGGGGCTCGCCTACTCCGACGCCATCGGCCCCGCACTGTTCTCACCTCGCGTCCAAGCTCTGATGGCCTCCTACGAGGTGCGCTGATGGACCACCTCACGATCCTCTACCGCGGGCCGCTCGCCAGCTGCGACTACGCCTGCCCGTACTGCCCGTTCGCCAAGCGCCGCGACACGCCGGAGCAGCTCCGAGCGGACCGGGCCGCCCTCGAACGCTTCACCGCCTGGGTCTCACGCCAGGAACACCGCGTCTCCGTCCTGTTCACGCCGTGGGGCGAAGGGCTCGTCCGGTCCTGGTACAGGCGCGCCCTCACCGAACTGAGCCACCTCCCGCACGTCGAGCGCGTCGCGATCCAGACCAACCTCAGCCACCGCGTCTCGTGGACGTCCGGCGCCGACCTCGGCCGCCTGGCCCTGTGGGCGACCTACCACCCCGGACAGGTCCCCTACGAGCGGTTCCTCGGCAAATGCCGCGACCTGGAGGAGCGCGGCGTGCGGTTCAGCGTCGGGATCGTCGGTCTGCCCGACCACCTGGGCGCCGCGCGGCGCCTGCGCGCCGACCTGCCCGCCGGGACGTACCTGTGGGTCAACGCCGCCGAGGGGCACGCCTACGACGACGCCGAGGCCGCCTCCTGGACGGAGATCGACCCCCTGTTCCCGGTCAGCCGGGAACCGCACCCCAGCCGCGGCCTCGCGTGCCGGACTGGCGAGACCGTCGTGTCCGTGGACGGCGACGGCACGGTGCGCCGCTGCCATTTCGTCCCGTCCGTCCTGGGCAACCTCTACGACGGCTCGTTCAGGGACGCCCTCGCGCCCCGTCCCTGCCCCCTCGACGTGTGCGACTGCCACATCGGCTATGTCCACCTTGAGCCACTCGGGCTCTACGACACGTTCGCGGGAGGCGTCCTCGAACGCATTCCGGCCCTGTTCAGCCACCCATGACCGGCACCGGCGGCGCACGGCGGACGATCCGGGTCGCGGCCACGCCGCAGGCTGGGAACCGCAATGGGTCCGGATCCCGTGCACGACCGTCTCAGGTGTCGCATGCTTGCGTTAGCCGGTCAAGTTAGGCGGTTCGGTGGACCATCGACAGCGACCCCATTTCGTCCTCGCGCTCGAACCGGTCGACACGGCCGTGCGCGCGGCGCGCGACACCGTGCGCGCGGCTCTGGAGGACTGGGACCGCCGGGACGTCAACGGTGACCTGGAACTCATCACCAGCGAACTGGTCACCAACGCGATCCGCCACGCGAACACGGTCACGCTCGTCCTGTACCTGCCCGACGACAAGACCGTCGTGGTGGAGGTATGGGACGACAACCCGCAGGGCCCCGCCGCGCCCATCCCCGACCTCCAGGCCGAGGGAGGCCGCGGCCTGATGCTCGTCGGCGCGCTGTCGCATTCGTGGGGGTGGCGCTCCACCGGCGGCGGGAAGGTCACCTGGGCGCAGACGACGACCTCGTGACGGGAGCTGGGCGGGCGTCCCTTGGCTGGGGAAGTGCCGTCAAGGGACGCCCGCCGACCGGGATGACCCCGGTCGTCCGCAGGCTCAGGTCTGCTTCTCGGGGCGGTAGTCGGCCTCGTCCACACCGAACGTCCAGGCGACGCCCTCGCGCGCCGTGCGGGTGCTCGGCGGGACGCGCAGGTAGTAGGTGCGGTACGTCCCGTCCGGTTCGGGCGTCGAGTTGACCACCTCCACCATCACGACGGGCTCGTCGCCGGGCAGGTCGATCGACCACAGGACACCGGTCTCGTCCCGGTGCAGGGGGCGCGCACCGGTCTCGGCCAGGTAGCGGTCGTAGCCGAAGATCTCCAGCATCACCCGGCGCAGCTCGGCGTTCTCCTCCGCGGAGATGCGCTCGGCCGTCAGACCGGTCAGGGACGCGACGAAATCGGCCGGGATCGGCATGCCGCGCCAGGCGTGCAGGGCGAACCCGTCCGGATAGGCGAGGGCCGGCCCGTCGCCGCGGTGGAGCCGCCCGGGCTCGTCGCGGTGCAGCTCGCAGGGGCGCTCCGACATGATGGCGAGCCGCTCGTACGGCCACCACCAGCCGGTGGAGCGCGCCGCCTCGGCGAGGCCGGCGAGGGGGCCGTCCAGCCGCCCGAGCGCCTCGAACAGCGCCAGCCACGGCGCGTCGTGCTGGCCGAGGACCGCGTCGAGCGTCGCGCCCCGCAGCACGGACGCCGCGCCCTCCGCCCGCGCCGACGGCGGATCGCCGTCCGAGGCCAGGCCGCCGATGGCGCCGCGCACGCGCGTGATCAGGGCCTGCACCTGGTTCCACAGCAGGCCGCCCGTCTCGGCCCACAGCCGCGGCCACTGCTCCGGCCCCTGTTCGGAGCAGGCCGCGGTGCGCTCGGCCTCCCACGGGCGCGTCCGCACCTCGTTCAGGACGCTCGCCCCCGCGTCGCCGCGCCGCGCCAGCACGGCCGCCGCTACGGCCCCGCGCGCGGGGGAGGGCATCCACACGTACCGTTCGGGGGCGTCCAGACCGACTGCCGCGTAGGCGGCGGCCACTCCGGCCTCGGCCCGGTCGCGGTCGGCGGGGCCCGTGGCGAACGCCGCCGACTGCCAGTCGGCGACCACGTAGTGGGTCTCGCGCACTGTCCCGGTGAGCATCCCGTCCCCCTCAGTCGGCCACGACGCGGACGGCGCCGGGCACGTACTCGCGCTGGCGGATCACCCGGTACCAGCCCTTGGGCAGCGTGATCGCCGCGTGCTCCTCGTGCACCAGCCGGCCGCCGGACGGCAGGTGCAGATGGTCCGGCGTGAGCGGATCGGGGACGCGCAGCAGCGCGCCGGGCGCGGACAGCGCGTGCGCGTGCCCGGTGGCCTCACCGAGCGCGAGGACCATGCGTCCCCGGCCGTCCCTGGGAGCGGGCGGCAGGCCGCGCACGGACGGCGGAACCGCGTCCTCGGCCACGGGCAGGATCAGGACGTCTCCCTGTCGGTACATGCGGCGAACGTAACGTCCGCCACCGACAGAACGGCTCCGGCGGTGCTCCCCGCGGGCTAGAAGCCGCGGGTCCGGCGGGCCGCGGGACGTGCCCAGCGCCCGGACGCGCTCAGCCCGACGTGCTGGAACGCCCGGACGAGTTCGCCGCCGAGGTTGACGCCGGCGCCCAGCGCGAGGGCCACCGACACCGCGCCGATGAGGCTGAGCACGCCCGTGTCCGGTGATCCGGTGTTGAGCTCCACCATCCCCCTGTAGAGCGCGGTTCCGGGCAGGAGGGGACCGATGGCCGGCACCACGTACGGCATGACGGGCTGCCCCTGCCTGCGGGCGAGCCAGTTCGCGGCCAGGCCGACCACGGTCGCGGCCATGGCCGCGGCCAGGACGGGCGGGAGCCCCCACTGACGCGCGAGGACGTACAGCACCCAGATCAGGGCGCCGCCCAGGGCCGCCGCGATCAGCACGTCCCTGGGCGCGGCGAGGGATATGGCGAAGGTGAGCGAGATCGCGGCGGCGGCGATGACCGCGACCGGCTCCAGCTCCGCCGGTGCCGCGGGCAGATGGCTGACGTCGATCGGCGCGCCCAGGCTGACCGCGATGTAGACGACCGCGCCGAGCCCCGCGACGAGCGCCGCGATGATGAAGAAGACCTCCAGCACCCGCGCTCCGGCGCTGACCAGGTCGCCGGTGATGCCGTCCTGGATGCTCGCCACGAGCGGCCGTCCCGGCAGCAGCGCCAGGATCGCGCCCGTGACGATCGCGGCCGCCTGGCCGGGCTCGCCCAGCGACACCACGAGCGCCGCGGCCGCGGCACCGATCGCGGCGGCGACCGACAGCTGGAAGAACTCCGCGATGCCGCGGCGCGCCAGGACGGCGCCGGTGCGCTCGCCGAGCAGGGTGGCGACGAGCGCGGTGACCGCCACGAGCGGCCCGCCACCGGCCAGCACACTGCCCGAGGCGCTCACGAGCCCGAGCGACGCGACCAGCAGCCAGGCCGGGTACGGGGCGCGGCCCCTCTTGATCTCCGCGAGCCTCGTGTGGGCGTCTTCCAGCTCCAGCATGCCGATGGAGGCGTCCTGGACGAGCTTGTGCAGCGCGGTGAGCCGCCAGTAGGCAGGGGTGCGGCGCCTGATGGCACGCGAGCCCGTCATCGGCGGCGCGCCCTTCCCCGGGTGGGCCGACACCATGAGGCTGGTCAGTGTGACCGCGACCTCGCAGCGCGGCATCTCGTAGGCGACGGCCAGGCCCAGCATGGCCTCGTTCACCCGCTCGGTCGTCTCGCCGCTCGCCAGGAGAAGCTCACCGACGCGCAGGACGAGGTCGATCGCCCGCGGGTCGACGACCTCGGTGGGTTCCTCCTCGGGCGGTTCCGGCGTGGAGGAGTCCATCAGGACCTGCCAGGTCCGCCGCAGCCGCTGCGCCGCGGAAGAGTCCCGCAGACGTTGCGCCGCTTCCGGCCCCAGCACGCGCTCCGCCGCGCCCATTCCCCCGCTCGCGCCCCTTCCCCGTACGAACCGATCTTGACTGGAGGCTACCCGTGGGGGTGGAGTCCCCAATCCACGGCACCCCGGCTCGCGTTGTCCACAGAACGTGATTCTGGTGCGAGCGCTTCCGGGCCGCTGGTACCAAGGGACGCATGAGCACTTCAGACGGACTGCGGGACGAGGCCGAGCGCTGCCTGGGCGCCCTCGCGGGCGACCACGCGCGGCTCCGCGACGACCAGTGGACGGCGATCGGCGCCCTGGTCGTCGAGCGGCGGCGGGCCCTGGTCGTCCAGCGCACGGGCTGGGGCAAGTCCGCCGTCTACTTCGTGGCCACCCGGCTGCTCCGCGAGCGCGGCGCCGGCCCCACCGTGATCGTCTCGCCGCTGCTGGCGCTGATGCGCAACCAGATCGAGGCCGCCGACCGGGCCGGCATCCGCGCCCGCACGATCAACTCGTCCAACACCGGCGACTGGGAGCAGGTCTTCGCCGAGGTCGAGAAGGGCGAGGTCGACGTCCTGCTCGTCAGCCCCGAGCGGCTCAACAACCCCGACTTCCGCGATCTCGTCCTGCCCAAGCTGGCCGCCGGGGCCGGGCTGGTCGTCGTCGACGAGGCGCACTGCATCTCCGACTGGGGCCACGACTTCCGCCCCGACTACCGGAGGCTGCGCACCCTGCTCGCGGAGCTGCCGCCCGGCATCCCGGTCCTGGCCACCACGGCGACGGCCAACGCCCGCGTCACCCAGGACGTCGCCGAGCAGCTCGCCGGCGACGACGCCCTCGTCCTGCGCGGCCCCCTCGAACGCGAGTCGCTCCACCTCGCCGTCGTCACGCCGCCCACCGCGGAGCAGCGCATCGCCTGGCTGGGGGAGCACCTCGCCGACCTGCCCGGCTCGGGGATCATCTACACGCTCACCGTCGCCGCCGCCCACGAGATCACCGGCTACCTGCGCGACCGGGGCCACGAGGTCGCCGCCTACTCGGGGCAGACGGAGCAGGCCGAGCGGCTCCAGGCCGAGCAGGACCTCCAGGACAACAAGCTCAAGGCCCTCGTCGCCACCAGCGCCCTCGGCATGGGCTTCGACAAGCCCGACCTCGGTTTCATCGTCCATGTGGGCGCCCCGCAGTCCCCGGTCGCCTACTACCAGCAGATCGGGCGCGCCGGCCGCGGCGTCGACCGCGCCGAGGTGATCCTCCTGCCCGGCCGGGAGGACCGCGACATCTGGGCCTACTTCGCCGGCCTCGCGTTCCCGTCCGAACCCGTCGTCCGCCAGACCCTCGACGTCCTGGAGACCGCGGACCGCCCGCTGTCCACCGGCGCCCTGGAACCACTGGTGGACCTCAACCGCGCCCGCCTCGAGATGATGCTCAAGGTCCTCGACGTGGACGGCGCCGCACGCCGCGTCAAGGGCGGCTGGACGGCCACCGGCCGCCCCTGGGCCTACGACCGGGAACGCTACGAACGCGTCACCGCCGAACGCCGCCGGGAGCAGCAGGCGATGCTGGACTACATATCCACCACGACCTGCCGGGAGGAGTACCTGCGCCGCCAGCTGGACGACCCCGCCGCCGCCCCCTGCGGCCGCTGCGACAACTGCACGGGCCGCCACTGGCCCGCCGACGTCTCCCAGGAGGGCGCGACGCGGGCCCGTGAACGCCTCCACCGCCCCGGCGTCGACCTGGCCCCCCGCCGCATGTGGCCCACCGGCGTCAAGGACGACCTGGGCGTCTCCGGCCGCATCAAGCCCGACCTCCAGGCCGAGACAGGCCGCGCCCTGGGCCGCCTCACCGACATCGGCTGGGGCAACCGCCTGCGCGACCTGTTCGCCGGCGACGACACCGACGTCCCCGCCGACCTGGTGGACGCCGTCGTCAAGGTCCTCGCCGCCTGGGACTGGCCCGCCCGGCCCACCGGCGTCGTCACGATCGGCTCCCGCTCCCGGCCGCGCCTGGTCGGCAGCTTCGGCCACCGCATCGCCGAGATCGGCCGCCTGTCCTACCTGGGCGAACTCGTTCCCCTCGGCGACCCGGCCCCGCGCCGCCACAACAGCGCCCAGCGCCTCCGCTCCGTCTGGCACGGCCTGACGGTCCCCGACGACCTGGCGGCGGCCGTCTCCGGGAACCCCGGCCCCGTCCTCCTGGTGGACGACCGCGTGGAGACGGGCTGGACGATGACCGTGGCCACCCGCCTCCTCAAGGAGTCCGGCGCCCGTCAAGTCCTGCCCCTGACCCTGGCCACACCCAACTGACGCGACGATGAAGGGACCACCGCCTCCACGACACTCCCGCCTTTCCAACCGGAGACGCGCGGACGCCTCCTAGGCCCGGCGGGGGTCAACCGGCGGGGTCAGGTGGCGGGGATGTAGCGGGTCTGACCGAAGGTGCCCTTGCTGAAGGCGAGAATCTTGGACGGCCGTACCGCGAAGACGAGCGCTTCACCGCCTTCGGCGTGGGCGAATCCGCCGTCGATCGCCTGGAACCGCCACTGGCCGTCCCACTTTCCCTCCCAGGCGACGGCGAGCCGTTCGAGGTCGGTGTGCGTGGTGACGCGTTCCGCCACGCCCTCGACGATCACGTCGAGGCCCTCGTCCCACCGGTTGCAGCCGGTGATCAGCGCCACCTGCGGGTTGCCGTTGAGGTTCAGGGCCTTCTGCTCTTCGCGGCCCGTGGTGAAGTGGAGCACCTGGTCGAGCCACACTCCGACGAGGGGCGTGACGTGAGGCCGCCCATCGGAGCGCACGGTCGTGATCCAGAACAGCTGCGCGGATTCCAGCACCTCCGCGGTGGCCGCCCAAGGCACCGGCCGGGCGTCGGGGTCACTGAAGCGTTCGTCGAGCCGTGCAAGCGGATCCTTCATGATCGTTCCCATCTGTCGTACCTGAGACGCGCCACCTACGGCGCGGCTTCCCCGTGAGCAACCCGGCTACCGCGACCACTGCATCGCCTTCCTGGCCGACCCCTGTATGCGAATTCATGCGCCCCACCTCGCCCTGCCCCGCCGC
>NZ_SMKH01000098.1 GCF_004348515.1 Actinomadura sp. KC345 | reverse complement strand
GGGTTCGGGGGTCCGGGGCTCGGCGGGCTTCGTCCCCGCCACGGGTTCCGCGGCCGTTCCGACTTCGAGTGCCGCTCGCAGGTCGGCCGTCGTGTACGGGTCGACCGCCGTATGCGAATCGTCCTGGGCACCACCGGCGCCTGCGGCGGAACCATTGGCGGCGGGGGTCGAGCCACCGGCGACCGGATTGGGCCCAGAGAGCGCGTTGGGGTCGACCGTTCCGTACGGGTTGGAAACGTCCTGCTCGGCGGGCGGTGTCGCGTCCGGAGCTCCGTGCAGGCGGGGAATGACGGACGAGTCCAGGAGGACTTCGCTCGGCAGGCCCCAGTTGATCGCGAGGCGCCATGCGGGATCCGGCCAGCCGGAGGCCAGCTGCGCGAACGAGGTGCGCCGGTAGAGGCCGGGTTGCCTGTCACCGGTATGGGCCAGGGCGCCGGGTGAGGTGAACACCGTGACGTAGGTGTCTCTGCCGACGGTGATGGTGGGGAACTCGGCGCGGTCGGGATCCTCCACGGCGGGCGCGCTCGCCGGGACCACCAGGTCGGCGTCCGCCAGAAGCCGGAAGTACGTGGTGTTGTCGCCGTTGGCCTTGGCCTCGGTCAGGCGGGGTTCGAGATCGGCGGCCACGGGGGACGGGCGGTGCGGCGGCGTCCCGCTCCCGGCCGGGTCCGCGAGCGGTCCCGGGGCCTCGCCCGGCGCGCCACGGCGCTTGTTGACCCGCGACGGGTCGGCGACCTCGATGCCGAAGCCGGACAGCTCGATGAGGCCGGTGCCGTGCCGGTGGAACGACTCGTACACCAGATCCGACGGCCGCCGCACGCCCTGGACGTCGCGCAGCGCGGTGACCATCACGTCGGCCAGCCGGGAGAAGTCGCCGTCGGTCACCGCCTGCATCCCGCCGGGCACGCCGAACTCCGGCAGCTCCGTCCACCAGTTGCGCGGGGCCGGATCGGCGGGCGGGCGCCAGCCCGCATCGCTCATGACCTCCTCGTCGGCCAGCGTGAGCAGCAGCGGCCCTTCGAGGAAGTTGTTGCTGACGGCCTCGGCGTAGAGCCGGTCGGGCTCACGCATGGCCTGGACGTAGTGGCGGCTCTCATCGCGCTCACGCACGATGAGGATCGTGTCCCGTTCGAGCCCGGCCAGCTCACGTCCCAGCCGCCGGGCGAACTCGGACCACTCCAACAAGATCACTCCCTACGACCGGGGGCCGGTCTCCGGGCCCCGCGAGACCATGCCCGAGACCGATGATTGTCGCCGGGGACGCCGCGCGCAAACCGGGAGTTCACTCGGGTGGGGGTTCGTGACGAAGCACACGCAGGGCCTCCAGGAGGGCCTCTGGATCGTCCCCGGAACGATCGAGAATGTCGATGAGTCTATGCAGGATCTCGTGGCGTTCGTAGCCGACGTCGAGCAGTGATTGGGCGGTCTCCCAGAGCTGCGGGGGCTCACCGTCCCACAGCCGCTCGGTGAGGCGTTCGTGTGCCTCGATGTGCTCCTCGTCGGCCCCTGGATGCTCGAACTCCAGGATGACGCGGCGGTCGTCGGGGTCGGCCGGGTTCAAGGCCGACAGGTCGACGAAGCCGTGGCGTCCG
This sequence comes from Actinomadura sp. KC345, assembly GCF_004348515.1. Taxonomy (GTDB): domain Bacteria; phylum Actinomycetota; class Actinomycetes; order Streptosporangiales; family Streptosporangiaceae; genus Spirillospora. Next base: position 23,502 of record NZ_SMKH01000098.1, on the reverse strand, counting down.
GACCGCCGGTGGGTGCCCGACAGGAACGGCAGGGCGAACGCCCGGCGGGGCAGGGCCTCCAGGTCGCCGTCGGGCAGCAGCCGGTCGACCAGCTCGCGGTCGAGGCCGAATGCGGACGGGTCGCGGTAAGCCTCGGCGAACTTCGCGGTGGCGTCCCAGAGGGCGTCCAGGGTCGCCCTGACGCCTTCCTCGGGGAGCCCCGTGCGCTTGCCCGCCCACCGCACCCACGCGGCGAGCACGTGGGGGACGGCCTCCTGCTCCGTGGGGGACAGCAGAACCTTCCGCGGAAGCCAGTCGAGCAGGAACATCTCGCACTTGACCGGGCTGACGCGCAGCGGCCGGCCGAAGTCGTGCGTGCAGCCGTAGTCGATGATCCGGTCGACGCACCGGCTGGCGGCCGAGCGGTCCGACAGCTCCTCCGCCTCGTCCGAGGCGAGGAACCGGGCCGCGATCGTCGCCCGCCTGTCCGGCCCGTACACCGGCGGCTGGGGAAGCCGCCCGCCCGGGGGGAGGATGCCCACCCGCGCACGGACGAAGGCGTGGTACGAGCCGAAGTTCTCGTTCACCGGCGGCGCGTCGGTGCCGTCCGTCAGGTCCAGGGCGCTCTGCAGCAGCGCCTTGGTGTCGCGCGGGTCGAGCTGTTCGAACCGCATGAGCGGGTTGTCGCGGCCTTCGCCGCGGCAGTGGTCGAGGAGCTTGTCGACCCGGGACGAGACCCACGCGTCCCTGACCATCCCGCTCGTCGGCGGGTGCCCGGCGCGCGCGGCGGGGGCGAACGGGCCGACCGCGGGCTGGACGGCCCCGGCCTTGTTGCGGTCGACCAGGATCACCAGGGCGTGCCGCTCGGCCCCGCCGTAGCTGTAGGTGCAGACGACCGAGTCCTGGTCGCCGAAGACGTCTCTGGACACGTAGCAGCCCTCTGGGGCGACCATTCCCACGCGATCGGCCCATCCCGGCCTGGCGACCCCGTTCCCCATCAGCCGGAGCGCCGCCCGCTCGGCCTTGGCCGCCTGCCGCGCGGTCCCCATGTAGGCGATGCCGGTGAGCAGCGCCAGCGCGGCCGGGGTTCCGGCGGATCCGGCGTAGTCGATGAGGGCCTCGCCGATGACCTCCTCGACGTCGCCGTCCGGGACCCGGTGCCCCCACCAGGCGCCGAGGATCTCGCTGACGATGAGCTCGGCGTCCAGGGGGCTGCGCACCGCCAGCAGTTCGCGGGCGTGCTGCAGCATTCCGTCGAAAATCGCCGAGACCTCGTCCGGGGGATTGGATCCCTCCCGGCCCGGGTCCCCGGAGGAGCGGTGGCGGCTGCGGGGACTCACGCTTCTAGCCTCTCAGATCCGGCGCGGCCGATGTCCCGGAGACGCCCGAAGACGAGGGTCAGCCGTCCACCCCTTCCGCCGGAGCGCGCCCGGAGGGCGGCTCCGATTTCAGGATTCCGGTCAGGTGCTCGCGCGCCATCCGCTCGACTCTGGCGGGGGTGGCGTCGAGACCCAGGTGGGCCATGCGCGCCTGGACGTCGGCCACGCACCGGTACACCGCATCCAGGGGGAACGTCGCGAACTCGTCGCAAAGCCGTTGTGTGAGCGTGTTGCGAGTCTTGCTCCGGTGATCGGCCAATGCAGGCATCTGCGAACACCTCCGCGCACGGGTTCCGGCGGACGGGGACGCCGCCGGCCGAGGCGGAGCGTGGACGGACCGGCCCGGGCTTGAGAGCCTCCGTCCGAACCCAGCCTCGATGTCCCATTCCAGCGCTTTTGGGGGGAGAGTCAAGACATACCGGGGCGTCGTTTCGCAAATTCTGAGCCGCCTTCTCCGGAGTCCTCGCCCGGGAGGCCGTCCACCGCCCTGACCTCCGCGTTGCGCGTTTCGCCGGACGATCTACGGCCGGCGGGGCGTGACCGCCGCCAGGCGTCCGCCCAGCCCGCGTGGTGGCGTTCCGCCCAGTCGAGGTCGACCCGTCCCGTCAGCATGCCCTGGAGCGCGCCGCGGTCCCGGAACGCCTGCCACAGGTGCCCCGCCGTCACCACGACGACGACGAGGAAGAGCCAGTCGTGGACGAATGTCGCGCCCGTCCGCCAGCGGTCCGGCCAGGGGCCGGGGAAGGTCATGATCTCGCCGGTGCCGAGCATGATGAGGATCGCGCCCGCGGTGAACGCCGCGTTCAGCTTCTGTCCCGCGTTGAACTTGCCGACGGGGAAGATCCCGCGCCCACGGTCTACGACCCGGCGGTTGCCGTTCTTGAGCCACGCCCAGTCGTGCGGGGCGAATCTGTTCAGCCGCCGGAGATCGGCCCTGAAAGCACGAGACACCAGACCCAGCACGATCGGGACGGGCAGCGCGAACCCGCACCACACGTGGACGGTCTTGACCGTCTCCCGGTAGCCGACCAGCGTCGCCAGCATGGGCAGGTACAACAGCGCCGCGGTCACCAGGCAGATCAGCATCAGCAGCGCGGTCACATGGTGGATCGAACGCTCGGCCCGGGTGAAGCGCTCCAGCCAGACCGGCCCGGATGGCACGACAGGGTCGTGCACGGGCGCGTCATGTTGGGGCGGCGTCTCATGTTGGGGCATCGTCACGCCCGTTCGACCGCCCGACCCAGGCGTGCACGTCGTATCCGCGGTTCTCCCAGTAGCCGGGGACGAGCTCCTCGGTGAGGTTTATGCCGCCGAGCCATTTCAACGACTTGTAGCCGTACATGGGCGCCACGTAAAGCCGCGTCGGCCCGCCGTGATCGTGCGTGACCGGCCTGCCTTCCATCTGCGTCGCGACAAGGACGTCCCGGCGGCGTGCCTGTTCCAGGGTCAGCGACTCCGTGTAGACCTCGTCGAACGACGTGAACGTCACGGCACGCGCCTTGGGCGACACTCCGACCGCGTCCAGCAGGTCGGGCAGCGCAACCCCGACCCACTCCACGTCGGGCACCCGCCAGCCGGTGACGCACTGGAAGTCCCGCTCCAGCCTTGTTTGCGGAAGCCGTGCCAGATCAGCCATGGCGAAGGCCTGGGGCTTGTCGACGAGACCGCCGACGGTCACGCGATGAGTGGCGGCGTCGCGCCGCTTCACGCTCCCGGTGACGGAGTAGTACCGAAAACCCCCCGCGGCCGGCAGGACGTCGCCGACCGGCCCCACCGGCGCCAGAGCGCGACTCACCCTGTCCTGTACGGACGCTCCCACGGCGACCCCCGCCACGCCGAGGCCGAGCATCCCGAGCACCACCCGCCGCCCTACGGGACTGCCCTCTTCTCGCTCCTCTTCGTTCACGCCCTCATTCGAACACCGCGGCATCGGCCCCGCCAGGGTTCGCCCACTCACGTAAGACTTCGGACAGATTCGGGCCGGCCTTAAGCTGGGGCCCATGGCCACGAAGGTTCACCTCGCACAGCGTCCGGAAGCCAACGAGCTGCTCGGACGCAGCCCGCTGGCCGCCCTGGTGGGCATGCTTCTCGACCAGCAGATTCCGATGGAGTGGGCGTTCTCCGGCCCCTACACCATCGCCCAGCGGCTCGGCACCGACGACCTGGACGCGCACGAGATCGCCGCGCACGACCCCGAGCGGTTCGCGGCGCTGCTGTCGGAGAAGCCGGCCGTCCACCGCTACCCGGGGTCGATGGCCAAGCGGGTGCAGCAGCTGTGCCAGTTCCTCGTGGACAACTACGACGGGGACGCCGAGAAGGTATGGCAGGGCGTGGACACCGGAAAGGACGTGTTCAAGCGCCTGAACGGCCTCCCAGGGTTCGGCAAGCAGAAGGCGCAGATCTTCCTTGCGCTCCTGGGCAAGCAGTACGGCGTCCGGCCAGAGGGCTGGCGCGAGGCGGCCGGTGCCTACGGCGAGGAAGGCTCCCACCGCTCGGTGGCCGACATCACCGGCCCCGAGTCCCTGGCCCAGGTCCGGGCCTTCAAGCAGGAGCAGAAGGCCGCCGCCAAGGCCGCCAAGTGAGAACGCCGCCAAGTGAGAACGCCGCCAAGTGAGAACGTCGAAGTCGAATAGGAACACGCCGAAACCGCGCCAACTCGCCGAATGTGCCGGGTTGACGCCGCGTGACGCCCCGGCGTCGTAGCATCTCCTACTCGCCGTCCGGGCGGACCGCCTCCCGCGGCCTCCGGGACGATGTCCGAATCCGACGGGTTCGTCTGGGACCGAAGGGAACGAGGATGTTCATCAGGGGTTCCGTACTCGGCGAACCATCGGGATGATGAATACCTGACTCCGACCGGTGTTGTGATGGAGGTGGGGGCGCTAGCCTGCTCCCATTCACTCATAGTGATGAAAACTTGCCGCGCGGTACGGGACCCTCTGGGGCGGAGGTGTTGTCCATGAGCACCGAGACGTCCGTTCCGCATCCTCGCGTCTCAGGGGTGGAGGGGCAGCCCATGGATGCGTCCGACGCCGCGCTGTACGCGACCTTGCTGACGGAAGCGCCCGGCGGGCTGGCGTTCTTCGATCGTGATCTGCGGTGCCGCAGGGCCAACGACGCGCTCGCGGCGCTTCTGGGCGTCCCTGTGCGCGAACTGCAGAAGCGCAGACCTGCCGAGGTGCTGCCCGAGGCGCTGGCGACGGCGTTCGAGGCGGCCCTGCGGAAGGTGATCGCCGAGGACCGCCCGCTGACCGACTTCGATCTCGTCGTACCGGCCGGTGAGCCGCCCGGTGCATCCGACGCCCCGGACGCGTCCGGGGACGCCGCAGGGGTGGCCACGGCGGTCGAGGAGCGGATTCTGGCCTGCACCTGGCTTCCCGCCAGGGGCGGCGAGGGCGAGCGGCCGGGCGTCGTCCTGACGGCGCTGGACGTGACCGAGCGGCGCAGGGCCGAGGAGGTCATCCGCCGCAAGGAGCAGCGCTACCGCTCGCTCGTGGAGGCCAGCGCCCAGGTGGTGTGGGTCGCGGCCCCGGCGGGCGGCGTGATCGACGACGCGCCCGAATGGCGCGCGATCACCGGCCAGACGCCGGACGACTACGCGGTCGGCGGCTGGCTGTCGGTCGTCCACCCCGAGGACCGGCCCCGCATCGAGGCCGCCTGGCAGGACTGCGTCGAGGAGAACCGGGTCTTCGAGACCAACTACAGGATCCGCACCAAGAGCGGCACGTACCGGCACTTCGACGTGAGGGCCGTGCCGATCTGGCAGGGCGACGCGGTCATCGAGTGGGTCGGCGCCAACACCGACGTCACCGGGCAGCGCGAGGCAGAGGAGATGCGCGGGCGGCTGACCGAGCAGCTGTCGGCGGCGGCGCTGCGGACGGCGCGCCTCCAGCAGGCCACATCGATGCTCGCCGAGGCCCTGACCGTCTCCCAGGTCGTCCAGGTCATCACCGAGGTGGGGCGGTCGGCCATCGGCGCCGACTACTCGGCGGTGGCGCTGCTGGACGACGACAAGCTGCGCCTCAGCATCGTGGCGCCGTCCCAGCCGGGCGCCGAAGGCGAGAGCGGTCCCGTCTCCCGGGACGATATCAAGGTCAGTGACCAAACCGTGATGTCGGTGGCGGTGCGCGAGAGCCGGCCGTTCCTGGCCGAGCATCCCGACAGCCTGCGCCTGCAGCTCGGCCACGGTGAGAGGGACCTGTTCGCCCAGCACACCGAAGAGCGCGCCTGGGTGGGCCTCCCGCTCCTGGCGGCAGGGGCCCCCATCGGCGCGCTCCGCTTCTCGTTCACCCGTCCCAGGGAGATCACCGAGGAGGAGCGGGTCTTCCTGGAGGCGCTCGCCGGCCAGTGCGCCCTGGCGGTCGAACGCGCGCTGCTGTTCGAGCGCGAGCACCGGACCGCCGAGGAGCTCCAGCGCAGCCTCCTGCCGAGCGATCTACCGCAGCTGCCCGGGATGGTGCTGGCGGCCCGCTACAACCCGGCGACCCGCCACGTCCAGGTCGGCGGCGACTGGTACGACGTGTTCCGCCTGGCCGACGACCGGCTCGCCGTCGCCGTCGGTGACGTCATGGGCAAGGGCGTCCTGGCCGCGGCCGGAATGGGACGCGTCCGCAACGCCCTGCGCGCCCTCGCGCTGAACGATCCGCGTCCTGCCGCCGTCCTGGCCGGCCTTGACCGGCTGTTCAGCGCCACCGAGGACGAGGAGCAGTTCACCACGGTCGCGTACGCGGTCATCGACCCCGAGACCGGGAAGGGCGCCTTCAGCAACGCGGGGCACCCGCCGCCCCTGCTGATCTCGCCGGACACGCCCGCGCGCGTCAGCACGCGGGAGCCCGGGACTCCCCTCGGATGGCCGAGTCAGCGCCAGCAGACAAGTTTTTCCATCGATACCGGCAACACTGTGGTGTTCTATTCCGATGGACTGGTGGAGAACCGTAGGCGTGGGGTGGACGCCGGGCTGGAAGAGCTTGTCGCCGTGGCGGCGGACGCCCCACCTGAAGTGGTAGGAGATCCCGAAAGACTCGTCGACTTCCTGGTCGATCGGATGCTTGCCGGGTATGAGCAGGTAGACGATGTGACCGTGCTTGCCCTGCACGTCCCGCCCAAACCCGACTGAAGGCCGCCGGAGCCCGCGCGAAGACGGCCTGGTACGTACGAAGGACCGTCCCGCGCCCTCTAAGGTGGAGAGTTACCGGGTAGGACTTCACAGGCGGAACGCGCAGCAGTGCCAGAATGCTTGACCCAGAGATAGCGGGTACGCTGCGGTCCCGCACCGGGAGGTCCTCTGTGTGTGGTCCCACCCAGTGTGAGGCCGGGCCCGTCAGGGCACTTGGGTCAACCAAGCCACACGTTCGTTCGAGAGGTATTTGTGTCGCCTGCTAGCTCGACCTCGAAAGCGTCAGATCTGCACGATCACGTCATCGCGCAACTGATCGAGCGTGGACGGTCCCAGGGTTACCTCGAAGCCGACGACGTACGACGTACGTTCGAGGAGGCCGACATCCCCGTGTCGAAGGCCTCCAGCATTCTGCGGAGCCTCAGCAAGGAGGGTGTGACCGTCATGGTGAGCGCTGCCGACTCCGCGGCGCCCAAGCGTCCGCGCAAGCGCGGGACGCCTCCGGCGCGCAGGCCCAGGACCGCCGCGGCGGCCAAGGAGCAGCCCGACACGGTGACCGCCGTCGTCGGCGACGACGCGGAGCCCGAGGAGGCCGCCGCCGAGCAGCGCCCGGAGGCCGTCCCCGCGCCGAAGCCCGCGCCGCCGAAGAAGGCCGCGCCCGCCAAGGGCGCCAGGTCCAAGAAGGGCGCCCCGGCCAAGAAGGGCGCCGTGCAGGCGGCCGAGGCCGCGCCCGTCAAGCCCGTCAAGAAGGTCGACGACCCCGAGGCCGAGGTCGACGACGAGAGCGACGTCGAGCTCGACGACCTGACCGTGCTGGACGTCGAACTCGCCGACGAGGCCGCCGCCGAGCCCGAGGAGGCGCCCGAGATCGAGGACGACGAGGCCCAGAGCGCGCCCGCGGCCAAGGTCGTCCCCGCGGGCAAGCAGGCCGCCGAGGGCACCCCCGCCTCCGAGGAGGAGGGGTTCACGCTCGGCGACGACGACGAGGACGCGCCCGCCCAGCAGATCGCGGCCGCCGGCGCCACCGCCGACCCGGTCAAGGACTACCTCAAGCAGATCGGCAAGGTCCCCCTGCTGAACGCCGAGCAGGAGGTGGAGCTCGCCAAGCGCATCGAGGCCGGGCTCTTCGCCGAGGAGCGCCTCGCCGCCGACGGTCCCGCGATGTCCGAGGAGGACAACGAGGACTTCGAGTGGATCGCCGAAGACGGCCGCCGCGCGAAGAACCACCTGCTGGAGGCGAACCTGCGGCTGGTGGTGTCGCTGGCCAAGCGCTACACCGGGCGCGGCATGCTGTTCCTGGACCTGATCCAGGAGGGGAACCTGGGCCTGATCCGCGCGGTCGAGAAGTTCGACTACACCAAGGGCTACAAGTTCTCCACGTACGCCACCTGGTGGATCAGGCAGGCCATAACTCGCGCGATGGCCGACCAGGCCCGCACCATCCGTATACCGGTGCACATGGTCGAGGTCATCAACAAGCTGGCGCGCGTGCAGCGGCAGATGCTCCAGGACCTGGGCCGCGAGCCCACCCCGGAGGAGCTGGCCAAGGAACTCGACATGACCCCGGAGAAGGTCGTCGAGGTCCAGAAGTACGGGCGCGAGCCCATCTCGCTGCACACCCCGCTCGGCGAGGACGGCGACAGCGAGTTCGGTGACCTCATCGAGGACTCCGAGGCCATCGTCCCGGCGGACGCGGTCAGCTTCACGCTTCTGCAGGAGCAGCTCCACTCCGTCCTGGACACGCTCAGCGAGCGCGAGGCGGGCGTGGTGTCGATGCGGTTCGGCCTCACCGACGGCCAGCCGAAGACCCTGGACGAGATCGGCAAGGTCTACGGGGTGACCCGCGAGCGCATCCGGCAGATAGAGTCCAAGACCATGTCGAAGCTGCGCCACCCGTCGCGGTCCCAGGTGCTGCGCGACTACCTGGACTGATCGGTACCTCCGCCCACCGGAGGTCGAGCTACGGGAACAGGGCCCCGCCCGCGCGGCGGGGCCCTGTCCTCTGCCTGGACGGCGTTCGCTCGCCCGGACGAGTTGCGGGCCGTGCGCTGTCAGTCGCGTGCGCTGTCAGTCGTGCAGGATGACGTCGAGGTTCGTCCCGTTCAGCTCCACGGAGTGGCCGAGGCCGGCGACGGCCTTGAGGAGCTCCTCCGGAGTACGCGGTGCCGCACCGGCCTTGAGCAGGTCATGCGCGATCTGCCCGCGGGTCGCCTTGGCCATGTGGCTCACCACCGTCCGCTTGGCGGCGCCGCCTGCGAGCCGCTCCCGGAACACCCGCACGGCCACGGCCGGCCGGGGCGCCTTCCAGGCGGACGCGTACGGCCCGGAGCGCATGTCGACGATCAGGTCGTCGTCCAGCCGCAGGGCGTCGCGCATCGCGGGCCGCCACAACGCCCCCAGACGGCCCTCGGGCGGCAGCGACACGGACATGGCCAGCCGGTAGGGCGGGACGCGGTCGGTGAGCCGCAGCGCGCCCCACAGGCCCGAGAAGACGATGACCTGCTCGGCGGCGGCCACCGGTTCGAGGTCGGCGAGGTTCAGGTTGTCGTAGAGGACGCCGGTGTAGAGCCGCGCGACCGGCAGCGTGGGCGCCGTGGAGATCGCCTTGTTCCGGGCCAGCGCGTCCTCGGCCTGTCCTGCCGGAAGGCCGAGGACGTCCGGTGCGTCGTCGCGGCGGCACACCTCGCTCAGTGCCGCCAGGACGCGCTCGCGTACCGGGGTGAGTCCGGGGAAGCTGAGCGAGGCCGGACGGAGGGGAGGACCGTCTCCGTCGGCGGCCTTCTTCTCTGACGGCGGCAGCAGGATGTGCACGATCCTCCGAACGGCGGTCGACCGCGAGACGCGGTGCTGGGTGATGACACGGATGCTGGGTGATGACACGGTGCGTGAAGAATGTCACTCACAGGCGCCCATCAGGGTGAAATGGTGATACGCGCCATCGGTCGAATACCGAGAGTGATTATATGACCACGCAACGCAGTGACGTCGTCCATGTCCAATTGGCTCCACAGTGGAGCCGAAGGGCTGGAATGTGAACGGCGGCCACCGTCTCCGGTGGCCGCCGTTCTACGCTCCTGCTATATGGGGATCTACCGCTCGTCGGTCGGAGCGGTCGCCGGGGTTTCGGTGAGCCGGTCGGTCTCGTCCTGAATGTCGGCCCCATTGGAACGGAGCGCCTCTGAGTACTTGCGCCCGTGGTGGGCGCAGAACAGAAGGTCGCCGCCGCCTACAAGGACAGCACGGACGTAGGCCTGAGCGCCGCAGCGGTCGCATCGGTCGGCGACGGTCAGCGGCTTGGTTGGGGCAAGGGCTCCAGTCACGGCACCTTCCTCATGCTCGGGGTCGGTACTTAGGACAACATCTAACCCGACGCTGACGTTCCCAACCTGGTTCTTCGTACGCCCACAGCAGAATGGCCCAATTAGTGACCGAGGTCACATCAGGCGGCGTCCCATCGGAACAGCCGAAGGGCGAGCAACGCGCCGGCGGCGGCGACGCCCAGCAGAATGCCCATCTCGGCGAGTACGGACCCCGGGCCTAGGCCGCGGCTCATCACATTGAGCATCCCCTCGTTCAGGTATCGCAGCGGGAAGATGTACGAAACCGTCTGCATCCAGCCCGGTGTCTCCTCCAGCGGGAAGAACGAGCCGCCCAGGAACGCCATGGGCAGGACGATCAGCTGGGTCACGGCGTTGGCGGTCTCCTGCGTTCTGGCCCAAGCGCCGATGAGCATCCCTATCGAGAGGAAGGAGAGGACGCCCGCCACCAACAGCGGGATGGCCATCCACCAGGCGCCCTCCAGTTGGAGTCCGAACATCGGAAGCCGCGCCACGAGCACGAACAGTGCGAACTGGGCGAGAGCGATGGCGACGCTGACCGCGACGCGTGCGGCGAACACGGTGGGGATGGGGGCGGGAGAGAGCCGGAGGCGGCGCAGGATGCCCTTGGTCCGCCACGTCACGAGCGTCTGGGAGGCGCCGAACACGGCCGCCGACGCCAGCGCCCAGCCCAGCAGTCCGGGGGTGAAGAACTGGATGGCCTTGAGCGAGTCGTCCTCCACCCGCTGCGCGGCCAGCGAGTAGGCGGGCGGTCTGCCGGAGTCGGCCTGGTTCGCAGCCTGGACGACCGAGTTCATCAGCCCGCGCACCGTCCCCGACTTCACCTGGTCGGCGGCTGAGTAGTGGACGATCAGCCGGCCGCCGCGCTGCTCGACGGCACCGTCCACGTCGCCCTTCTCCACCTGCTGCAGAGCGTCGGCGCGGCCGGACGCCTCGGCGACCGTCATGACCTTGCCGAGTTCGCCGCCGCCCTGGGCGACGGCCTGCTCCAGCACCGGCACCTGGCCGATCTTCAGCACGTCCACTTTGGACGTCGTCTGCTCATTGAAGACGCCGCCGAAGATGACCAGGAACATCAGGGGGAACAGGACGGTGAAGAACAGCGCGGCCCTGTCCCGCTGGAAACCCAGGTACATGGCCCGGGACAAGCTCTTGAAGCTCTCGTACGTGCTCATGCCCTGTACTCCCGCCCAGTGACTTCGAGGAAGACGTCCTCCAGCGTCGCGCCGCGGATCTGGACCCCGTCGAGCGCCGCCTTGGCCGCCATGGCCGCGACCACCGCCGATGGGTCGCGGGTGGAGATGGTCAGCGAGACATCGTCGTCCGCGGCCTCGTCCACCCCCGGTAGGAGCAGCGCGTCCTCCACCGCGAGGACGCCGCTGGCCACGCTGATCCTGGCCGGGGCGTCGAGGCCGCGCACCAGTACGGCCGGCGGGCCGAGCTCCAGGATCCGGCCGGCGTCCATGATGGCGACGCGGTCGCAGAGAGCTTCCGCCTCGTCCATGTAGTGCGTCGTCAGGACGATCGTGCGGCCCTGCCCGCTGATCTCCCGCAGGACGTCCCACAGGTTGCGGCGGGCCTGCGGGTCCAGGGCGGCGGTCGGCTCGTCCAGGAAGACGAGTTCCGGGTCGTGGACGAGCGCGCAGGCGATGGACAGGCGTTGCGCCTGGCCGCCTGACAGCTTCTCGACCCGGACGCCGGCCTTGTCGTCCAGCCCGACCAGCTCCAGCATCGCGTCGGCCTTCTTCGCGGGGACGCCGTAGAGCGAGCCGAACGTCCGCAGTTGCTCGCGCGCGGTCAGCCGCTCGAAGAACGCCGATGCCTGCAACTGGACGCCGATCCGGGGCAGCAGCCTGGAGTTCCGCGGCCACGGCGACATCCCGAGAACAGTCACATCCCCCTCGTCGGCCTCCCTCAGCCCTTCGATGATCTCCAGTGCCGTCGTCTTGCCGGCGCCGTTCGGGCCGAGGATTCCGAAGAACTCTCCCTCCTCGACTCCGAACGTCACACCGTCGACCGCGCGCACGTCGCCATAGCGCTTCCGCAGGCCCCTGACCTCGATCGTTTGCGTCATGCGGAGCACGATAGGCAGAGCTCAGGTGGCGCACACCCACCCAAAGGTGGACGTCCGGGTCCAGAAGTCGGAGCCGCGGTGGCCCGGAGGCGGGTAGCCTGGCCAACCGTCCAGGGCCGCCGCGCAGACGTGCCGGAACGTACGCGGCGGCGAGCCTGCCGGTGGATTGTCGGCGGCCGGGGGTACCCTTCTGCCGACCGTCCTACCCCCGAGGAGCACACGCACGTTGACCGCCGCGACCGCCGAAGCGACCACCGAAGACCCGCACGGCTACTCCGCCCGGCACCTATCGGTGCTGGAGGGCCTGGAGGCCGTGCGCAAGCGACCCGGGATGTACGTCGGCTCGACCGACAGCCGGGGCCTCGCACACTGCCTGTGGGAGATCGTCGACAACTGCGTCGACGAGGCCCTCGCCGGATACTGCTCCCACATCAGCGTGACGCTGCACGCCGACGGGTCCTTCGAGGTGGCCGACAACGGCCGCGGTATCCCGGTCGACCTGGAGCCCAAGACCGGACTTCCCGGCGTCGAGCTGGTCATGACCCGGCTGCACGCGGGCGGCAAGTTCGGCGGTGTGTCCTACACGGCGTCCGGTGGCCTGCACGGTGTCGGCGCGTCCGTCGTGAACGCGCTGTCCGCCCGCCTGGACGTGGAGGTCGACCGCGACGGGCACACCCACGCGATCAGCTTCCGGCGCGGGCTGCCCGGCGAGTTCGCCGACGACGGGCGCCCGAACGCCCGGTTCAAGAAGAAGTCCGGCGTGCGGCAGGTCCGCAAGGTCGCCAAGAAGGTCACCGGCACCCGTGTCCGCTTCTGGCCCGACCTGCAGATCTTCCTGAAGGACGCCACGGTCGAGCAGTCCCTCGTCCTGGACCGGATGCGCCAGACCGCGTTCCTCATCCCCGGCCTCACCATCGACGTCCGCGACGAGCGCGGCGAGGAGATCCTCGACGAGACGTTCCGGTTCGACGGCGGCATCGGCGAGTTCTGCACCTACCTCGCCAAGGACGCGCCGATCGTCGAGGTCCTGCGGCTGCGCGGCCGCGGCCACTTCACCGAGACCGTGCCCGTCCTGGACGACCAGGGCCACCTGACCCCCACCGACGTGGAGCGCGACCTCGAGGTGGACATCGCGCTGCGCTGGGGCAGCGGCTACGACACGGTCACCAAGTCGTTCGTCAACGTGATCGCCACCCCCAAGGGCGGCACCCACGTTCGCGGCTTCGACCGCGCCGTGCTGAAGGTCGTCAACGAGCAGCTCCGCGCGACCAGGCTGCTGAAGAACGGCGACGAGGACGTCCTCAAGGAGGACGTCCTGGAAGGCCTCACCGCCGTGGTGACCGTCCGGCTGCCCGAGCCGCAGTTCGAGGGGCAGACCAAGGAGGTCCTCGGCACCTCCGCCGCGACCCGGATCGTCTCCCAGGTCGTCACGCGCGAGCTGCGCCAGATCTTCGAGAACCCGCCGCGCGGGCAGAAGCAGCCACTGCGGGCCGTCCTCGAGAAGGTCGTCGGCGCCGCCAAGACCCGCATCGCCGCCCGTACCCAGCGCGACAACCAGCGCCGCAAGAACGCGCTGGAGAACTCCGCGCTTCCGGCCAAGCTCGTCGACTGCCGCACCGCCGACGACCGCAGCGAGCTGTTCATCGTCGAGGGAGACTCGGCGCTCGGCACCGCCAAGCTGGCCCGCAACTCCGAGTTCCAGGCGCTGCTGCCGATCCGCGGCAAGATCCTCAACGTGCAGAAGGCGTCGGTCGCGGACGTGCTGAAGAACGCCGAATGCGCCGCGATCATCCAGGTGATCGGGGCCGGTTCCGGCCGCACCTTCGACATCGATGCGTCCCGCTACGGGCGGATCATCCTGATGGCCGACGCCGACGTCGACGGCTCGCACATCCGCACTCTGCTGCTCACCCTGCTGTACCGGTACATGCGGCCGATGCTGGAGGAGGGACGCGTCTACGCCGCGGTCCCGCCGCTGCATCGCATCGAGCTGACGAGGCCGAAGAAGGGGCAGGACAAGTACGTCTACTGCTACAGCGACGGCGAGCTCACCCGGAAGCTGGTGGAGTTCGAGCGCAAGGGGCAGGGCTGGAAGGAGCCCGTCCAGCGGTACAAGGGCCTCGGTGAGATGGACGCCGACCAGCTCGCGGAGACCACGATGGACCCGCGGCACCGCATCCTGCGCCGGATCCGCATCGAGGACGCCGAGGAGGCGGCCAAGATCTTCGAGCTGCTGATGGGCAGCGACGTGGGCCCGCGCCGCGCGTTCATCACCGCCGGCGCCTCCGAACTCGACGCCGAGCGCATCGACGTGTAGCCACCGGGCCCGTGGCACGCCCTCTCCACCCGGCGGTGGAGAAGGCGAACTCCAGCCGGGAGCCGATCCGCGCGAGGCCGCGACCGTTTACTCTCGGCGCCATGGACATGCCGGACAAGGCGCCGCCTCCGGTCGCCGTGCTCACGCCGGCCCGCAGGCGTGAAGCGCGTGCCCGCCCCGGCGGACGCGACCGGACGGAGCCGTTCATCGGTCGCCGGGTGCGGCGGGACGGTGGGCTCGGGCCTGCGGGCGCGGCGCCGTGAAGTGCGGCCGGTGGTCCCGCGCGGAGCGGATCGCCAGGATCGTCGTGGTCGGCGGCCTGGTGGCCGGGGGCCTGCTCGCCTACGTGCGCAAGCTGGCCGCGTCGGAGGAGCCGCCGGCGCTGTACGGGCTCGGTCTGGTCATCGCCGCACTGAACGTTCTCATGATCCTCCTCCTGGCCGTGGGCATGCGCCTCTCCCGGGCGGAGGATGCCCGATGGCGCCCGGCGTCGATCCTGGCGACGGCCGGCGCCGTGGCGGCCTCGCTGGCGTTCTACGGCATCGAGCCCGAGTTCGGCGCGAGCCTCATCGTCGCCATGATCGCGCTTTGGGTCCTGGTCTCCCAGCTACCGCTGATCTGGGGTTTCGCCGCGGGCGCCGTGACGATCGGCGCGGCGGCCGGCATCGGCCGGCTGTTCCGGGACGAGGGCGCCGACCTCGGGGTGCTGGTCGCGGCGATGGGCATCACCCTGGGGGCCATCGCGAGCCGCCAGGGCATGGCCGCGCAGGAGGCGGCCCGCCGCGCGGAGGCCGCGAACGCCGTGCTCGCCGAACGGTCGCACCTCGCCCGGGAGATCCACGACATCCTGGCCCATTCGCTGTCGGCGCAGGTCGTCCACCTGGAGGGGGCGCGGCTGCTGCTGTCCCGGGACGGCGACCGCGTGCAGGCCCTGGACCGGGTGGAGCGGGCGCGGAACCTGGCCCGCTCGGGCCTGGAGGAGACCAGGCGGGCGCTGGCCACCCTGCGCGGCGAGATCCCGCAGCCCACGGAGGTCATCGCCGAACTCGCCGAGGAGTTCCACGCGAGTACCGGCCGGTCCTGTGACGTGCACGTGACGGGCGAACCACGCGACCTCCCGCCGCAGGCGGGCCTGACCGTCGTCCGCACCGCGCAGGAGGCGCTCACCAACATCCGCAAACACGCCCCCGGCGCACGCGCACACGTGACCCTGCGTTACCTCGGCGACAAGGTGGAACTCGAAGTGACCGATACCGGCGGCACAGAGCCCGTCGTCGAACTGGACGGCGGCGGGTACGGGCTGGTGGGGATGCGGGAGCGCGCCGAGCTGATCGATGGGACTCTGGTGACCGGGCCGGACGGCAAGGGTTTCCGTGTGTCCCTCAGAGTGCCGGTGTGATGGAGGACGGGACGCGGTGACCGAGAAGACGAGGATCCTGGTCGTCGACGACCAGACCGTGGTGCGCGAGGGGCTGGTCCTGCTGCTCGAACTGCTGCCCGGCCTCGACGTGGCCGGGTCGTGCGGTGACGGCGAGCGGGCCGTGGCGATGGTCGCGGAACTGGGCCCGGACGTCGTCCTGATGGACCTGCGTATGCCGCGGGTGGACGGCGTGGAGGCGACCCGCCGGATCAAGCAGGCACACCCGGAGGTGGAGGTGGTCGTCCTCACCACCTACGCCGACGACGAGTCGATCTTCGCCGCGCTGCGCGCCGGGGCACGCGGCTACCTCACCAAGGACGCCGGCGCGGACGAGATCGCCCGCGCCGTCGAGGCCGTCCGCGGGGGAGCGGCGGGTCTCGACCCCGCCATCCAGCGTCGGCTCGTCGATGCGGTCGCCGCCGAGGAACCGCAACACCGGCCGGGCCCCGGCGCCCCGGCCGGTGCGCCGAAGGGCGTCCCACCCGACGGCCTGACCCGCCGGGAGGCGGAGGTGCTCGCGCTGATCGCTCAGGGACGCTCCAACTCCGAGATCGCGGGAGACCTGTTCATCTCCGAGGCGACGGTCAAGACCCATATCAACAACCTGTTCGCCAAGGCGAACCTCCGCGACCGGGCCCAGGCCGTCAGTTACGCCTTCAGGCACGGCCTGACCGACTGATCGTCGGGTCAGCGCGCGGCAAGACCCCGTCCGACCTCCTCGAAGCCCTGGGGCCTTCGCCGAACGCGGCCTGCAACCGGGGCGAACGTACAGGTGACCGCCGTCCCGCGCCCCCGCGAGGGGCGAAAACCTTTGGTGTAGCCCAGCCGGTGTGATTCAGCCGGTGTGATTCCGGCGGTGTGATTCCGGCGGTGTGATTCAGGCGGTGTGATTCAGCCGGTGTGATTTCGCGGAGCCTCCGGGATCGACCGGAACGCGAGTGCTCTGTGCCGTCGGAGGGTCGGGTCTCAGCGGTGGGGGTGCAGTGGTGGCTGCTGAGGGTTGGGCAGCGGCGAACCCCCCGGGTAGACGGGTTGGGGCGGTGCCGCCACGGCTTGGGATTGCCCGTTCGATCTGCCCACCTGGAAGCCGACGGCCCCCACCATGAGCGCGAGCCCCGAGATCGCGACGACCACTCCCGCGGTTTGGATTCCCTGTGCGTCAAGGCTGCACTGTGCGGTGACCTGCCTGTCGCCGGGGCCTGGACAGTGGCCAACGCCATTCGCTGTCGTAATCACCCCGGCTGGGAGACAGATAAGGCCCATCAGAAAGAACAAGATGAACGCAGGATGCATTCTGACAGATCTCATGGCTGGCGAGTGTAGCGAAGCCTTTTAGCAGATGATGGCCGCTCGTCCACGCACTGTGGTGGTGATGAGGTGCTGGAACGATCCATCTGTGAATCGGTGGACGTGAAGTGGTCGCGGCATCCGGTGGATCGCCGCGAGAGCCGGTCACACCGGCTCGTTTCCGGGCTTCCACTTGATCCCGCAGCCGAGGCTGGGGGTATGCGGCTCGGGGACGTTCTCGCCGGCGAGCACCAGGTCCACGGCCGCCCTCAGGGAGCTTCCATCGGACGGCACGTCGTTCCTGGGGCGCGCCCCGTCGAACTAGCCGCGGTAGGCGAGCTTGCGTTCCCGGTCGTACAGGAAGAAGTCCGGCGTGCAGGCGGCGTTGAAGCCCCGGGCGGTCTTCTGGGACTCGTCCACCAGATAGGGAAACCCGAACCCGGCCCGATCCGCCTGCTCCCGCAGATGATCGGCGCCGTCGTCCGGGTAGTTCGCGGTGTCGTTGCTGCACACGGCGGCGGTGGCGAGCCCCTTGCCCGCATACTCCGAGGTGAGGGCGCCGATCGCGGACTCGATGCGCCGTACGTACGGGCAGTGGTTGGACATGAAGACCACGAGCAGAGCGGACGCTTCCGCGAAGTCCCGGTCCGACACGGTCTCACCCCCGATGGAGGGGAGCGTGAAGGAGGGAACGGGGGTACCGAGCGAAACCATGAATGATGCGATCGCCATCCGTCCATCATCACGCACCTGGACACCAAGCGATCGCTTGCTAGTCTGCGTCCATGCCGACCCAGGACCACATGAAGCAGACGCTCCAAGCCTACGTCGACGCCTTCAACGCCGGTGACCCGAAGGCCATCGTCGCCCTCTACACCGACGACGCGGTCATCGAGGACCCGGTCGGCAACCCGCCGATCGCGGGCGGCGCCGCGATCGAGGAGTTCTACACGAACGCCATCGCCGGCGGAGCCAAGCTCACCCTCGACGGCCCCATCCGCGGTTCCCACGGCGACCGGGCCGCGATGGCCTTCACCGTCGACGTCCCCGGTATGAAGATCCGCGCCATCGACGTGATGACCTTCGACGCCGACGGCAAGATCGTCCGAATGGACGCCCACTGGGGCCCGGACGACATCGAGACGTAGGAGTTCCCGCTCACCGGGACGGCGCGGTGCCGGTGCCGCGCGGGTCCTGCACAGTCGTGGCGGAGAGCCGACTCCTGAGCCGAAGGGACCGCAGCGTGGCTGACTGGAGTCATCGGTACGCGAAGATCAACGGCCTGGACGTCCACTACGTGGAGGAGGGGGAAGGGCCGCCGGTCGTCCTCCTTCACGGATTCCCCCACACCTGGTTCAGTTGGCGCCACCAGATCGGCCCCCTCGCCGAAGCGGGCTTCCGCGTCGTGGCCCCCGACATGCGCGGCATGGGCGAGACCACCGGCCCGGACGACCACCGCGAGTACGGCGTGGACCGGATCGTGGGCGACCTCGTCGGCCTGCTCGACCACCTCGACGCGGAGAAGGCGGTCTTCAGCGGATTGGACTTCGGCCTTTTCTCGGCCTACGACCTCGCCTACCACCACCCGGAACGCGTGGCGGCGGTCATCGCCCTGGAGAATCCGTTCTTCACTCCGAGCAGGGAATCTCCGCTGACGCTGGCCGCCCGCCAGGCCGAGAAGCACTTCAACCACATCCATTACTTCAGCGAACCCGGTTCCGCCGACCGCGACCTGGCCGCCGCCCCCCGCGAGTTCCTGCGCAAGGTGTTCTACGCCCTCTCCAGCGACTACCACTACCTGGACGTCTGGAAGCAGCCTCCGGGCACGACCTATATCGACGCTCTGCCGGAGACGCCGCCCCTTCCATGGAATTGGCTGACCGAGACCGAACTGGAATTCTATGTGTCCAGTTACAGTCGCAGCGGCTTCACAGGCGGGCTGAACTGGTACCGGGCCATGGACCTCTCCTGGGAGTACCGCAAGTCGTACGGTGAAAGGAAGAATCCCGCGCCGTACTACTTCATCGGCAGCGAACAGGACGCCGACCTGGAGGGCTGGCACGGCTCCGACCCGCTGAGCAGGCTGGAGAGGCACCACGCCGACGTGCGCGACGTCCGGATGCTCAAGGACGCCGGTCACATGATGCAGATGGAGAAGCCCGCCGAGACCACGGCGGTGATGCTCGAATTTCTCGGAGAGTGCACATGGGCCTGACCGCAGACCGGGTGGCGGTGGTCACCGGCGCCAGCCGCGGCGCCGGAAAGGGCATCGCCTTGGCCTTGGGCGAGGCCGGGACGACGGTCTACGTGACCGGACGCACAGGCTCCACGGGTTCGAGTGCCCTTCCGGGCACGGTGTTCGAAACCGCCGAAGAGATCGACAAGCGCGGCGGCACCGGAATCCCGGTGATATGCGACCACTCGCAGGACGACCAGGTCGAAGCCCTGTTCAAGCAGGTGGAACGTGAGCACGGCTCGCTGGACGTCCTCGTGAACAACGCGTTCACGATTCCCCCCGACCTGCCCAAGAAGGGCCCCTTCTGGGAAAAGTCGCTGGGCCTCCAGGACATGTTCGACGTGGGAATGCGCTCCGCCTACGTGGCCAGCTACTATGCGGCGCCCCTGCTCATCAGGAACAACGCCGGTTTGGTCGTCAACACGTCCTCCTTCGGAGGCCAGTGCTACATGCACGGTCCCGCTTATGGCGCGGGGAAGGCGGCCGTGGACAAGATGGCCCACGACATGGCGGTGGATTTCAAGCCCTACAACGTCGCCGTGGTCTCGCTGTGGATGGGCATACTGAGAACCGAGCGGACCAAGGCCCTGTTCGAGGGAGCCCCCGACCGCTACAAGTCCTTCGCCGCCGGCGCGGAGTCCCCGGTGTTCAGCGGGCGCCTCATCGACGCCCTCGCCCGCGACCCGGACCTCATGGAGCGAAGCGGCCAGGTCCTCATCGGAGCCGAACTGGGCGAAGAACTGAACGTCCTCGACATCGACGGCACCCGCCCCCAATCCCACCGCGAGGCACTGGGCGCCCCACCCGTTTTCAACAAGGCCATCGTTCAATAGCCGCTGTCGGCTGCACCGTCGAGCGGAGTCACCGTTCAGCCGCCGTTCGGGGGAGGTTGGCGGGCCGGGAAAGCTGTTGACTTTCCCTGCGGTACCACCGCCGACCTTTGGAGCTTTGATGCCTGTCTGCCTGATGGCTGTTTCGTTTCTCGGGGGCCGCTTGTGACCGCGGCTGGCTCGGGAACCGGTGCCTCGACCTTGGTGGGCAAGGCGGCGGCGGTGCGTCGCTCGCATGGGCGGCAGGCGGACGGGGTGCCCCCCGTTCAAGCGTAGGTGTGCTCGGGTGCCGGGAAGGCGCCGGTGACGACGTCCTCGGCGTAGGCGCGCGCGACGTCGCCGAGGCTCTGGCGGATGTCGCCGTACCGCTTCACGAAGCGCGGCGCGCGTCCCTCGGTCATCCCGGCGGCGTCGGTCCACACCAGCACCTGGGCGTCGCAGTCCGGACCCGCGCCGATGCCGACCGTGGGAATGTCCAGGTCAGCGGTGACCTCGGCGGCCAGCGCTCCCGGTACCGCCTCCAGGACGACCGCGAACGCGCCGGCCTTCCGCACCGCACGGGCGTCCTGGAGCAGTTGCCGGGCCGCGGTCTCGCCGCGTCCCTGGACCCGGTGCCCGAGCGTGTTCACCGACTGGGGCGTCAGCCCTATGTGCGCCATGACGGGAATGCCCGCGCCCACCATCAGCTCGATCTGCGGCGCACTGCGCTCCCCGCCCTCCAGCTTGACCGCGCCGACCCCGGCCTCCTTGACGAGGCGCATCGCGCTGCGCAGCGCCTGGCCCGGGTCCCGCTGGTAGCTGCCGAACGGCAGGTCACCGACGATCAGAGCGCGCCTGGTACCGCGCACGACGGCCGACGCGAGGAAGACGACCTCCTCCAGGGTGACCGGGACGGTCGAGTCGTATCCCAGATGGTTGTCGCCCATCGTGTCGCCGACGAGGATCACGGGGATCCCGGCCTGGTCGAAGACCGACGCGGTCATCGCGTCGTAGGCGGTGAGCATGGCCCACTTCTCGCCCCGCCACTTGGCTGCGGCGATGTCCCGGACCGTTACCCGGGGAGCGGGCGCTCCCGAGTAGGCGGGCTCCTGTTCGGGCGTTGCCGATTCGGGGGCAGGCCAAAGAGACGTCATGACGACTCCGTTCATCATCTCGAGGCGC
Source organism: Actinomadura sp. KC345 (assembly GCF_004348515.1). Classification (GTDB taxonomy): domain Bacteria; phylum Actinomycetota; class Actinomycetes; order Streptosporangiales; family Streptosporangiaceae; genus Spirillospora. The sequence goes on along the minus strand of NZ_SMKH01000098.1, from coordinate 2,365 downwards.
CCTGGCGGCGTCCCCGGACTCCCGATCATCGTGACACGGCCCCGGGGACCTGTACACCACGCACTCTCGGCCGGATCATGCGCGCCCGCCGCAACCGTGCGACGACGAGCGGCGACCGACACCTGGATCAGAGCTTCCCCGCCATCAGAACGGTGCGGTGGCCGCCCAGCCGTCGGCCGACCTCGGCGATGAAGTCCTGCTTCAGCGGCGGCCAGTTCCAGAACGTGAAGCCGAGGTGGCCCAAGGCGAAGTAGTCGTCCGCCCAGCGCCAGGCGGTGGGCTCCACCGGCTGGTCGCAGGACGGGCACGCGATGACGCCGTCGTATCCTTCCGGCCAATCCGTCAGAACCTCTCTGAACGGGGCCCACGCCTCGTCGATCAGTTCCCAGCCGTCGTCGACGAGACGGATCTCCCCCATGCAGTGCGGGCAGGTCACCGCCTCCACATCGCCCTGCCCCGCGTCGAAGATCCTGCGTCCCACGCTGATGTCCAGGCCGTTGGTCCACAGGCTCTGCCACCCGTCGTCCGATGACGGATCCTCCAGCGCCTGCCCGACAGCGGGCCCCGGCGGATGGCCGACCTCGATTCCCAGGACGCAGTCCGTGCGTTCGGCCAGGACGACCCCTACGGATATCAGCCAGTCCCGCACGCCGTTCGCGAGGCGGTCCGCGTCCTCCGCTCCCGCCTCGACATCGACGATCGTCTGAAACCAGTCGCCCATTGCCGCCCTACCTCCGCAGGGAGCGACCGTTGCCGCCCGCTCCATGGTTGATCATCATCGGGGTCGACGAGGATAGCCGATATGAGCCGGAACCATCGGTCGGCGCCCTCGGGGCGCGGTGGCGGTGAGCGGGTCCCTTTGCATGCGGGGCCCAGCGTCGCCCCAAACCACAGCGCCGAGGCTTGCGCCGCGTGGGCTGCCGTGAGGCTTTGGACGAAACGGAGGGTGCCGCTCAGGGAAGGTCGTGGGCGCCCGTCCTGATGGCGTCGAGGAGTGTGGACCAGTCCCGCCGCGTGAAGGCCAGCACGGGGCCCTCCGGATCCTTCGAGTCCCGGACGGCGCAGTACCCGGTCACCCCGGCGACCTCGACGCAGTCCGCCCCCTGCGCTGAGCGGGAGCTCTTGTGCCATACGGGATGATCCTCGCTAGTGCTCATTCGCACCAATATGCCGATCTCGGTGTTGTCCTGCCAGTGCGGAGATCATGTCGAGTGAATCTTCGACGCCGAGAGCCGTCATCGCGAGCTGGTTGAACGCGAGCGAGTAGGTGTGGACTTGAGCGTCGTCCTCGACATAGAGGGCACTGGTCAGCCCGTCAAGATAGACGATGTCCGGCATATGGCGTTCAGGGAACTCCATGTGGACGAATGCGCCGGTGAGGGCCGGATGGGCCCCGGCGGCGAAGGGGAGCACCTGCAGCATCACGTTGGGGCGTTCGGCCAGCTTCAGCAGGTGGTCGCATTGCCGGGCCATGACCGCCGGACCGCCGATGGTGCGGCGAAGGGCCGCCTCGTCGATGATCGACCAAACGCGGAGCGGTTCGGTCTCCCGGGCGTCGAGGAGACCCTGCCGGGTCTGGCGGACCTCAACACGCCGGTCCACCTCAGATAGTGGGGCGAACTGCATCAATCCGACACGGATGATCTCATGGGCGTATTCCTCGGTCTGCAAGAGACCGTTGACCATGAGCGCGTTGTAGCAGCGGAGCGACCTCGCCTCGGCCTCGAGTTCGATGTAGGCGGTGTAGTCGGTGTGGATGGTATCGGCGTAGGCGTCCCACCAGCCGCGCTGGCGTGCCGATCGGGTCAGGGCGAGAAGCGCCTCCCGCCTCTCGGGGGTCACGTCGTAGACGTCGCATAGCTGGTTGACGTCCGTTGTCTTGATGCCTTGGGCCGCCGTCTCGATGCGGGAGAGCTTCGGGCTGGACCAGCGTCCCCTTCCCCGCCCTTGCAGTTCGGCGATCACCTGGTCGAGCCGGAGGGTCGATCTTTCGCGCAGGCGGCGCAGTTCGGCGGCGAGCTTGCGCTCGCGGATCGTGGGACGACGTTCAGGCATGTACCGAGTGTGCCGTGTCGGCCACGAGGCCAGCGGGTATTTCGTGAAGCTGGACAGGATTCTGCGATGGAATTTTCCACTTTCGCTTGCGACCGTCGCTCCTTGGGGCTCACTATGCGACGCGAGGACATCACTCAGGGTGTTTTCGTGATCACAGGTCGGAGGGTGGTGGACGTGGTGGTGAAGGCGTCGGGTGGTGCGGCGGAGGTGGTTCGGCGGGGTGGATGTGCGGGTTGGGTGCTGCCGCCGGACGCTCGGTGTGCCGGGGTGGCGCGGAAGGCCGTCCGGGACGCCTTCACCGCGCTGCTGC
>NZ_SMKH01000097.1 GCF_004348515.1 Actinomadura sp. KC345 | reverse complement strand
GGTGTACGGCCAGCGGGGGTGGGCGCGGCCCAAGGTCGTGATCTGGCTGGACTCTCCGCTGGCGGGTGCGATCGCGGCGCGGACCCTCCTCTACGGGCACGAGCACCTCGGTGGAGATCCGGACGCGCACAAGGAGTGGGTGGGCGCGGCGACGGCCCGGCTGGAAGGGGCGTTCGGGACGTTCGACCGCCAGGAGCCCTCCGAGTTCGAAGAGGACCAGGAGTACGCGCCCAGGTGGCGGCTACCGGACGTGTCCTCGGCCTACCACCTCGCGTACGACATGGACGCGCCCGACCTCCAGGCCGTACTGCGACGTGTCGGTGAGCCTGCCTGGGCCGTCAACGGTGCGGTCGCCGGACGGTTCCAGCAGGAGGCGCTGGGGCCCGGAGACCCCGGACTCTTCGCCCAGGTCAGCGCCGCCGCGCACGCGCGCCTGCTGGAGGGCATGCGGCCGCTGTTCCCCGCGGAGCGGTGGGAGGCGGTGAGCGCCGCGGTGCGGGCGTGCGCGGACGCGCCGCGTCCCGGCCACTGGAAGCGGTGGCGCGAGGTGTGGGCGGCGGTGCGTGCGCCGCAGAACCACGCGCTGCTGATCGTGGAGGCGGTGCGCCGCGGGGAAGGCGGACCGCTGCTGCGCCTGGCACCGGCGGTCGGGTGGTGGTGGGCGCTCAACGATGTGGCGCTGCTGACCCCTCCGCCCGCCGAGGTCCACACGGACGACTCGGGCCGGCTCCACAGGGAGGACGGCCCGGCCGTGCGCTATCCGGACGGTTTCGCGCAGCACTGCTGGCGGGGCCAGGTGGTGCCGCCCGATCTCATCGAGCCCGGGTGGAGCGCCGCCGACATCGCGTACGGCTCCGACGAGGAGCTGCAGGGGCGGACGGTGGAGCAGCTCGGCTCCGCCTCGTACGCGGCCGTCCTCCGCGCCGCACGCGTCGTCCCGGATCTGCGGCGCTGTGCGTTGGAGCGTCTCGGCTGGCCCCGGTTCGCCGCGGAGGCACCGCTGGCGCGGGTCGGGGAGCCGGTGGCCGACCCCGGCGAGCCCGGCTGCGAGCTGGAGCTCTACGACGTCCCCGCGGCGGTGTTCGGGCGTGCGGCCCGGGTGGTGCTGCGTGCCGGAGGCGCCCGCAGCGGGGCCGCGTCGCTGGTGCCCACCGATGCGGTGGATCCGGTGGCCGCCGCGGTCTGGCTCGGGGACGGTATCCGCGAGCCTTCGCCGGAACCGGAGCTGCTGGCCCGCATCCGGCAGAGCGAGTCGCTCCAGGACACGCTCGCCGGGCTGGACTTCGAGATGACCCACATCTCGCACGTCGAGCACGTCGAAGAGATCCACCTGTACGGAGGGGCCCGGCTGGAGGCGATCGGCGGGCACGGTACAGGCGGAACCTACTTCCTCTGCGGTGACGGTCCCCGCCGTCCGGTGCTGTACGCCGACTCCGAGGGCGGCTACCAGGTGCTGGGACGCGACCTCACCGAGGCCCTTGAGTTCATGGTGAGCGCCGACCCCGGCGGCGGCGACCCGGAGGAGGCGGACGAGGAGGCCGCAGCGGAACTGGGGGTACGGCTGCTGTCACCGGAGGAGTACCGGGCGAGGCGGAAGCAGGCCGAGGCGATGGCGGCCGCCCTCATACCGGTGATGACCGCGGAGGGCAACGCCTACGAGCACCGTCCCACGACGTGGTTCCGGTGCGGGTGACGGCTCGGCGCCGTCCCTGGCTGTGGGCGTCCCTCGCCGTGGTGCTCGCCTTCCTGCTGACGGCCCGCGCATGCGGGGGCGGGAACAGCACGCTGCTGTGGACTCTGGACGGCCGGACGATCAGCGGCGGTGACTTCCTGCGGCCGACGATGTGGGCGACCGGGGCGACGCTGGCGATCACGCGGGCGCGGGAGGTGACCGGGTACGACGCCGCGACCGGTGAGGTGCGCTGGTCGGTGCCGCTGGCGGGCAGGGTGTGCGCGGCGTCGGCACGTCCGGCCGGTGACCGGGTCGCCGTCCAGTTCGGTCAGGGCAGGCATCGCTGTGACCGGGTCGCCGCCGTCGACCTGAAGGGCGGCCGGAAGCTCTGGGAACAGCCGATGCCCTCCGCCGAGCGTGTGGGGGAGGGCCAGGTCGTCGTCAGTGAGGACGTCGTGGTGGTGGACGAGGTCCACGCCACGGCAGCGTTCCGGCTTGACGACGGACGGCCGCTGTGGGACCGCAACAGCCGCGATGTGGATTGCGCGATCCAGGGACTGGCGAGCGGTCCCGCACTGGTGGCCGGGCAGACCTGCGACGCGGACAAGGGCAAGGTCCGCCGCGTGGAGGGGATCGACCCGGACAGCGGCCGGGCCCAGTGGAGGTACGACGCGCCTCCGGGATACGTGGTCAAGGCGATGGTGTCGAGCCGTCCCGTCGTCCTGGGGCTCGACGGCGACGGCCCGGGTGGGGACCGGTCGCGGTACGTGGTCCTCGGCCCGTCCGGCGACCAGATCACGAGCATCGACATCGCCGGAAAGTCCCCGCTGCTGTGTTACCGAGGCCCTCACCGATGCAACAACATCGTGGCCACCGGAGACAGCCTCTACATCAGGGCGAACGTCAGGCCGGTCAAGGACGAGAAGGAGCGGACGTTCGCGCCGGTCGCCTCCTTCGACCTGGCCACGGGCCGCGCGAGATGGAGCACCGAGAACCCGGGTGGCAACCACCTGTTCCCGGTCGGGATGGACGGCGGCCGGCTCATCGCAGCCCAGCCCAAGACTGCGGGCGGAGCAAGGGGCCAGCAGGGTGAGCCGCCGAGGCTCGTGTCGGTCGACCCCGCCACCGGCAAGACCTCGATCATGTGGAGCCTCACCCGCAAGTCCGACTTCAGGGTGCGCAGCGGGGCCGACCGCTTGTACGCACAAGACCGCTTCTTCCTGATGAAACAGCTCGTGACAGGCAAGGAAGGGACCGCGTTCCGAGCGTTCGGGAGGCCCGATGAGTGAGAACGACGCCCGGATGCGGTTCCGGGTGGCGCCGCGGTTCCGGGTGATCAGGCCGAGCCGCCGTTTCCGGCGGTGGGGGACGGTTCTCGTCTCGTTGGCCCTCCTGCTGCCCGCCGGCGCGTGCGGGGTCGGTGAGGAGGCGGTGCTGTGGAGCCTGAACGGCCGGGAGCTCAGGAGCGGCGAAGATGTGCTGCCGACGGTCTGGGCGACCGGGCCGACGGTGGGGATCGCGCGGGCGCGGGACGTGGCCGGGTACGACGCCGCGACCGGTGAGCGGCGCTGGACGGTGCCGCTGTCCGGTGAGGTGTGCGCGGTCTCGTCCCGTCCGGTGGGCGGGCGGGTCGCCGTCCGGTTCGGTGAGGAGCGGATCGGGTGCCATCGGGTCGCTTTGATCGATCTGAAGACGGGCCGGAAGGTCTGGGAGGAGACCATCACGCCCAACGATCCGATCCGGACGGGTCAGGTCGTCATCGGCGAGGGCGTCGTGGCGGTGGACTGGAGCTACAGCACCACCGCCTTCCGGCTGGACGACGGCAAGCCGCTGTGGACGATCGACAGCCGCGGCGCGGACTGCGAGATCGACGTCCTGTCGGGCGGTCCCGTGCTGCTGGCCGGGCGGACCTGCGAGGACGAGACCCGCAGCGTGCATCGGCTCGATCCGCGCAATGGCCGCCACGTGTGGAGCTACGACGTCCCTCCGGGCTACAAGGTCGAGGCGATGGCGACGACCCGCCGCGTCGTCCTCGGGCTCCGCGGCAGCGGCCGGGGCGTGTCGCGGTTCGTGGTCCTCGACCCGTCCGGCGCGCCGGTCACGAGCATCGACATGGACGGCGGGGACGAGGTGCGTTGCCACGACCGCCGGGACCTCGATCGCTGCATGAACGTCGTGGTCTCCGGCGACAGCCTCTACGTCAGACCGAAGGGGCGGTCCCAGGACAAGGACGCGCGTGCCGCGCCGGTCGTCTCCCATGACCTGACCACCGGCCGTGCCCGGTGGTCCACCGAGAACCCGGACGGCAACCACCTGTACCCGCTCGCCGTCGACGGCGACCGGCTCATCGCCGCCCAGCCCCGCAAGCCGGGCAGCGGCGGCAAGGGAGGCGGCGGTGGAGAGCCGCCCCGGCTCGTCTCGGTCGACGCCGCCGCCGGCGAGACGTCGATCATGTGGCGGCTCCCCAGCGGCCTCTATCTGAGCACCAGGTACGGCCGTCAGTACGCGCAGGGCAGACTCTTCCTGAACCAGACGTCCGTGACGCGCCACGACGATGACGACGTCGTGTTCCGCGCCATCGCGCAGCCGACCGAGTAGGGCCGGAGTCGGGGGCCGCTTCTGGCGTCCGTCCCGTCCTGGAGGTCGGGCGGACGGTCACGGGACCGTAAACGCGGGGCCAGCCGAGGTCAAGTCTGCGTCAGGGGACGTTCCGGCAATCGCGATGCGTGTTCATGTGGTGGCGTGACGTCACCATGCTCGGTGGGGCGAGGAGGAGGCCCCATGTCCCCGAAGCTCAGCGTCGTCGTGCCGTTCTGCAATACCGAGGAGTTCCTGCGGGAGTGCCTGGAGTCGCTGGCCGACCAGACGCTGCGCGACCTCGAAGTGATCATGGTGGACGACGGGTCCGCCGACAACGGCGCCGTGATCGCCAAGGAGATGTGCGCGAAGGACCCGCGGTTCCGGCTGGTGACGCGCGACAACGAGGGGCCCGGCCCGGCCCGCAACGCGGGGGTGCGGCAGGCGCGGGGGGAGTACCTCGCGTTCGCCGACGCCGACGACGTGGTGGACCGCGCGGCCTACACGCGGCTGGTCGGGTCGCTGGAGCGGACGGGGTCCGACATCGCGGCCGGGAACGTCCTGCGGATGGACGAGGACCGCAAGTGGCAGTCGCCCCTGCACGAAGGCGTGTTCACCAAGAACTGCCCGAGGACGCATGTGTCGTCCAAGCCGGTGCTCATGCGCGACAGGACGCCGTGGAACAAGGTGTACCGGCGCGGGTTCTGGGAGAAGGCGGGCCTGGAGTTCCCCACGGGCTACTACGAGGACCCGCCCGTCACCGTGCGCGCGCATGCGCTGGCCCGCTCGGTGGACCTGCTGAGCGACACCGTCTACTACTGGCGCAAGCGGCCGGGGTCCATCACAGGGGACCGCTACGACTGGGACAACCTCACCCAGCGCCTGCGGTCCGCGCGTGTACTGCGTGACGGGATGGCCGAGTACGCGCCCCGGCTTCTGGACGCCTACGACGAGTACGCCCTCGTCGACATAGAGCTCCGCACCGTGTTCGAGGCGCTGCCCAGGACTCAGGACGCGCACCGCGAGGAGCTCGTCGCGATCGGCGCGGACCTGGCGCGGCGGATCGGCCCGCGCCTTCTGAAGAGGCTCCCCGCGATGACGCGCCTCCAGGTGCATCTGCTGAGCCGCCGGATGCTTCCGGAGCTGCTGGAGGTGCTGCGCTTCGCCCACCTCCGGAAGGCGGCGGACGCGCCGAGGGTGCGGCGTGGCCTGCGGCCCCGGTGGTACGCGGAGTTCCCGTTCTTCGAGGTCGAGGAGCGGGCCGTCCCGCAGCACGTGTACGACGTGACCGACGAGCTGACGCCGGTCGCGGCGATCGACCGGGCCGAGTGGGTGGACGGGCGGCTCCGCATCGAGGGGCACGCCTACATCCGGCATCTGGACTCCTCGACCGAGGACGGCTCCCGCATCCGGGTGTGGATGGTGGCGGCGAACAAGCGCGGGCTCATGCGGGTGCCGGTCACGCGGGTCCGGAGGCCGGACGTGACCGCGCGGTCCCGGCAGTCGGCGGTCTCCTACGACTGGTCGGGGTTCGTCGCGGACATCGCCCCCGCGTCGCTGAAGCTGCTCGGGCGCTGGCGGGACGTCGACTGGGTGCCGTGCGTCGAGATCGTCAACCGGGGGCTGCGGCGGCGGTCCACGTTCGAGAACCCGCGGCTCACCGGGCGGCAGTGGCCGCACGACCGCGAATGCGCGCCCGGCGTGCTCGTCCAGGGCGTCGCGGGCAGGCAGCGGTTCGTCGTGCAGGTGCGGCGGACGGCGGCCGCCGTCGTCGGAGGCCATCTGGAGCGCGGAGAGCTGTGGCTGGACGGCTGGAGCCGCGCGCCGCTCGGCGACGCGCCGCACGTCGTCGCCGCCGCGAGGACGGGCCGGGCCACGGTCGCCGGCCAGATCGAACCTGTCGGCGAGGACGGATTCCGGGCCAGGCTGCCGGTCTCCGGGCTGGCCCGGTGCCCCGGCGACTGGGAGATCACCCTGCCGGGCGAGGTCAAGCCGTACCTGGACGAGGAACCGGCGGGCAGGGCGTTCCCGATTCCGGGCGGGGAGGTGGAACTCGCCAGGACGCGGCGGAGCACGCTCCGGATCGTCGTCCGGGGGCGGGTCCTCGCCGTGGACGAGGCCTCCTGGTCGTCTGACGGCGCCATCCACCTCGCGGGGACCTGCGCAGACCGCAAGGGACGGCCCGACTGCCTGATACTCAGGCGGCGGCGGTCCTCGGAGGAGCACACGGTCGCGCTGCACTGGGAAGGCGACCGTTTCACGGCCGCGTTCCCCCCGGCGCGTATGCCCGTACTCGGTCTGTCACGTCCCCTCGTCGCCGGCCGCTGGGACGTGTTCGCCGTCCTTGGCGGGAATGAAGAGCCGGTCGTCATCAGGCGCCACACCCTGCGCGACCTGCCGGAGCCGTTCGAGGCGGGCCTGCACAGGATCACGGTCCGCGCCCACAAGACCGACAAGCTGCTGTTGCACGTTGAGACGGCCCTGGACGATGACGAGCGCGGCGCCTACGCGCAGAGCCGGATACGGTCCGGGCACTACCGCCGCCACCTGAACCTGCCCGTCCGCGAGCTGGCCGTGTTCGACGCCTACAGGGGACGCCAGTACTCGTGCAACCCGCGCGGCATCTACGACGAGCTCCGCAAGCGCGGAACCGACGTGGAGTGCGTGTGGGTCACCGAGAACGGCCAGTTCGGTAAGCCGGCGGGGGCGCGGACCGTCCTGGCCGGTACGCGGGAGCACTACGAGGTCATGGCCCGCGCGCGCTACGTCTTCGGCAACTGGTCGCAGAAGGAGTGGTTCGCCAAGCGGGAGGACCAGACGTACGTGCAGTGCTGGCATGGGACGCCGCTGAAGAAGCTCGGATACGACGTCAAGAAGATGCCGTACAAGCGCGCCCAGGGCCGCGACTGGTGGGAGTACGACGTCCAGCACTGGGACCTCCTGCTCGCCCAGAACGCGTTCTCCGTGCCGCTGTTCCGGCGCGCGTTCGGCTACGACGGGCCCGTTCTCGAAAGCGGCTATCCGCGCAACGACGTCCTGAACAGCCCGCACCGGGACGAGATCGCATCGGCGGTGCGGCGGCGCCTGGGCATCCCGGAGGGCAAGCGAGTCGTCCTGTACGCGCCGACGTGGCGGGACGACTTCTCCCACGCGGTCGGCAGGCGCGCTTTCCGCCTGGAACTCGACATCGACAGGTTCAGGGCGGCGCTGGGGCACGACCACGTCCTGCTCCTGCGGACCCACTATCTCGTCACCGACCGCCCGAGGCTCCAGCCGGGGGACTGCGTGATGGACGTGTCCGTCTACCCCGACATCTCCGAACTGTTCCTCATCAGCGACGTGCTCGTCACCGACTACTCGTCGTCCATGTTCGACTTCGCCGTCACCGGCCGCCCGATGGTGTTCTTCACCTACGACCTGGAGCGCTACCGCGACCACGTGCGCGGTTTCTACTTCGACTTCGACGCCGAGGCCCCGGGCCCGATGCTGAGCACCTCCGCGGAGGTCGTCGACGCGTTGCGCGATCCGGGCGCGCTCGACACCGGCTTCCGGGACGCGCGCGCGGCCTTCGCCGCCCGGTACTGCCCGCACGACGACGGCCACGCCGCCTCCCGTGTGCTCGACCGGGTCCTCCAGCCCGACCACTGAAAACCCCACCACGGAGCCGCTCGTGTCACCCCAGATAAGCATCGTCGTCCCCTTCCGCAACGCCGAGGACCGCCTGTCCGCATGCCTGGAGTCGCTCGCCGGGCAGACCATGCGCGACCTGGAAGTGCTCATGGTGGACGACGGGTCGAGCGACGGCGGAGCGGTCGTCGCCAAGGACTTCGCCGAACGCGACGGGCGATTCACGCTGATCCACCCGTCCACCGGGATGTCGGCGGGGGACAGCGGTGTGGAGCAGGCCAAGGGCCGTTACCTGGCCTTCGTCGACGGCAAGGACGCCGTGCCCCCGTACGCCTACGAACTGATGATCGGCACGCTGGAGTCGACCGGATCGGACCTCGTCGGCGGAAACGTCATGTGCCTGGACGGAACGCAGGTCCGGCAGTCCCCGCTGCACAGCGTGCCCTACGCGATGACGGTGAAGGCGACGGACGCGACCCGCCACCCCGCCCTGCTGCAGGACAGGATGCTCTGCAACAAGGTGTTCCGGCGCGCGTTCTGGGACGCGTACCGCTTCACGGTCCCGGCGACCCTCGACGTGCTCGCGGCCATGCAGACCCACATCGTGGCCTCCTCGGTGGACGTGCTCGACAGCACCGTCTACTTCTGGCGCGAGCGTCCCGGGACGGCCACACGGGTCCGCCACGAGTCGGCGGACATCACCGAGCGGATGGCCACCCACGCGGCCGTACGGAAGTTCGTCGAGGACCACGCGCCGGAGCTGCTGGCCGTCCACGACATGTACGCGCTGGACCTGGACGTCCGCGCGCTGATCCTCGCTCTGCCCGGTGCCACGTGGCAGGAGCGGGAACGCCTCGTCGAACTGGGGGCCGAGGTCGTCGCCGCCGCCGACCCGTCCGCCATCGACCGGCTGGCGTCGATCAGGCGGCTGGAGACGTACCTGCTCCGCGAGCGGATGCTGGCCGAACTGCTGGAAGTGCTCCGCTTCGAGGAAGAGGAGCGGCTGCAGGACGTCCCCCTCGTCCAGCGAGGCCGCCTCCGGCCGCGCTGGTACGCCCGCTACCCCTTTTTCGACGATGTGGAACGCGCCATTCCCGAGGAGCTGTACGACGTCACCGACGAGATGCTCCTGTGGGCGGACGTGGACCGTGTGGAGTGGGATGTCGACACCCTCATCGTCGAGGGGCACGCACACTTCGACCGGCTTGACATGTCCTCGGCGACGGACTCCCGTATCCGCGTCTGGATGCGCGACGTCAGGACCGGCAAAGAGATCCGGCTGCCGGTGGAACGGATCCGCTGCGCGGAGGCGACGGCCCGATCCGACCAGTCGCTCGTGTCCTACGACTGGTCCGGGTTCTCCGTCCGGGTGGAGCCCGAATACCTGCTGGACGGCGACGAGTGGCGGACGGCCACCTACGAGCTGTTCGCCGAAGTGTCGACCGCGGGGCGCAAGGCCGTCCAGCGGCTCACGGCGATGGCCCCGGCCGTCCGGTGGACGGCCGCGCGGCAGGTGGACGAGCACGTGGCCGTCCAGCCGGCGGCGGGCGACGACGACGTGTTCGTCGTCCACGTCAAGCGCGCCAAGGCCGTCCTCACCGGGATCCGGCGCGACGGCGACCGGCTGGAGCTGACCGGCTGGACGCGGCGCGCCCTGGGCGCGGGCGCCGCCATCGTCGCCGCCCGCCGGCACGGCGGCGCGGAGGTCCGCGGCGAGGTGACGCTGCGCCAGTCGGCCGTGCTGCGCATGGCGGAGGGCACCGGATTCGACTTCAAGGCGACCCTCCCGATGGCCGACCTGAACTCCATCCCCGACGAAGGCGGCCACGTGTACGCCTACGGCGCGCACCTCCTGGACGCCATCGACTGGGACATCAGGCTGACCGGCGAGGGCGGGCCCCTGAGGCTCACCGTCGCCAGTAACGTCTCCGCCGTCCGGTACGCCCTTCCGGCTCGTTCAGAGCAGGGAGATGCGGGACCCGGCCGCGAGTTCGCCCTCACGCGCACCGCGTTCGGCAACCTGCGCGGAGTCGAGCGCAGCTTGCGGCCGGTGGTGACCGCGGCCGAATGGGACGGCAACGGTCTCCTCACCCTGACCGGTGGCTTCGCGGACCCCGAGGACCGGCCCGACCACTTCGTCCTGCGGCGGCACAGGTCGGGTGACCGGCACCGAGTCCCCGTCACCTGGGACGGAGACCAGTTCACCGCCTCGCTCACGCCCGCGACGGTGGCCGTGTTCGGGACCGACCTCCCGCTGCGCAGCGGAACCTGGGAGCTGGTGGCACGCGCGCGTTCCGGCGAGGTCGCCGTCGTCGTCGAACGTGAGTCGATCCCAGAACTGCCCGGCGGGCGGCGCAAGGGGACACACGAATTCGAGATCGACGTCCACCAGACGGACGCGCTCCTTCTCCACAGCCGCCCCGCCCTGGACGAAGACGAGCGCGGCAGGCACGCCCAACTGCTCCTCCAGCAGCGGGACTACCCCGTCTACCTGCGCAGCCCTCTCGCGGACGTCGCCGTGTTCGACTCCTACGAGGGGACCCAGTACAGCTGCAACCCGAGGGCCGTCTACGAGGAACTGATCCGTCGCAAGCCGAGCCTGGAAAGCGTGTGGGTCTCCAGAGACGGCCAGTTCGCGGTCGACGGCAAGGCCCGGACCGTCCTGGCCGGAAGCCGCGAGCACTACCGCGTCCTCGCCCGCGCCCGCTACATCGTCACCAACGTCGGGATGCCGCCCTGGTACGTCAAGCGGGACGGCCAGACCTACGTCCAGACCTGGCACGGCACCCCGCTGAAGCGCCTCGCCCGCGACCTGAAGGACATGCCCTACCGGCGCACGGAACGGCTCGACTGGATGGAACGGGAGGTCCCGCGGTGGGACCTGCTGCTTTCACCGAGCCCGTACGCCACCCACATCATGCGCCGCGCCTTCCAGTACGAGGGGGAGGTCCTGGAGACGGGGTATCCGCGCAACGACATCCTCAGCACGCCGGAGTGGGAGAGGATCGGGTCCCGCATCCGCAAGCGCCTGGGGATCCCCGACGGCAAGAAGGTCGTCCTCTACGCGCCCACCTGGCGGGACGACCGGCACCATGCGGTCGGCAGCCACGGGTTCTCCCTGGAACTGGACGTCGAGACCATGCGGCAGACCCTCGGCGACGACCACGTCCTCCTCCTGAGGGCCCACCATCTCGTCACCGACCGGGACGGCCCCACCACGGGCGAGTTCGTCATCGACGTGTCCCGGTACCCGGACATCGGCGAGCTGTACATGGCGGCCGACGTGCTCGTCACCGACTACTCGTCCACCGTGTTCGACTACGCGATCCTGGGCCGGCCGATCGTCCTCTACACCTACGACCTGGAGCGCTACCGCGACCATGTGCGCGGCTTCTACTTCGACCTGGAGGCCGAGGCCCCCGGGCCGGTCGTGACGACGTCCGCGAAGGTCGCCGAAGCGGTCAGGGAGGCGCCTGACAGCGAGGACCTCTACGCCGACGACTACGACCGCTTCTTCGTGAAGTACTGCCCGCACGACGACGGCCAGGCGGCGGTCCGGGCCGTCGACCGCATCTTCGGCCACATCCCGACGATGCCCGTTCCCTGACCCCGGACGCCCGTCCCCTGATCCCGGCGGAGGTCAGCCGGGGCGGCGGGCACGGGCGAACAGGCGGGTGCCGGGCCACGAGGCGAGCGGGAGGCGGCGTTCCAGCGCGGCGGTGAGGCGCAGCGCCTCGTTGGCGAGCGGGTGGAGCGGGGCCAGATCCTCGCGGCGCGCCGTCCGGTGCCTGAGAAGGCGCAGGAACGGCCGGACCAGGACGCCCCTGCTCCACATCCGCTCCAGCACCAGCCCGGCGCCCTCGACGAGCTCGGCGAGCGTGCGGCGCGAGTAGCGGCGGACCCGCCCGAGAGCCACGTCGTGCGCCGACCACAGGGCCATGTCGCATGGGACGGACACCAGCGCGATCCCTCCCGGCCTCAGCACCCGGGTGATCTCCGCCGCCGCCCGCTCGTCCTCCTCGACGTGCTCCAGGACGTCCAGCGCCAGCGCGAGATCGTACTCGCACGGCGGAAGCGGGAGATAGCGCGCGTCACCCTCGTACGCTTCGACGCCGTGCGCGCGCGCCAGCGCGACGGCGTTCGGGCTCAGGTCGATCGCCGTGGCGTCCCAGCCGTGCTCGGCGAGCACCCGGGAGCCCGTGCCCGACGCGGCCCCGATGTCGACGGCCGTCCCGGGAACGCTGATGCGCAGCAGCTCGGCGGACAGGATCGCGCGGCGCTCGCGGTACCACCAGTTGCCGTCCTCGATCCGCGCGATCCGCTGAAGCTCGATGGTGTCCACAAGGGACAAGCCGACGGCATCGGGGGCGGCGCGTTCCACCGGCACCGCCGTCCGGCGGTGAATCGTTGACCGGCGTTTGACGCCGGGCCGGGCCTCAGCGCTTCCTGCGCCGACGGCGGCGCAGGAAGCGGACCGCCACCAGCAGCGTGACCAGCCCGCCGACCGCCGGGACGGCCCGCTTGGCCACCGACGGGCCCGCGACCTCCAGCAGGTCGATCGCGTCGTCCTCCCGCGCCACCCGCAGCGGCCTGTCCCGCTTCTCCGCGGGCGCGGCGGCCGGGGCCTCCGGCGCGGCGGCGGTCTCCGGCGCCAGGTCCGGGACGGGCGCGACGACGTCCGCCGTGGCGGGCCCCGGCTTGTCAGCGGGCTCGGGCTTGTCAGCGGGCTCGGGCTTGTCAGCGGGCTCGGGCTTGCTCACGGCCTCCGGCTCGGCCGCGGGCGCCGCCTCCGGGGACACGCCGGACGACTCCAGCTCCTCCTCCAGCGACTTGGCGAACCGGTTGATGATCTTGGAGCCGACCTCGGACAGGATGTTGCGGCCGAACTGCGCCGGACGCCCCGTCACGTTCAGCTTGGTGTGCACGGTCACCCGGGTCGTGCCGTCCTCCTCGTGCAGCTTCGCCTGGACGGTCGCGGAAGCCGTCCCGGAACCGCGGGCCTCCTTCGCGGACGCCTCCAGCGTCACCGTGCGGGACGACTCGTCCGCCGAGACGATGCGCGCGGAGCCCCGGTAGGTGATGGTCATCGCGCCGACCTTCACCTTCATCCGGCCCTTGTACTCCTCGCCCTCGACCGAATCCAGGGTCGCGCCGGGCATGCACGTCGCCACGCGCTCCACGTCGAGCAGCACCGACCAGGCCTGATCCACCGGTACGGGGACGGTGAAATCGTGGTCGAGTTCCATGATCAGATGTCCTTATCGTCCGGAGACCTATGCCGCGACCCTACGGTGGCCGCCCTTCCGTCGCCAGTGGGACCGCCCCCGGCCCGGGATCGCGATCGTACCGCCCGATACCCGCCGGTGGGACGACCATGCGGCCGGATCTCCGCACCCGAAGACCCGGCCGCACGGCCGTCAGCCGGCGTCAGACGCCGGACGCCGCGCTCAGCGCCCGCGCGGTCAGCACCGTCGCCAGATGCGTCCGGTACTCCGACGACCCGTGCAGGTCGGTGGGCGGCTCGGTGCCCGCCGCGGCCTGCGCGGCGGCGGTCCTGAACGCGTCCTCCGACGCGGACCCGCCCCTGATCGCGATCTCCACCGCGTCCGCCCTGACCGGGGCCGGCCCCATGTTGGTCAGCGCGACGCGTGCCTCCTCTATCCCGTCACCGTTGCGGCGGACGGCGCACGCGACCCCGACGATCGCCCACGCCTGCGCCGTCCGGTGGAACTTCTCGTAGTGGACGCCCCAGCCGGAACCCAGCTTCGGTACGCGGATCCCCACGAGCAGTTCGTCGGGCTCCAGGGCCGACGTCATCCAGTCGACGAAGAACTCCGACGCGGGGATCTCCCGCTCACCGCCCGCCGACCGGGCGAGGAACACCGCGTCCAGCGCCAGCGCGACCGCCGGAAGGTCGCCCGCCGGGTCCGCGTGCGCCAGCGACCCGCCGAACGTGCCCCGGTGCCGGACGGCCGGGTCGGCGACCGTCTCCGCCGCCCGCGCCAGCAGCGGGACGTGCTCGCGCACCAGCGGATCGCGGATCACCTGGTGATGCGTCGCCATCGCGCCGATGACCAGCGCGTCGCCCTCGTCCCGGATCTCCCGGAGCGCGTCGATCCGGCCCACGTCGATCAGCGCCTCCGGGATGGCGAGCCGCATCCGCAGCAGCGGCATCAGGCTCTGCCCGCCGGCGAGCACCTTGGCGTCCTCGCCCGCGTCGGACAGCGCCCGGACGGCGTCGTCCACCGAGGCGGGCAGTGTGTAGTCGAACGTCGCGGGGATCACTGCGCACCTCCGGCCGAGCCGAGTCCGCCACCGGCACCGGGTTCGTCCGCCCCCGGTTTCGATTCACCGCCCGTTTCCCCTCGGAGGGCGCGCCAGACGCGTTCGGGCGTGCACGGCATCGGCACGTCCCGCACGCCGTGCGGGCGCAGCGCGTCGACGATCGCGTTGACGACCGCCGGGGTGGAGGCGATCGTGCCCGCCTCGCCGACGCCCTTCACGCCCATCGGGTTGGACGTGGCCGGGGTCTCGGTCCGGTCGGTCGTGAACGTGGGCAGGTCCGCGGCCGACGGGATCAGGTAGTCGGCCATGGTGGTCGTGGTCAGGTTGCCGTCCGCGTCGTACACGGCCTCCTCGTAGAGGGCCTGCGCGATGCCCTGGGCGAGGCCGCCGTGCACCTGCCCCTCCACGATGAGCGGGTTCACGACCTTCCCGACGTCGTCCACGGCCACGTACTTGCGGAGCTTCACCATCCCGGTCTCTGTGTCGACCTCGGCGGCGCACAGGTGCGTGCCGTGCGGGAAGGAGAAGTTGTCCGGGTCGAACGTGGCGTCGGAGTCCAGTGAAGGCTCGATGCCGTCCGGGAGGTCGTGCGCGGCGAACGCGGCCAGCGCGACCTCCTGGAGCGTCTTGCCCTCCTCCTGGACGCCGCGGACGCTGAACCGCCCGTCGCTGAAGTCGAGATCCTGCTCGGACGCCTCCAGAAGATGCGCCGCGACCTTGCGGGCCTTGTCGACCACCTTCTCGCATGCGGAGTACAGCGCGACCCCGCCCACGGCCAGGGAACGCGAACCGTAGGTGTCCATGCCCTTGGGTGAGACGGCCGTGTCGCCGTGCAGGACTTTCACGTCCTCGAACGGCACACCGAGCCGGTCGGCGGTGATCTGCGCCCACGCCGTCGCGTGGCCCTGGCCGTGCGGAGACGACCCGGTGACCACTTCGACCTTGCCGGACGGCAGGACGCGCACCGACGCGTGCTCCCAGCCGCCGGCGCCGTAGGACAGCGAGCCGAGGACACGGGACGGCGCGAGACCGCACATCTCGGTGAACGTGGACACCCCGATGCCCAGCTGGACCGGATCCTGCCGGTCACGGCGGTCGGCCTGCTCGGCGCGCAGCTTGTCGTACTCGAAGAGCTCCAGCGCCTTGTCCGTCGCCGCCTCGTAGTTGCCCGAGTCGTAGGTGAGGCCGGCGATCGTCTCGTACGGGAACTCCTCGTGGGCGATCCAGTTGCGGCGCCGTACCTCGATGGGGTCGACGCCCAGTTCGGCGGCCAGTTCGTCCATCATGCGCTCGATCGCGTACGTGGCCTCCGGGCGGCCTGCGCCCCGGTAGGCGTCCGTGGGCGTCTTCGTCGTGAAGACCCCCGTGCACGTGAACGACAGGGCGTCCATCTTGTAGATGCCGTTGAACATGAACGCGCCGAGCAACGGGATGCCCGGGGTGACGAGCATGAGGTACGCGCCCATGTTCGCGAGCAGATCCACCTTCAGGCCGCGGATCCGCCCGTCCCGGTCCGCGGCGAGCGTGAGCCGCTGTATCTGGTCGCGTCCGTGGTGGACGGTCATGTTGCCCTCGCTGCGGGACTCCGACCACTTGACCGGACGGCCGAGCCTGCGGGCGAGCAGCAGCGCGATGACCTCCTCCCCGTACACCTGGAGCTTGGAGCCGAAGCCGCCGCCGACGTCCGGCGCGACGACCCGGATGTGGTGCTCCGGGATCTCGGTGACGGTGGCCAGCATCAGCCGCAGGATGTGCGGGATCTGCGTGGCCGAGTACAGCGTGAAGTCGTCCCCGTCCGGGACGCACAGAACCGACCGCGGCTCCATCGCCGTTGGGATGAGCCTCTGCTGAACGTACTCGCGTTCGATGACGACCGGTGCGTCCCTCATCGCGGCGTCGAGATCCCCGTTCTCGAACACCCACGTGTAGGACTTGTTCGTCCCCAGGTCGTCGTGGACGAGGTCGGCGCCGTCCGCTAGGGCCGCCTCCATGTCGACGACGGCGGGCATCGGCTCGTAGTCGACGTCGATCTCTTCCAGGGCGTCGGCCGCCGCGTACTTGTCGCGGGCCACCACGCACGCCACCGGCTCACCGACGTAGCGGACCTCGTTCACCGCCATCGGCGGGTGCTCGGGATGCTTCATGTCGTCGGTGACGACCCACGCGCACGGCAGCGATCCCTGCTCCCCGGCGAGATCCGCACCGCTGAACACGGCGACCACCCCGGGACGGCCCTTCGCCTGGGACGTGTCGACGGCGGAGATCCTCGCGTGCGCGTGCGGGCTGCGCAGGAACGCCACGTGCAGCGTCCCCGCCGGCGTCATGTTGTCGGTCCACCGGGTCCGGCCCGTGATGAGCCGGGCGTCCTCCGACCGCTTGCGCGGGGAGCCGACCTCCCGGGCGGGGGTCTCGTTCTCGACCGCGGTCATGGCGTCACCTCCTGCCCGGCGGGATCGCGCATCTCACCCGCGGCGCGACGGACGGCCTTGACGATGTTCTGGTAGCCCGTGCACCTGCACAGGTTCCCCTCCAGGCCCTCGCGGACCTCCTCGTCGGACGGGTCGGGGTTCTCCCGCAGCAGATCGAGGGACGCCATGATCATGCCGGGCGTGCAGTACCCGCACTGGAGCGCGTGCTCCTCATGGAAGGCCTGCTGCATGGGATGCGTTCGGCCGTCCATGCCGAGGCCCTCGATGGTCGTCACGTCGGTGCCGTCCGCCTGGACGGCGAGAACGGAGCAGCTCTTCACGCTCATCCCGTCCATCAGGACGGTGCAGGCTCCGCAGTTGCTGGTGTCGCAGCCGACCGGGGTGCCGACCTTCCCCAGCCGTTCGCGCAGGTAGTGGATCAGAAGGACGCGTGGCTCGACGTCGTCTTCGTACGTCGAGCCATCGACCTCGACACGGATACGTGGCATTCGCTTCTCCCAGGGACGTCTCGGGGTGGACTTCGAGAGAGAGACGTCCCTGGCGGGGCTCGCTGGTCTGGCCACGTCATCGGGGCCCACCTCCGTGGAAGGCGACCCTACGAACCTATGCCGCGGTTGAATCCCGGACTAGCCCCCGACGTCGGTTATTACCGACATCTGAGAGAACGATGGCCACTAATGCACGCGGAGCAGAACGGGCCAGGTCTTCGGACCGACGACGCCGTCGTCGGTCACGCCGCCCCACCGCTGCACCGCCTTCACGGCCGCTTCGGTCGCGTCGTCGAACCGTCCGGTCATGCTGACCTCCGGGTGGCTGCGCGCCTGCAGCAGCCCCTGGAGGCTCTCCACGTGCTCGCCGCTGTCGCCCTTGTTCAGCTCCGGGAGCTTCTTCACCATGTCCTCCGTCCAGTTGCCTCCGCCGTAGGCGGGACGTCCGTAGCCGGCGATCACGCCGGAGCCGCGCACACGGCGCTTGCACGCGTTGTCGGTGTTGGCCTCGATGGTCTGGAGCCGACCGCCGCCGAGGACCTTCTCGACCACGCCCACGTGGTCGATCGCCCCGATGCTGTTGCTGGAGCCCCAGTCGAAGAACACGATGTCGCCCGGCTTGGCCTCGGTGACGTTCGCGGTCGTCCCGTTGTGCCAGCGCCCGATCTTCTGGAAGTCCTCGGCGTGCCAGGGCGTGTAGGCGCGGTCGCCTCCGGGGAGGACGGCGCTCGCGTTACCGCTGTGCCGCGCCCAGTACGTGACGGCCATGTCGCACCAGGCCGCGCTGAGGAACTCGTCCCCGTGCCTGGAGGCGTACTCCTTGGTGATCTTGTTCGGGCGGCCCGACATCCCGAGCGACTTGCGGGCCTCGGCGATCATCCCCGCGGCGCTCATCCGGCCCCCTCCCCGCGGAAGATCCCGTCGGCGTCGGGCTCGCCGTACAGCTCCCTGAGGACCTGCTCCTCGTCGGGCTCGGTGGGCCGGTGGACGCCGGGGTTCACGTCCACCTCGTCCATATGGGCTGCTTCTGTGCTGTTCGTTCGGTTCTCGGGGGTCACGTGCTTCTCCGTGAGCGTTCGCTTCGGCCGCCCCGTTGCGTGGGCGACTCCACACCGACCGTAACGGGATCACCCCGTAATTCTCCGGTTTTCGTCCCAAAATCCACCCAATGGCCGTGTCATCCTCCCTGTCGGGTAACACCTGCCACCGGCCCGTTCCGGGCGGGCGACCTGCACGGATTCCGGGGTAGAGGGCGCTTATGTTCTTCTTCTCTTCCCGGCTGGGCTGTGTGGGATCGCTGGCCGTGACGCTCGTCCTCACCTGGATCGCCTACCTGATCCTCAGCCGGTAGCGCAGGGCCCCCGGCGCGACCGTCAGCGGCGGGGGTCGAGGGTCTGCGTGTAGAGCACCTTGCCGTCCAGGTCCCGGAGGCTGACGGTCAGAGTCCTGGAGTGGGCGTCGATCTCCACGTGACCGAAGAACTGGTACCCCTCGGCGGGCGACGCGTTCGCCCGCGGCGGCGCCTTCACGAACTTGAGTTGGGGGCCGAACGTCCCGTCGAGCTCGTTGGGGCCGAAGCCGCCCGCGTTGAGGGGGCCCGAGACGAACTCCCAGAACGGGTCGAAGTCGGAGAAGGCGGCCTTCGAGGGGTCGTAGTGGTGGGCGGCCGTGTAGTGGACGTCGGCCGTGAGCCAGACCATGTTCCGGACCCGGTGGCGCTTGGCGTGGGAGAGCAGGTCCGCGATCTCGCGCTCGCGGCCCAGCGGCCGGCCGTCGTCGCCCTGGGCGGTGCCCTCCTGGGCGGTGCCGTCGGGGACGATCAGACCGATGGGCAGGTCGGCCGCGATGACCTTCCAGGTGGCCTTCGAGCGGCGGAGTTCGCGCTTGAGCCAGGCCGCCTGCTCGGCCCCTAGCAGGCCGTTCCTCTGCGTCGGGGACGTGTTGGCGCCGTTCGCGTCCTTGTAGGAGCGCATGTCGAGCATGAAGACGTCCAGGAGCGGCCCGTAGGAGATCTTCCGGTAGAGGCGGCCGGAGCGGGCGGTCCTGACCGGGGTGTACTCGAACATCGCCCTGCGGGCGCGGGCGGCCAGGACGTCCACGCGCTTCTCCGTGTACTCGGGCAGGTCGAGGATCTCGCCCGGGTACCAGTTGTTGACGGTCTCGTGGTCGTCCCACTGGTACAGCATCGGGACGCGGGCGTTGAACGCCCGCAGATCGGCGTCCTCCAGGTTGTAGCGGAACTGCCCCCTGTACTCGGCGACGGTCTGCGCGACGGCCGACTTCTCCGGGGTCACGATGTTGCGCCACGTGCGGCCGTCGGGGAGCTCGACCGTCTCGCTGAGGGGGCCGTCGGCGTAGACGAGGTCGCCACTGCACAGGAAGAAGTCGGGGTCGGCGGCGCCCATCGCCTTGAAGATGCGGTAGCCGCCGAAGTCGGGATTGATGCCCCAGCCCTGGCCGGCGAGGTCGCCCGACCAGACGAACCGGATGTCCCGGTGGCCGCGGTGGTGCTCGCCGGGCGCGGTGCGGAGGCGGCCCGTGGCCGGTTCCGAGACGTCCCCGTTGCGGTCGAGCCCGGCCAGCCGGACGCGGTAGTGGATCTCCTCACCGGGCGGGAGGCCGCGCAGGAGCGTCTTGCCGGTCAGGTCCGTGTCCGGGGTGAGGACGGGCCCGCGAACCGTACGGGCGTCCCGGAAATCGGGACGGCGGCTCACCTCCACCAGCATGCGGGCGGGACGGTCGGAGCGGACCCACACCACGCCCTCGCGGGCGGTCACGTCGCCGCTCTGGACGCCGTGGGTCGGCCGCGGGCGCCCTGAGCGGAGCAGGGTCGGGCTCGCCGCGGGGCGAGCGGAGGCCGGCCCGCCGCCGGCGAGCAGGGCGGCGGCCGCCCCGCCGGTCGTGACCAGGCCACCGCGCAGCACGCTTCGACGGTCCATCGTGGGCTCCGTTCCTTGATCCGATTCCGTGCGCATGTTCTCCGTGCCGGGCGGCCTCCGCGTGGCGTTCCGGTGATCGGCTTGACAACCCCCGGTTACCGAGTGTCTTCTTGTACGCATGCCAGCGCCAGTGTCTCCCGGCAGCCCCGTGGCCCTCGGCCGCGTGGCCAGCGCGCTGTGTCCTTCGTGTTGTCGCTGACACCGATCCCTGTCCAGCCGACACACGTTCGCGAAGGACCTTTCCGTGGTTCCCGATCTCACCATGCGTGGCCAGGACGATCCGCACGGCCGCGCGGTCACCGCCCGTCCGCCCACCGTCGGGCAGCTCGCCGGCCGTGTCCGTGACCTCGCCGGACGTCCCGAGGAGTGGTGGCGGCTCGTCGGCTTCGACGCCGCGAGGCCCGCGCACGTCCACCTCGACGACCAGGTGTGGCTCACCACCTGGCCGCCCGGCCACGGCGGGCCGGTCCGCGGGCAGGTCAGCACGCTCGTCGCGGGCGAGCTGGCCGAGGTGGTGATCGCCGAATGCGGGGTCACCGAACGCCCGCTGCGCGCCAACCGCGTCCGGGTGCACGGGCACGAGGGAGCGGGGAACGCGCTGACGAACCCCGGTCCGGCGTTCGCGGTCAGCCTGCACGCCGGCGCGCCGGTCCCCGGAGAGCGCGGTCAGGACTCCGACAGGTAGCGGGACGCCGCCTCGCGCCCGATGAGCGGGAGCAGCACGAAGTAGGTGAGGGACGGCAGCAGCGACGGCAGCTCCTCCGCCTCGCCCGTCTCCGTCTGGACGTGTATCGCGCTGTAGATGCCGCCCACGATCGCGTCCACCACGGAGACCGGGACGGGCGCGAGGGACGGGGCGTCGAAGAACGCGCGGAACCGGGTGAGGTTGCCGATGCGCGCCTGCCTGACCTTCGGGCCCGCCGCGTTCACCTCGACCAGCGCGGCCCGCGCGAACCGCGGCTCGCGGGCCAGGGCGGCGAGCAACGTGCGCAGCGCGGCGTGGATCCCGTCCGGCCAGGTCGGCGCGGCGTCGTACACCTCCGTCATGCGGGCGAGCAGGATGTCCATGCCGCGCTGGTAGGCGGCGAGGAAGCACGCGTCCAGGTCCGTGAAGTGCGCGTAGAAGGTCTTCTTCGTGACCCCCGCCGCCTCCGTCACGCCGCTGATCGTCGTGTGGGCGAAGCCGCGCTCCGACACCACCTGGACGAACGCGTCGATGAGCCGCTCGCGCTGGATGCCGGCGACGGTCTCGGGGGACAGGCCGTGCCGTCCCGGCTTGATGGCGCGGTCCGGGTCCAGCGCGGAACGGGAGCCGGGCAGCACCTCGGTGCCGCACGTCTCGGGCGTGCCGGGCTGACCTGACATCTGACCTCGCTCTGATCCCCAGTCGTCGAGGTCAGGGTACTTCGCGTCCCCGGCGCGCGGGGGCGCCGGGTCACCGCAGGTCGCGGCGGCGTCCGCGGGTCAGCACCCGGACGGTCCCGACCAGCCCCAGTCCGATCAGCACCACCGGGGCGAGCGTCGCCGGGGCCAGCAGCCGGTCGTCGGTCAGGCCGTCGGCGAGGAACAGGCCCGCGAGGGCGAGGAAGAACAGGCCCGTGACGGGCCCCGCCGGGTCGAACCGGCGCCGCCGCTTCCCCTGCCGCTCAGCCACGGAGCACGTCCACGTCCGCGACCTTCCCGCGTATCCGCAGATCGATCACCGGAGGGTCGCCGCCCGGTCCTCCCTCGGGCTCCAGGACCTCGGTGCTCGTGACGTTCGGGCCGCTGGTCGTCTTGCTGCCGACGCGCAGGTCGCCGAGCGTGATCTTCGCGTCCACCCTGACGCGCGCGGTGGAGGGCACCCTGATCTCGATCCCGCCGAGCATCACCTCGGCGTTGATCGTGACGCGCTGCCCGGCGGCGACCGGGAGGGAGGTCAGGTCGAGCGTCCCCTGCCCGGCGCCGACCCGGTACTCCCGGGCGGCCTGCGCGGCGTCCACGGGACGCCACTCGACCTCGCCGTACTCGGCGTTGCGCGGCAGGTCGCCCGCGACCGACGTGGTCAGCATCGCGAGGGAGAGCACGGTGCCGGCGGTCGCGAGTCCCCGCGTCCGGAGCCAGCCGCCGAGGACGAGCCCGACCCCGACGACGGCGAGCGCGGGGGCCATGACGATCAGCCACGAGTCCGGGGCGGGGTACGGCTGCGCGACCGGGATCATCGCCGCGCCCGCGGCCATGGCGGCCAGCAGCGTGATCGTCGCGGTGGGGGAGCGCCGGCAGGGCTCCTTCTTCGCCGGCGCCTCCGCGGACGGCTCGTCGTCCGGCAGGGCGTCGGCCTGGGCGGCCGAGTGCGCGGCGCTGTAGGCGGCGAGGTCGACCATGCCGCCGGGCAGCCGCCCCCCGTCCGGCGGTGGCGGGGGCTCCGGCGGCGTGTCGCCGTGCCGGAGGCCCGCGTCCTTGGACCCCGCGTCCTTGAACAGGGAGACGCTGCTGACCGTGACGTCCTCGGACCGGGTCCACTCGGCGGCCGGTTCCGGCGGATGCCCGGCGAGCCGCTCCGGGACGGACCGCGCCGCCCCCACCAGGTTCACGCCCCGCGAGTGCGCGACGAGCATCACCAGCCCGAACAGCACCAGGACGGCTATCGCGTCGGTGGGGACGCCGCCGAACAGGCTGAACACGACTCCCGCGCACAGCAGGGCGCCGAGAATCGTCATGACCGCAGCGGCGTCGAACCACCGCTTGAAGAGCTGCTCCGCGAGCGACGTCTCACCCGGGCTCGCGGGCATCAGCAGGGCCGCCGCCACGTAGAGGATGACGCCCTGCCCGTGGGCGAGGACCAGGAGACCGAACCCCACCCGGTAGACCACGGGATCGATGCCGGTGTAGCGGCCGAGGCCGGTGCACACGCCGACGAGGACGCGGCGTTCGGCGTCCCGCGCCAACCGTTCGTAGCCCCCGGCGGCCTGCCCGCGTTCCGCGCCGCTCCCGACGTCCTGCTCCTCACTCATGGTCCCATCGTGACGGGCGGAGGACCGTGCGCGGTATCGGGGACACCCCTGACCCGACCCTGAGGCAAGGCCGGGGTGGTGCCCTGATGCGGTTCGCGGTACGGCGTGTGACCATCGATAACGTGGCAGAACCTTGGGAAGGACGGCGGTGAGCGAACAGACGGCCGGGCAGCCCGGTGCCGCGCCGCCCCGACGACCGGGAGCGCCACCGCCCGCGCCGCCGGACGGGGAGCCGGCCGCGGCGCCGGCGGCGCCGCGGCTGGAGCGCGCCGCCGAGGGCAGGCTCATCGCCGGCGTGTCCCGCGGCCTCGCCGAGCACCTCGGCGTGGACGTCCTGATCGTCCGCGCGGCGTTCGTGCTGCTGACGATGGCGGGCTTCCTCGGCATCGCCGCGTACGCCGCGTTCTGGATCCTCGTGCCCGCCCCCGAGAAGCCCGAACGGGCACCCGGCCGGCGCCGCGGGCGCGACTGGGGGCAGCTCCTGGCCTATTCGGCGGTCACGCTGGGCCTGGTGGCGCTGCCGTGGGGCGCGGCCGGGGTCGTCCAGTGGGCGCTGTGGCCGTTCGTCATCGGCGGCGTCGGCGCCGCGATCCTGTGGCAGCAGGCCGACCGCGACCAGCGGCAGCGCTGGACGCTCCCGCTCCGCCAGCGGTGGCTGCGCAGCCTGCTCGGGCTGCTGCTCGTCGTCGGCGGGATCGGCGGCGTCGTGGTGCAGAACGTCGAGGCCGCCCAGGCGCGGTCCGTCATCGTCGCCATGCTGATCATCCTCACCGGAGTCGCGGTGATCGTGACGCCGTGGGTGGTGCGGCTCTGGCAGGACCTCGACGCCGAGCGGCACGAGCGGATCCGGTCGCAGGAGCGGGCCGAGCTCGCCGCGCACATCCACGACTCCGTGCTGCACACGCTGACGCTCATCCAGCGCAACGCGCACGACTCCCGCGAAGTGCAGCGGCTCGCCCGGTCGCAGGAGCGGACGCTGCGGACCTGGCTCTACCAGCCGCGCGCCGACCCCGACCAGAAGTTCGCCGCGGCGATCAGGGAGCTGGCGGGGGAGGTCGAGGACGACCACGGCGTGCCGATCGAGATCGTCTGCGTGGGGGACACGGCGCTGGACGAACCGCTCGGCGCGGCGCTCCAGGCCGCGCGGGAGGCGATGGTGAACGCCGCCAAGTACGCCGAGGCCCCGTCCGTCTCGGTGTACGCCGAGGTGGAGGGCGACGAGGTCGCCATCTTCGTCCGCGACCGGGGCAAGGGATTCGACCTCGACCAGGTCCCGCAGGACAGGATGGGGGTCCGGGAGTCCATCATCGGACGTATGGAGCGCAACGGCGGCAAGGCCACCGTCCGCACCGAGCCAGGCGAGGGCACGGAAGTGCGTTTGGAGATCAAGAAATCGTGAGCGGTCCGCTGAACAAGGTCGTGCTGGTCGACGACCACCAGATGTTCCGTACCGGGGTCAAGGCCGAGCTGGGCGGCGGCGTCGAGATCGTCGGGGAGGCGGGCGACGTCGACGAGGCGGTCTCGGTGATCCGCGGGACGCAGCCGGACGTGGTGCTGCTGGACGTCCACCTGCCCGGCGGCGGGGGCATCGAGGTGCTGCGGCGGCTGCACGGCGCGGTCTCGTCCAAGTTCCTCGCGCTGTCGGTGTCGGACGCGGCGGAGGACGTGATCGGCGTCGTCCGGGGCGGGGCGCGCGGCTACGTCACCAAGACCATCTCGGGGCCGGAGCTGACCGACGCGATCGGCCGGGTCGCCGAGGGCGACGCCGTGTTCTCGCCGCGCCTGGCCGGTTTCGTGCTGGACGCGTTCGCCGCCACGGACGTCCCCGCCGTCGACCCGGAGCTGGACCAGATCACCCAGCGGGAGCGGGACGTGCTGCGGCTCATCGCCCGCGGCTACGCCTACAAGGAGATCGCGAAGGAGCTGTTCATCTCGGTCAAGACCGTCGAGACGCACGTCAGCAGCGTCCTGCGCAAGCTCCAGCTGTCGAACCGGCACGAGCTGTCGCGCTGGGCCGCCGCCCGCCGCCTGGTGTGACGCGCGACCTTCCGCCGGATATGGGACAGTCGCTCCCCATGACCTACCCTCCCCCCGCGCCCGGTCATCCGGG
>NZ_SMKH01000096.1 GCF_004348515.1 Actinomadura sp. KC345 | reverse complement strand
AACCTGGCCTGCGGGCCCGGGGGAGCGGTCAGGAAGTCCTCCAGGTCGGCGATCTGGGAGAGGAGGACCCGCTCCCAGTCGGCGTACCCGTCAGGCTCGGCGCCGGGGAGGGACAGGTCCTTGGCGCTCCAGGCCGGGTCGAAGGCGGCCGGCGGGGTGGTGGAGGCCGCGGAGAACATCGCCGCGACGTCGTCGGGCTCCAGGCGGGGCCGGGCGGCGAGCGGGGCACTGACCTTCCAGAGCGCCCGCAGGAACGCCGACAGCGACCAGGACGCCGCCCTGGCCTCCTGGCCGAGATGCAGGAACACCAGGTACAGGTCGCGGTTGGTGCGCACGGCCGGGCCGGGCGGGCCCTCGACCCGGTACGCCGGCCCGTGCGGGACGTCGCTCTCCAGGACGAGGATCTGCGCGAGCGCGGAGACGCGCGAGTCGTGCGCGGCCACGTGGAACGTGTTGCCAAGGTCGTCCTGGCGCATGACGTCCCAGGTCTGCATCCGGCCTCCACGGTCAGTGGTGCGGTGACAGGACCCCCGCCCACAAAGTGTCCCATTCCGGCGGCCGACCGTCAGTAGTGGCCATGTCACTTTCCGGACTCGAAGTCGTGACTTCTCGTACAAGCGGTCCGCGCCGGAAACGGGTGGGGGCCCGGCGGCCGGGCCCCCACACGCTCCTGGCGCCCGCTCAGCCCTTGGAGCGGTGGACGACCTGCAGCTCGGTGAACCCGTACAGGCCCCACGGGCCGTTCTCGACGCCCACGCCGCTCCACTTGAACCCGCCGAACGGCTGGTTCGGGGCGAGCGCGAGGTGCGTGTTGACCCAGGCGGTGCCGCACTCCAGCCGCCCGGCGATCTCGGCCGCGCGGTCCGCGTCGGCGCCCCACACGGAGCCGGACAGCCCGAAGTGGGTGCCGTTGGCGCGTGCGATGGCGTCCTCGACGTTCGTGTACTTGACGATCGGCAGGGCGGGGCCGAACTGCTCCTCGTCGACGATGCGGGCGCCGTCCTCGATGTCGGCGAGGATCGTGGGCTCGAAGAAGTAGCCGGGCCCGTCGATGGGCCTGCCGCCCGCGGCGGCGCGGGCGCCTCCCGCGAGCGCGTCGGCGACCAGCTCGCTCACCCGCTCGTACTGCGGCCTGTTGTTGATCGGCCCGTACTGGACGCCGTCCTCCATGCCGTCGCCGACCTTGACGGCCTTGGCCCGCTCGGCGAGGGCGTCGACCACGTCGCCGTAGAGGGAATCGGGGACGTAGACGCGCTTGATCGCCGAGCAGACCTGCCCGTTGTTCTGGAACGCGCCGCCGAAGACCTTGTCGGCGATGGCGGCGGGGTCGGCGTCCTCCAGCACGATCGCCGGGTCGTTGCCGCCGAGCTCCAGCGTGACGCGCTTGAGGTCGGGCGCCGCGGCCGCCGCGACCCGCTTGCCGGTGGCGACGCTGCCGGTGAAGCTGATCTTGCGGGGGACGTCGTGCGAGGTCATCCAGGAGCCGAGCTCGTCGCCGCCGGTGACGACGTTCAGCACGCCGGGCGGCAGGACGTCCCGCAGCACCTCGCCGAGCTTCAGGCTCGACAGGGGCGTGAACGGGGAGGGCTTGAGCACCATCGTGTTGCCCGCGAGCAGCGCCGGGGCGAGCTTCCAGGTCGCCAGCAGCAGCGGGTAGTTCCACGGGGTGATCGCCGCGACGACGCCCATCGGCCGGCGGACGACCTCGACGAGCGCGTTGCCGTCGTCCTGGATGACCTCGCGGGGAAGCTCCAGGTCGGCGAAGTACTTCAGCCACACGCCGGCGGCCACGACCTCCATGGTCCCCTCGGACAGCGGCTTGCCCTGCTCCAGGGTGAGGATGCGCCCGATCTCCTCGGACCGGGCGAACATGACGTCGGCCGCCGCGAGCAGCGCCTTGCGCCGGGCGGACTCGTCGCCGCGCCACCCCGCGTAGGCGTCCCGCGCCGAGGCCATCGCCGCGTCCAGCTGCTCCCGGGACGCGTCGGGCGCCTGCTCGGCCACCTCCCCGGTCGCCGGGTTGATCACGCCGAAGGTTGCGGGCGCGTCCACCGCCCGGCCGTCGATGGTCATCGAGAAGTTCTCGGACACCGTTGGTCCTCCGCTCACGAGGGGTTACCGAACGAGATTCAGTATTCACCCTCCCGCCCCTCTTGACGAGACGGGCGCCCCCGCGGTCGTACCCGCGGGGGCGCCCGTCCGGTCGGGCCGGGGCCGCTTAGGAGGCGAAGATGCGGTCCAGGAGGTCCCGGTAGCCGCGCAGCGCCAGCCGGAGCCGCTCGGTGTCGGCGTGCCCGCGTCCCTCCAGCCCCTCCGAGAGCGTCCGCCGGTGCGCGGCGATGGCGCGCCCGAGGGCGTCGACGGCCTCGGAGGCCAGATCGTCCGCCCTGCGGACGGACCCGCCGGGATCGTCGACGAACGCGGACTGCACCTCCCGCCAGCGTTCCCTGAACCGCTCGGACTCGGCGGGGTCGAACAGCTTCGCCGGGGTCCCGGCGGGGGTCGGCGCCGGCGTGCTCTCCGCCCGCGCGGCCCGGGCGTCGCCGGGAGGCGGGGCGGGGACCGGGTCGGGCGCGGTGTCCGGGACGGACTCGGGCGCGGCCAGGACGGGCGTCTCCGGCGACGGCCCGGCGACGTGGGTGTCACCGCCCCCGCCGGGACCGGCCGTCCCGGCGGCCCAGGCGCGCTGACCGGGGGTGGGGCCGCCTTCCGGCGCCCCGCGGTCGGATCGCCTGTGTTCCATGGAGGTCAGCTCCTCGGGGCCTGGCCGTCGCGGCGTCCCGCCGGCCGCGCGCCGGCGGGGCCGGTCGCGGCGGCGTGCCCCGTCCCGCCGTCGGGGGCCGCGCCGGCGGGCCGGTCCTTGCCGGGGACGGACAGCAGCTCCTCGAACAGGGCGTGGTAGTGCTTCATGGCCTGCCGCAGCTCCTCGGTGGAGGCTTCGTGGTTCGCCGCCCTGCCGCTGATGGCGTGGGCGCCGCGGTAGTGCTCCATCGTGCGGCCGTGCTCCACCGACAGGTGGGCGACCTTCTCCTCGAAGCCGTGCGTCGGGTAGCCGCGCTCGCCCATCACCACGGTGACGAGGCCGTCGGCCTGCTCGACCGCCGCCTCGGGGGTGTCGACGAAGCGCTCCTGGACGCGCCCCCACTGCTCGCGGTACTCCTCGCGCCGCCGAGGGTCGAGGTCGCGCAGCTCCAGCTCGTCATGGCGCTCCTCGCGGGAGCGCAGTTCGCGCTCGGCGGCCGAACGGCCGCCCTCGCTGCGCAGGGTCCGGTCGTACTCCGGGCCGAACCGCCGCTTGAGCCGTCGCGTACGCGCCCTTGTCCGGGCCAGGTGAACGGCCGCGGCCAAGGCGGCGACGACGGCGACGGCGACGACGACCAAAATCGCGGTCGACATTGTCTCTCCTCCAACGTGCGTCGGATCGATTCCACGCCGATGCCCGGAGAAAAGGGTTCAAAACAGAACACCAGGGATCGACCACGCGCGGGTCATGCCCTCGGAGGGAAGAGGCAGCGCAGGCTTCCGACGAGCCGCTCGTCGCCGTAGCCGGCGGCGCGCAGCAGCCCGGTCCCGCGCTCGTCCCAGCGCCAGGCGCACGCCACGTCCACGCCGGTGCGCGCGAGCGCCGCCCTGACCTCGGACTCCTCCGGCTTGGAGCCGTGGGCCGCGCGGACGGCGGCGGTCAGCGTCTTGCGGTCGTCGATGAACCGCTGCGAGACCGGCAGGCTCCTCAGGTAGTGGCCGTTGGCGTTCACGGCGTGCGTGCGGACGGTCAGCAGCGGCACGGACCGCATGGCGGCGGGCGGCATCAGCACCAGCCCGCCCGGCCCGGCGAGCCCGATCACGTTCCGCGCCGCCCCGACCGACGTCCCCGAGGCCTTCCAGGCCGGCTGCCCGACCACGGCCGAACCGTTCGAGGCGGACCACACCGGGACCCCGCCCGCGATCAGCGCCGCGGCGAGCGCGGCCGCCGGGGCGCCCGCCGCGAGCAGGCGGACGGGGCGCGGACCCCTCCGGGCGACGGGAAGCCGCACCGTGGCCAACAGGCCGATCAGGACCGGCGCGGGAACGAGCCACATCGTCCGCCACAGCACCTGCCCCGCGCCCGACAGGTCCGCGGTCACGCCCAGCACCCCGGGCAGGACGAGCGCGGTCAGCCCCGCCGCGACGCCGGCCGTGATCAGCGCGGGAACGCCGCGGCGGGCGGTCAGGGGCGACAGCCACAGGGCGCACCCGGCCAGCACTCCCAGCACGGACTGCTGCAGCACCCACTCGTAGCTCCCGGCGCCGTCGTGCACCGTGCCGGCCACGCTCGTGTCGTCGTTGAACAGCATGACCATGAGGCCGGCGGCGAGCGGGTAGACGGCCGCCGCGCACGCGGCGACGCCGGTGCGCACGCGCCCGGCGGCGACCAGCGGGACGGCGGCGGCGCCCGCGACCAGGGGCACCACGAACGCGGCCGACGAGGTGAGCCCGACCGCCGCGACGCCGGCGGCCGCGAGCAGCGCGAGGTCCGCCCGCGAGCGCCGCTCCGCCCACCGGGTCATGTAGACGAACAGGAGCGGCAGCAGCACCGACACCAGGATCGCCTTGCCCTGCCACATGCGCAGGAGGTGGAACGAGCCGAGCGAGGCCGTGCTGGTCCCGCACCACAGCAGGTAGGTCGCGGCCACCGCGAAGCACGGGACGGCGCGGCGCGGCGCCCACGTGCGCACCAGCCGCCACAGCGCCCAGATCGCGAAGAAGGTCGCCGCGGGCAGCACCAAATACCACAGGAAGGAGGCCGCGGGGACCCCCAGCAGCCGCGCCACGGCCCCGGCGAGGACCTCGATCGAGGACACCGGCGGCTCGCCCGCGATCTCGTCCGCCGTCCCCGGGGTGAAGATGACGTCCTTGAGCGGGATCTCGCCGGTCGCCGCCGTCGCCACCGAGCGCGAGACGAAGTAGGCGTCGTCGCCGTCGGAGTTCACGATGAACAGCGAGGCGACGGCGAACCCGGCCCCGGTCAGGAGCGCGAGCGGCGTCCCCCAGCGGGTCTCCCGGGCCCGGTCGTCCTCACCGTCGGGCTCCCCGGACGCGGGCTCCTCGGTCCCGGGAGGCCGGTCACCGCCGCGCGGCCCCCTGAACAGGAGGAGCAGGTAGGCGGCGGACGCGGCGGCGCTCACGGCCCCCGGCGCCCACGTGCACCACCACGGGACGCCCGAGGTGTTCAGCCCCGCGCACGTTCCCGCCACGAGCCCCGCCGCCACCGAGATCACGGCCAGCGAGCGCGGTGGGGGCGCCGCGGCGGGCCCGGAGTGCTCCCGCCACGGCGGCCCGCTCTCCCACCACCCGCGGCGGGCGCCGTACAGGGCGGCGATCGCGGCCGAGGCCGCGAGCCACCCGAGCAGCAGGACCCAGGTGGGCGGGCGGAGCAGCAGCCCGAGGTGGTAGACGACGGTCCAGGCCGCGAAGAGGAGCACCGCCCCGTCGGTGACGCCGTCCATGAGCCGTGCCGTCCGCGTCTCCCCTTCGCGGCGGCCGCTGCTCGTGCCGGCGGCACGGTCCAGCACCTCGATCACCTGGGTCCCCCTTCGGCGCATTCGGGCATGCCGCCGTACCGCTCTGCCGGCGGGGAGGCCGAGACCGGGAGCACGATGCCCTGAACGATCTTGTTATGTGTGTTGGACGCGTTGCCCATACCCGGAGTTCACACCTTCAGCCGCCGAATACGGGTGGTGGATTATCAGAGATCGCCTCTCTCGGATAATCAGTGCGGATTTACTGCGCTATGCCCGATCTGCATGTTCTGATTGAGGCGCTATCGGACCTTTCGCGCCCGGCGGGCGCGTGCGAATGGATGTGATGCGCGGTGCGCCATGCGTTCGGCTTCTTCCTCGGCGTCCTGCTGACACCCGCGCTGGTGTACGGCGCGGCCTGGGGATACGTCCAGGCCGGTCAGTCCTTCGACGGCACCGGGCAGGAGATCACCGACCGCACCCGCATCTACGGGGCCTTCGCCCTGCTGGCCGCCGTGGGCCTGGTGATGGGGGTGATCATCGTCGCCCGGTGGGCGTCGCCGCTCGTCTCGCTCGTCCCGGCGCTGGTGCTGCTCGGCTTCTCGGCCTACTTCCTGGTCGACCCGGACCGCGTCCTCGACCTGCCGGGCAAGGTGCCGCCGGCCGGGGACATGGACTTCGGCCTGCGCATGCTGCTCGGCTCCGGCGTGTACGCGATGATGGGATTCGCGCTGCTGATGCCGGCGTGGGCGCCGCGCCGCTGGAGCTCCCACCGCGACGAGGACGCCGCCGGCATGGACTTCTACTCCGGGATGGAACGCCGGCCCTCCAGGAACGGCCCCTAGGACGGACCTGGGAGGCCACCGGGCGATCCCGTCGGCCGGTACGCGTGCTCGCCCCGGTAGAGGCCTCCGAGCACCTCCTCGATGCCGGCCTCCCGCAGGGAGATGTCGCGGACCTCGTGGTCGCGCGCCAGCTCCGCCACCACCGCCGCCGCGTTGGCCTCGACGGGCAGCCGCAGCCATTGCCGCGGCCCCTCCACCCGCTCCGTCTCGATCCCGTCCAGCCTGATCGGCGGTCCCGGCCGCGCCAGCTCCACCATGAGCAGCCGGCCGGCGTCCACGGTCCGGCGCAGCTCGTCCAGCCCGCCGTCGTAGGCCAGCCGCCCGTGGTCGATGATCATGACGCGGCGGCAGAGCCGCTCGATGTCGCCGAGATCGTGCGTCGTCAGCAGGATCGTGGTGCCGCGCTCGGCGTTGATCCGCTCCAGGAACTCCCGGACGGTCGCCTTGCTCACCACGTCCAGGCCGATCGTCGGCTCGTCCAGGACGAGCAGCTCGGGATCGTGGAGGAGGGCGGCGGCCAGGTCGCCGCGCATCCGCTGGCCGAGGCTGAGCTGGCGGACCGGGGTGTCCAGGAACGGTTCCAGCTCCAGCAGCGCGGTCAGCTCGGCGAGCCGCCCTCGGTGCGCGGCCGCCTCGACCCGGTAGAGCCGCCGGACGAGGGCCAGGCTGTCGCGCAGCGGCAGGTCCCACCACAGCGTCGTCCGCTGCCCGAACACCACGCCGAGCCGGCGGGCCAGGGACGTGCGCCGCCGCGACGGGTCCAGCCCGCACACCCGCAGCGAGCCGGACGACGCGGTGAGGATGCCGGTCAGCATCTTGATCGTCGTGGACTTCCCGGCGCCGTTCGGGCCGAGGTAGCCGACGAACTCGCCCGGCTCGACGGTGAACGACACGCCGTCCACCGCGCGCACGGCCGTCCGCGTCCGCCGCAGGCCGCCGGAGCGCCTCCGGACGGTGAAGGACTTGACGACGTCCCCCGCCTCGATCATCGGCACCGGTATCAGCTCCCCGTCGATCGGTAGTGCCGCAGGCCCGCCCGCCACGCCAGTGCGGCGACCGCGCACAGCACGGCCGCCACCGCCGGGGACGCGAACCGCGCCGCGCCGGGCAGCCCGAGCGGGTCGGGACGGTCCAGGACGTACAGCGCGGGCTGCCAGTTGACGAACGCCAGCGGGACGACGAAGGTCACCCCGCGGACGAAGTCCCGCCCGAACATGGTCATCGGGTACTGCGTCAGGAACGCGCCGCCGTAGGTGACCGACTTGCCGGCGCCGTGGCTGTCGACCAGCACGAACTGCACCGCGCCCGCCAGCACCCACAGGGCCGCGAAGATCACCGTCCCGGACAGCACCATGACCGGGATCATCGCGGCCCGTCCCGGAGTCCAGGCCACCTCCGCCCGGGGCAGCGCGAACGCCAGCATCGCTGCCGCCGGGACGAGCTTGCCGAAGCGGCGGGGCGAGAACTCCTCGGTCGCGACCTGGACGAGCGGGCTCACGGGACGCACGAGCATCGCGTCCAGCGTCCCCTGCCGCACATGCTGGCCGAGCCGTTCGGTGGTGCCGAGCACGATGTCCGAGAGCCCGAACGAGAGCGCGCTCGTCCCGTACAGGAACAGCACCTCCGGGGCGCCGAACCCGGCGATGCGCGGGGCCTGGGAGAACAGCAGCCCGATCGCGGCGGCGTCCAGCCCGGTGACGACCGCGGTGGCGAGTGCCAGCAGCACCATCGACACCGGGTACTGCGCCGCCGCCCGGATCCACGTCCAGGCGAGCAGCCCGTACATCCGCACGGCGCCGGCCGGTGCGTCACCCACCGTGCACCACCAGCTTCCGCCGTGCCGCCCGCGTCAGCAGCGCGCCGGCCCCGAGCAGGACGGCGGCCCACGCCGCCTGGAAGCCGAGCGCGCCGATCAGCTCCGCACCGGTGTGCCGGCCGAGGAACACGTCCGCGGGCACCTGTATCTGGGCCGCCCACGGCAGCGCCTGCGCGACCGTTCCGAGCGCTCCCGGGAACACGACCAGCGGCAGGATCATCCCGGAGAAGAACAGCGACATCACGAGCGTGACGGCGTGCAGGCCGCGGTCGTCGTGCAGCCAGAACATCCCCAGCGCGACCAGGTAGCGGAGCCCGAAGCTCACGGCCGCGGCGAGCACCACGGCCGCCGCGAACGCGGCGAGGCCCGCCGGCCCCGGCCGGCGGAACGGGAAGACCAGCGCCCCGGCCGCCAGCGGCGGGCCGGCGCGCAGCACCAGCGAGGCCGCGGCGCGGCCGAGGTCGTCGGCCAGCCACCAGCCCTGGAGCCCGGCCGGCCGGTGCAGGTCGATCGCGACGTCGCCGTTGCGGATGCGCTCGGTGAGGTCCATCCCGCCGAAGATCTGGACGGGGCCGATCAGCGCCTGGGTGATGAAGCAGAAGGTGACGGCGTCGGCGGCGTCGTACCCGCCGAGGGCGGGA
Source organism: Actinomadura sp. KC345 (assembly GCF_004348515.1). Classification (GTDB taxonomy): domain Bacteria; phylum Actinomycetota; class Actinomycetes; order Streptosporangiales; family Streptosporangiaceae; genus Spirillospora. The sequence goes on along the minus strand of NZ_SMKH01000096.1, from coordinate 16,364 downwards.
CGCTCCTCCCAGAGCGCCAGGAGCACGTACGCGCGCATGAACCCGAAGACGGTGCTGGTGACCGACTCGGTGACGGAACCGAGCGGGTACGCGGTGTGACGGCGGAAGCCGTACCACCACACCCATGGAAGAACGCCCACTTGCCCGGAGTCTAAGCACGCGGGCCGGGCGGCACCACGTAATTTCGCACAGAGCGGCGGGGCCCGGGAGGAGAAACCAGAAGGCCCCCGCGGGTGTAGGGACGCGGGGGCCTCCGGGGCCCGGGGGATCAGACCGGAAAGCGGGACCGGATCAGTGGAACTGGCCCTCTTCCGTCGAACCCTTCAGCGCCGTGGTGGACGAGTCCGGGTTGATCGCGGTGCTGACCATGTCGAAGTAGCCGGTGCCGGCCTCGCGCTGGTGCTTGACCGCGGTGAAGCCCTTCTCGGCCGCCGCGAACTCGCGCTCCTGGAGGTCGACGTAGGCGGTCATGCCCTCGCGGGCGTAGCCGTGGGCCAGGTCGAACATGCCGTAGTTGAGCGCGTGGAAACCCGCCAGGGTGATGAACTGGAACTTGAAGCCCATGTGGCCGAGCTCCCGCTGGAACTTGGCGATGGTGGAGTCGTCCAGGTGCGCCTTCCAGTTGAAGGACGGCGAGCAGTTGTAGGCCAGCATCTGGTCCGGGTACTCGGACTTGACGGCCTCGGCGAACTTGCGGGCCTGCTCCAGGTCCGGCGTGCCGGTCTCCATCCAGATGAGGTCGGAGTGCGGCGCGTAGGCCTTGGCGCGGGCGATGCAGGGCTCGATGCCGTTGCGGACCCGGTAGAACCCCTCGGCGGTGCGCTCGCCGGTGATGAACTCGCGGTCGCGCTCGTCGACGTCCGTCGTGATCAGTGTCGCGGCCTCGGCGTCGGTCCGCGCGATGATCAGTGAGGGCACGTTCGAGATGTCCGCGGCGAGGCGGGCGGTGGAGAGGGTCTTGATGTGCTGCGAGGTCGGGATCAGGACCTTGCCGCCGAGGTGGCCGCACTTCTTCTCGGAGGCCAGCTGGTCCTCCCAGTGCACGCCCGCGGCGCCCGCGGCGATCATGCCCTTCATCAGCTCGAAGGCGTTGAGCACGCCGCCGAAGCCGGCCTCGGCGTCGGCCACGATCGGGGCGAGGAAGTGGGTGTCGCCCTCACCCTCGGCCCACTGGACCTGGTCGGCGCGCAGCAGCGCGTTGTTGATGCGGCGCACGACGGCCGGGACCGAGTTCGCCGGGTAGATGCTCTGGTCGGGGTAGGTCTGGCCCGCCAGGTTGGCGTCCGCCGCGACCTGCCAGCCCGACAGGTAGATGGCCTTGAGACCCGCCTTGACCTGCTGGACGGCCTGGAGCCCGGTCAGCGCGCCGAGGGAGTGGACGTAGTCCTCCTCGTGCAGGAGCTTCCAGAGCCGCTCGGCGCCGAGGCGCGCGAGGGTGTGCTCCTCCTGGACCGAACCGCGGATCCGCACGACGTCCTCGGCCGTGTAGGTCCGCTCGATGCCCTTCCATCGGGGGTCGGTCTCCCACTGTCGCTGCAGCTCCTCGGCTGCGCCCTTGAGGCGACTGTCATTCATCGTCTCGCCCTTCCGTGTCGTCCCCTGGGTGCTTGCCGTCGACTATGCCCCGGCCGCAACCCCTTAATGAACTCGCGAGTAACAGAAGAACCGCGAAATTTCCGCTACCATGAAGCCGTGACGACCTTGCGGCCAGAAGAACCCTTCAACTTGACGAGTGATCTAGATCTCGTGACGTTCGGGCAGCGGCTCCGCCATCTGCGGCGCGGCCGGGGCCTGACGCTGTCGGAGCTCGGTGAGCGCGTCGGCCGCGCGCCGTCCCAGCTCTCCCTGCTGGAGAACGGCCGGCGCGAGCCCAAGCTGTCGCTGCTGCAGTCCCTGGCCGCCGCGCTGGAGTGCCCGGTGGAGGAGCTGCTGCGGCGCCAGCCGCCCAGCCGCCGCGCGCAGCTGGAGATCGAGCTGGAGGAGGCGCAGCGCGACCCGCTCTACCGGACGCTCGGGCTGTCGCACCTCAAGGTCGGCAAGCGGATGCCGAACGAGGTGATCGAGCACATCCTCGCGCTGTACGGGGAGCTGAAGCGCAGCCGGACCAAGCCGACCGCGAGCCCGGAGGAGGCGCGCAAGGCCAACGCCGAGCTGCGCCGCCAGATGCACGAGCGCGGCAACCACTTCGCCGACATCGAGTCGATCGCCTCCCAGACCCTCGACGCGGTCGGGTACCGGCGCGGCGCGGTGTCGCCGGGCCTGCTGATGACGCTGGTCGGGCACTTCGGCTTCAGCCTGCAGTACGTCCAGGACCTGCCCCGCTCGGTCCGGTCGGTCACCGACCTGCGCAACCGGCGGATCTACCTGCAGCGCGAGCAGCTCGGCATGCACACGCCGCGGACGATCCTGCTGCAGACCCTCGGCCACATCGCGCTGGACCACGACCAGCCGCGCGACTTCGCCGACTTCCTGCGCCAGCGCGTCGAGGCCAACTACTTCGGCGCCGCGATCATGATGCCCGAGCGCAGCGTCGTCCCGTTCCTGCAGGAGGCGAAGGCCGCGCGGGAGCTGTCGGTGGAGGACCTCGCGGACGTCTTCTCCGTCTCCTACGAGATGGCCGCGCACCGCTTCACCAACGTCGCGACCCACCATCTGGACCTGGACCTGCACTTCACCAAGAACGACGAGAACGGGATCATCTACAAGGCGTACGCCAACGACGGCCTGCTCTTCCCGCAGGACGAGGACGGCGCGATCGAGGGCCAGCGGATGTGCCGCGAATGGGCCGGGCGGCACGTGTTCGGCGCCGAGGACCGCTTCTCGGTCTACTACCAGTACACCGACACCCCCAAGGGCACGTACTGGTGCCTGTCGCACATCGACCCCACCCACGAGCGCGACTTCGCCATCACGCTGGGCGTCCGGTTCGAGGACTCGCGCTGGTTCCGGGGCCGGGAGACGTCCCGGCGCCGCAAGTCGTCCTGCCCGGACGGCGACTGCTGCCAGCGGCCCCCCAAGGCGCTGTCGGACCGGTGGGAGGGCATGGCCTGGCCGTCGGCGCGCGCGCACTCGCACGTCCTGTCGGTCCTGCCGCCCGGCGCCTTCCCCGGGGTGGACGACGCGGACGTCTACGAGTTCCTGGACAGGCATGCCGCCGAATGACCGGCGTGTTGTTCTCCTGTTAACTCTTCGTGTCGGTCCGTCCCACCCCGTGCCACCAGTGAATGTTCTGGGAGGATCTGGCGTTTCCTAGTGGTGAGGGATGGTCCGCACGGAGGGAGAGCGCGTGCTGCCTGAGGTGGCTTCGTGGTTGCGCCGCCGCACGAGCGCGGCGGAGGACTGGCCGCCGGGCCTGGTGCTCGCCGCCAAGGGCGACACCAGGATCAGCGTCGTGCTGCCCGCGCGCGACGAGGAGGCGACGGTCGGCGCGATCGTGGCCGCCGTCCGGACGGAGCTGGTCGAGCGGATCCCGCTGGTGGACGAGATCGTGGTGGTCGACTCCCGCTCCGCCGACCGGACCGCCGCCGTGGCCGCCGCGGCCGGCGCCGAGGTGGTCCACCAGGACGCCGTCCTCCCGGACCTGGGCCGCATGTCCGGCAAGGGCGAGGCGCTGTGGAAGTCGCTGGCGGCGACCTCCGGGGACCTGATCGTGTTCGTGGACGCCGACCTGCGCGAGTTCACCCCGTCCTACGTGACCGGGCTGCTGGGGCCGCTGCTCGCCGACCCGTCCGTCGGCTACGTCAAGGGCTGCTACGACCGCCCGCTCGCCGAGGGCGGACGGCGCGTCGAAGGCGGCGGGGGCCGGGTGACGGAACTGGTCGCCCGCCCCCTGATCAACCTGCACTGGCCGCTGCTCGCCGGTGTCGTCCAGCCGCTCGGCGGCGAGTACGCGGGGCGGCGCACGCTGCTGGAGCGGCTGCCGTTCGTCACCGGCTACGGCGTGGAGCTCGGCCTCCTGCTGGACATCCACCAGGACTCCGGCCTGGACGCGATCGCGCAGGTCGACCTCGGCCGGCGGGTCCACGCGCACCAGTCGACCGAGGCCCTCGGCGCGATGTCGGGCCAGATCATGCTGACCGCCTGGTCGCGGCTGGAGCGGCACGGCCGGATGGTCCCCCTCGAAGCCCCGTCCACCGCGCTGACCCGGTTCCGCCGCGGCGCGGACGGGCACGATGCCCACACCGCCGACGTCGCGGTGGGGGAGCGGCCCCCGATGATCGAGGTTCCCGGCTACGCCGCGGCGCGCTCGTTCTCACCCGGCCGCAGGTGACACCCCCGGTGTGACTCCGGCCACGGTGTTACCCACGGTAACGCCGAATGGTGCTACCGTTGGTAACAGCGATATTGGAGAGAGGGTCTATTAATCATGACGAGCGCGGAGCCGGTGCCGTTCTCGCTGGAGCCCAGTGAGGACGTACGCGAGGTCAGGGACTGGGTGCACGAGTTCGCCAGGGACGTCATCCGTCCCGCGGCAGAGGAATGGGACGAACGCGAGGAGACGCCCTGGCCGCTGATCCAGGAGGCGTCCAAGGTCGGCCTCTACTCGCTCGACTTCTTCGCCACCCAGTGGCTGGAGCCGACCGGACTCGGCATCCCGGTGGCCTTCGAGGAGATCTTCTGGGGCGACGCCGGCATCGGCCTGTCGATCGTGGGCACCGGCCTGGCCGCCGCGTCCGTCGCCGCGGTCGGCACCCAGGAGCAGATCACCGAGTGGGTGCCGCAGATGTTCGGCACCCCCGACGACGTCAGGCTCGGCGCGTTCTGCTCCTCCGAGCCCGACGCCGGCAGCGACGTCGGGGCCATCCGCGCCCGCGCCGTCTTCGACGAGGCGAAGGACGAGTGGGTGCTGAACGGCACCAAGACCTGGGCCACCAACGGAGGCATCGCCGATGTTCACATCATCGTGGCGTCCGTGCACCCTGAGCTCGGCAGCCGAGGCCAGGGCAGCTTCATCGTCCCGCCGAACACCCCCGGGCTGCGGCAGGGCCAGAAGTTCAAGAAGCACGGCATCCGCGCCTCCCACACCGCCGAGGTGATCCTGGAGGACGTGCGCGTCCCGAGCCACCTGATCATCGGCGGCAAGGAGCGGTTCGACGAGCGCATCGCGCGGACCCGCGAGGGCAAGAGCTCCAAGGGCCAGGCCGCGCTGAAGACGTTCGAGACCACCCGCCCGTCGGTCGGCGCGATGGCCCTCGGCGTCGGCCGCGCCGCCTACGACTACGCGCTCCAGTACGCCCGCGAGCGCGAGCAGTTCGGCAAGAAGATCGGCGACTTCCAGGCCATCGCGTTCAAGCTCGCCGACATGAAGTGCCGCATCGACGCCGCCCGCCTCATGGTGTGGCGGGCCGCCTGGATGGCCCGCACCGGCAAGGACTTCGAGAACGCCGAGGGCTCGATGGCCAAGCTCATGGCGAGCGAGATGGCCGTCAACGTCACCGAGGAGGCCATCCAGGTCCTCGGCGGCAACGGCTACACCCGCGAGTACCCGGTGGAGCGCATGCACCGCGACGCCAAGATCTTCACGATCTTCGAGGGCACCTCGGAGATCCAGCGCCTCGTCATAGGCCGCACCGTCACCGGACTGCCCGTCAGATAGTACCTGGCCTGCGTCGACGTCCGGTGCGCCCGCTGACCGCGTCCAGGGGGCGCACCGGGCCTGCCCAGCCGCGAATCCGGCCAAAGCGGCGATCGGGAGACGTCTGGGAGATTGCCATCAGGCCCCGGTCTCCCAACGCGCGGCGAGCAGCTCGTCCAGGAGCGGCACCGGAGACGTCGGCGCGAGCGTGAGCCGCTCGTCGAGCGTCTGCTCCCACCGCGCCTGGTGCCGCGCCTTCAGCTCGTCTCGCATCATCTGGGAGACGTGGGCGTAGGTCCCGCCGATACCCGGCATGGAGTGCCCCACCGGTCATGCGTGAGGATCGCGGGGGTGCCGGCCTCGTCGAGCCACACCCTGTGGGAGTGCCGCAGCTTGTGCGGGGTCAGATCCTTGCCGGTCGGCAGCCACGACGCCAACTCCAGCTCCCGGACGTGCCCGGCCTCCCGCGCGGCGGCAGCGCGCGGCCGGTGCGTGTGGCGTCCCCGGCAGGTGGCTTGCAGGGCTCCCCGGCCAGGGCTGGGCAGTGGGGGCAGTCCACGGCGCGGGCGTCGACCTTGGGGAGGTCGTGGCGGGGGATGCCGCGCACGGCCGGGGGTGACCAGTCCGGACCGACCGCGGCGGGCCAGACCGGGGTGACCGGTTCACCGGGCCACCCGGCCACCATGTCGACGAGGACGGGCCGGGCCGTGGCGCCGCCGGACCGGCCGGGCCGGGCGGCGCGCCACGGTCAGGGCGTTGGCGGCCTGCTCCCACGGGTGGTCGGTGTAGGTGCGGTGCAGGGGTGCCCACCGTGCTCGGCGAGGAACAGGAACCGGCCGCCGCCGCTGCCGCAGCCGTCCCCTGGGCAGCCGCACCCCATCGGCGGTGTCACCGCCATGTGCCGCGCGAGGAGCTCGGTCAGGAACGGCGGCAGGTCGACCGCCGCGGGTGGGAAGCCCGCCGCGCCCGCGCGGCTGAAGGGGGGCCAATCCGGCACCGTCGGCGGCACGAACGGGCACAAGCTGAAGGTCACGCCGCTCGGCATCCTCTACAACCAGGGATCACCGGACGCCGGCGCACTCGAGAACGGCGTGTTCGTCGTCCTCGCACTCAAGGCCGAGGCCGTGGGGCAGGCCGACACCATCGCCGCGCCGATCACCGGCGGCGGCTTCATGTGGCAAGGCGAGAACGCCCAGAAGATCAGCGGCACCGAAGGCGGCGCGACCAGCACGGCATGGGTCGGCTCGGTCAACGAGTTCTCCAACATTCCCGTCCAACCCGGCGAACCCGAGATCGGGATCGAGACGTTCGACATCCCGGCGAAGGGCGGCCGCCTCATCTACGTCGACCCGGCGACGATGGCAGGCCATCGGCGCCACCCCGGAACCCGGGACGAGCGCGGCGGCGGCCAGCAGCTCGCCCGAAGAGACGCGCCGCGCATCCTCCGGCGAGACGCCACCCGCGAACCGAAAGCGGCGACCATCACGGACGGGACGTGGCGTGTCCCCGACGAGGTCAAGCCCGGTACCTGGCGCACCCGCGGCGGGGAGGGCTGAACTGGGGCGCGGCTCAGCGGGTTCTCCGGCCGCACCGACGACATCCTCGCCAACGAGATCGCCGAAGGCGCGGCCATCGTGACGATCAAGACGGGCGACAAGGGGTTCCTCACCAAGCGGTGCGGCACTTGGAAGCGCGTCACCCCTGCCACGGCCAAGCCGAAGAAGACCACCGCCGCGCCGAAGCCCAGCAAGACCAGGCCGCGCAGGACCCGGGCACCGACGGTCGACACCCGCTACTCCACCTGCGCCGAGGCGAACCGCGACAACCTCGGCCCCTACCGAGAAGGCGTCGACCCCGAGCACGGCTGGTATCAGGACCGCGACGGCGACGGCATCGTCTGCGAGCCGGCCTGATGCCCCGCTGGCTCGTCCCCGCCTGCGCGATCGCCGCACTGGTCGTCGGTGTGGCCGCGTTCGCGCTCACCATCCGCCAGGAACGGACCGGGCAGGCCGTGCCCGCACCGACGGTCTCGGTGACGACCACCGTCACGGCCACCATGACCGCCGCCCCCAAGCCACGACCGACCGCCACCCGCACCGTGACGGTGAACCGCTACCCCATGTGCGGCGGGGAGATCGGGCAGCCCCCCGAACTAGGGGGCATGACGCAGGAGCAGGCGCTCGCTGCAGAGCGTGCAGGCGGCTGCGTCTGGCACCCGTAGGCGCGCTCGGCCGCGACGCGCCGAGCGACCTGCTCACCCTGGATACCCCCTGCGGTCACGCACGTGCTGTATGTAGTGCACACCTTTGAGAAAGGGCTTGACCGGGCGAATCGAGCGATCCCACCGGGAGCCGTCGGAAGCTTTAAGCCACCGCGGGGCCGTAGTCGATCCGGCCTGCAGCCCCGCTGCCAAAGGGCGCTGTCGGAACTCGTCGACTTTCCGCGCCCACACGCCGCCCAGCACTGTCGGAACTCACGCGTATCCGCTTCCAACTGCCCTCGACAAAAGCCATGCCCCGCTCCGGTGGCCGACTCCAGGGGCCTTGGCACGGTCATCACCAAATCCGTACAACCGAGAGGACCTCAAAATGATCTACGAGACCGCCGTGAGCACCTGGCAGGTGCGCGGCAGCAACGGATCGTCCACCACCTTCAAGCAGTCCAAGTTGGAGGTTCGGGAGCACAAGACCGGCGCCAGTCTGCTCGTCTTCTGGGTACACCCTGAGGGCGGACGCAGGCTGATCGCCGCCCACGAGGCGAACTGGTCGTTCGAGGAGGTCGACGAGTCGGTCGCCAAGATCGCCAAGGTCGCCAACGTCGACGAGTCGGCCGCCGCCACGGACCCCGAGGGGGACATCGTGGCGGGCGCCCAAAGCGACTACCGGCCGAAGTAGGCCGAGAGTAACTGCGACGTTCGCTCGCTTCATCGGAAGGGCCCGGCATCAGCCGGGTCCTTTCTTTAAGCCGAGTTCGCCAGCAGCATCCGTCGAAGAGTGCGGGGCATTCTCGTGGTTAACGGCCGGTGCGGGCTGCGGTCTCGGTACGGATGCGCGCAGCAGCCTCTCTCCCCGCGCCGGTGAGGAAGCATCACCACGTCCACGTCGGCCTCCCGCACCAGGCGGGTCAGCATGCCCGGGTGGTGCATGCCCGCGCCGATCGCGCCGACGACACCTTCGGCGCGCAACTCGGCCAGCGCCGGGTGACCGTCACGCAGCGCGTCCTCGAAGTGCTCCTCGGCATCGTGCAGATACAGCACATCGATCCGGTCGACGCCGATGCGGGCGAGGGAGTCCTCGACGCTGCGCCGGATGCCGTCGCGGGAGAAGTCCCACACCCGGCGGTGGGTGGCCGGCACAGCGAAGCCCTCGTCCATGCGTCCGCCCGGATCCTGGGGCACCAGCAGGCGGCCGGCCTTCGTCGAGAGCGTGAACTGCGATCGCGGCATCCGGCGTAGCAGGTCGCCGATGCGGCGTTCGGAGTGGCCGATGCCGTAGTGCGGCGAGGTATCGAAGTAGCGGATCCCCGCATCCCAGGCCGAAGCCAGCGCCTGTGCCGCGGTGGAATCGTCCAGCGGGGCGAACAGGCCGCCGAGCGGGCCGCCCCCGAATCCGAGCTCGGTGACCTCGACTGCGGTGCGGCCGAGCTTGTGAATACGCGTTCGGCGCCACTCCTTTATTTGGGGAGCCGGCTCGCTGCCAGGCTCTTCAGTGTCGATGCGACCTGCAGCGTCGATGCAGCCTGCAGAGCTGGTGCGCATTCAGACGCCGAGGAGTCGCGATACGTATCGTGTTTACGAACCGTCCCGTCAATGCCAGGAAGGAGGTCATCCGAGCGAGCCCGTGGATCCCCCGGCCACCCGACGCGACGGTCGGGCATCACGGCTGATTCGCCGCCAAGAACCCCACACGAAGGATCGAGGTTAGACGTCATCTCATTTGGTGAGGCGGTGACAGATCAGGGTGGCGGCGATGGCGACGAAGGCCAGGAAGTGTTCGGGTTTGCGTTCGTAGCGGCGGTGCAGGCGGCGCCAGCCGCTCAGCCAGGACACCGTGCGTTCCACCACCCAGCGGTGTCGGCCCAGCCGATCGGAGGACTCGATGCCGCGGCGCGCGATGCGCGGCGTGATGCCCCGCCTGCCAAGCCAGCGCCGCAAGTCGGCGTAGTCGTAGCCCTTATCGCCGTGGAGCTTGCCGGGCGGCGCCGACGCGGGCCACACCGGGAGCGGATCGGCGCGATGCCCCGCACCAGCGGCTCCAGTGCGAGCTTGTCGTGGGTGTTGGCCGCCGAGATCCCGACAGGCAGCGGCAGCCCGGCACGATCGGCCAGCAGATGGATCTTCGACCCACGCTTGCCGCGGTCGACAGGATTCGGGTCCGTCAGGTCCCCCCCTTTGGCCGCACGGACGCTGACCGAGGCGATCGCGCACCGCGACCAGTCCAGGTCCCCACGCGCGCCCAGCTCGCCCAGCACGAGCCGGTGCAGCTTGGCCCAAACCCGCGCGGCGCTCCACTCGGTGAAGCGCCGGTGCGCAGTGGGACCCGACGGCCCGAACACCGGCGGCACCTGGTGCCAGGTGCAACCCGTGGTGGCCACGAAGATGATCGCCGCCAGCACCTCACGATCCCCGTACCGCCGCCGACCACCGCCCTGCGGCCGCGTCGGAGCAGGCGGCACCACCCGCCGGAACAACTCCCACAACTCCTCGGGCACCAGCCGCTCGACCATCTCCACGACCGCAGGCAGCCGCTCCCCACCCAAGCCGGTGAGGTCATGACCGTGATGGGACACCGGCTATCCCGATCCGGACCGGTGGAGCATCGTCCTGGACGCCAGCTTCGAAGGGGGATCTTCCACAGAACTTTATTGTACCGCCGGTCGCCGTCCTCATGGGCCGCCTCCACGGGCGCTGACCTCGCTGAACCCGGCCGAACGGGGCCGCTTCGTCGCGAACTAGAATCGACGTCGATGTCGAGTTAGGATCCCTGTGTGCGCGGGGAGGATCGCCCGTGCGCGGCACATCCCGGATCCGGGCGAGGAGGTCACCCCGTGGATAACTCACGTATAGCCGACGTCATCGAGATCGAGCAGTTGCTCGCGCGCTACGCAGCGGGCATGACGATGGATGACGTGGACGCGGTGCTGGCCGTGTTCGCGGCGGACGGCTGGTACAGCGCCTTCGGGGAGAAGTACGGGCCCGGGGACTTCCCGTCGCTCATGGTCGCCGCCCCGAAGGGGGTGTTCACCGTGAGCACCCCCGCGATCGAGTTCGACGGGGAGGACACGGGCACGGGGGTGCAGCCTCTGTGCTTCGTCGCCCAGGCCGACCATTCGATGCGGATCGGCTACTACACCGACACGTACCGGCGGACTGCGGACGGTTGGCGCCTGCAGACCAGGGCCATGACGTTCCTGCGCCGCGACGGCTCCAGGAACTCCGGCCGCCCGCACGACCCCCGGCGCCCGGTGCCGGGACAGAAGTCCGCGGGCTGAGCCGTGGATCTGCAGGAGTTCCGCGTCGGCCTGGACGCGTGGCTCGACGAGCACCGGCCGGAGCTCGAACCCCGGCACGGCCTGGACGTTTCGCTCGACGAGGAGATGGAGCACCTGGCCAAGGTCAAGCGCCTGGCCTACGACGCGGGCTGGATGCGGTGGGGGTGGCCCGAGCGCGTGGGAGGGCTCGGCGGGTCCACGCTGATGCGCGCCTACCTCGGGGAGGCGCTCGCGTTCCGGGATCTGATCGAGCCGGGCATCTACTCCATGACGGAGGTCCTGGCACCGACGATGATCGAGTTCGCGCGTCCCGGGCTGGCCGCGGAGATGGTGCCCCGGCTGCTGCGGGGAGACGAGACGTGGTGCCAGGGGTTCTCTGAACCGGGCACGGGCAGCAACCTGGGCTCCCTGGCCTGCCGCGCCCGCCGCGAGGGAGACGAGTGGCGGGTCAGCGGCCAGAAGGTGTGGACGAGCCTGGCGCAGTTCGCCGACCGCTGCGTCCTGCTCACCCGGACGGGGACGCCCGAGTCGGGGAGCCGCGGCATCACCGCACTGTTCGTCGACATGGACTCGCCGGGGATCACCGTGCGCCCGATCCGGGCGATGCACGGGCGCGACGAGTTCTGCGAGGTGTTCTTCGACGACGTGCGGGTGCCGTTCGACCGCACGCTCGGTGACGTGGACGGCGGCTGGGCCGTGGCGATGGACCTGCTGCCCTACGAGCGGAGCACGTCGCTGTGGCACCGTGGCGCCTATCTGCGTCAGCGCCTGGAGAGCCTGCTCGGCGCCGCGCCGGACGGCGCGCTGGACCCCGCCGCGCTGGGCGAGGTGGCCCAGATGGTGTTCGCCTTCCAGGCGCGTTCCCGGGGAACGCAGTACCGGATGGCGCGCGGCGAGCGGCTGGGGCCCGAGACGTCGATCGACAAGGTCATGATCGCGACCACCGAGCAGGCCGTGTTCGACCTCGTCGCCGACGCGGTGCCGGCCGTCATCGCCGTCGGCGACGACGCGGACGGCGACCGGTGGCGCACCGAGTTCCTGTACTCGCGGGCGGCGACGATCTACGGCGGGAGTGCCGAGGTGCAGCGCAACATCATCGCCCGCCGCCTGCTGGACCTGGGGGTGGACCGATGATGGACGCGGAGACCGCCGATCTGCTGGCGCAGAGCTTCGAGCGGGCGTTCCGGGGCGGGAGCGTCGCGGCGGTCGAGGCGTCGCTGGACGAGGTCGGCTGGCGGGAGGCGCTCCAGGCCGAGGGAGCCGCGGTCCTCGCATCGCTGTTCGCCCGGCAGGGCGCGGCGAACGCGGCTTCCGGCGCGCTGGACGACGTGCTGGCCGCGGCGCTCGGTTCGCCGCCCGCGGCCGGTACGGCGGTCGTCCTGCCGGAGTTCGGGCGGCAGACGGCGCCGGGCTCCGTCCGGAACGGCGAGCTCGCGGTGCGCGGCCTTGGCACCGTGCGTATGGCGGCGGCCGGCTCCGCGGTGGTGGTCGCCGAGGAGGACGGCGTGCTGCGTTCCCTCATCGTGGAGACCGGGAAGCTCCGGATCCGGCCGGTCGGCGGAGTCGACCCGCGCCTCGGGCTGGCCAGGGTGGACGCCGAGGGCGTCTCCGTGCCGGCCGGTTCCGAGGTGGCCGGTTCCGAAGCTGACTGGGGGGACGCGCTGGCGGTCGGCCGGTCGGCACTGGCGCACGAGCTGGTCGGCGTGAGCCGGACGATGCTCCGGCTCGCGCGCGAGCACGCCCTGACCCGCGTCCAGTTCGGGCGGCCGATCAGCTCCTTCCAGGCCGTCCGGCACCGCCTGGCCGAGAGCCTGTTCGCGATCGAGACCGCGGACGCCGCCGCCGCGGCCGCGGCGGAGGCGGAGGCGGCGGACCGGGTACTGGCCGCCGGGATCGCCAAGTCGCTCGCCGGGCGCAACGCACGCACGGTGGCGCGCCACTGCCAGCAGGTGCTCGCCGGGGTGGGGTTCACCGAGGAGCACGAGTTCCACCGCCACTTCCGGCGCGTCCTCGCCTTGGACGGGCTCCTCGGCGACGCCCGGACGCTGACGCGCGAACTCGGGGAGGAACTGCTGCGCACCCGGCGCATGCCGGCCGTGCCGCCTCTCTGACCGCCCGGAAACGCGAAGGAGCCCCTCCCGGACCGGTCCGGGAGGGGCTCCTTCGGCGTTCAGACGGCTCCGTGTTCGTCAGTCCGTGTCGGCCCGCTTGGACAGTTGCTTGTCCAGGGTCGCCCGCAGCTCCGGTGAGAGGAAGGACCGGTCCTCAGCGGCGATCGCGAAGTCGAGCGTGGCGAGGACGGCGCGCTCCAGGTGCAGGTTGAGGATGCGCTTGGTGTCCTCCAGCGCCCGGCGCGGCAGTGCCGCGAGCTTCCGCGCGCACGCCATGGCGGCGGGCATCACCTCGTCGTCGGCGCAGACGTGGTTGGCGAGACCGATCTCCGCCGCGCGGCGGGCGGGGATCCGCTCGCCGGTCAGCGCGTACTCCTTCGCCAGTTGCAGGCTCGTCAGCAGCGGCCAGGTCACCGGGCCCCCGTCGGCGGCGACGAGCCCGACCATGACGTGCGGGTCGGCCAGGTGGGCGCTCTCGGCCATGTAGACGATGTCGGAGAGCGCGACCACGCTGCAGCCGAGGCCGACGGCGGGCCCGTTGACGGCGGCGACGATCGGCAGCCGGCACTGAACCATGCCGGTGACGATGCGGCGGGCGTCGACGAGGGTCTGCCGCCGGAGGCCGTCGTCCTTGGTGAGGGCGTCGAGGTAGGAGAAGTCGCCGCCGGCGGAGAACGCGCGGCCCGCCCCCGTGAGGACCACGGCGCGGGCGCCGTCGTCCGCGTCGAGCAGGGGGAACAGCGCGCCGAGGCCCTCGTGGAGGGCGTGGTTGGTCGCGTTCAGGTTCTCGGGACGGTTGAGCGTCACGATCCTGATGGGCCCGTCCGCGGTGACCTGGATCTCCGGGGGCAGATCGGGGAGGCTCATGAGAGCGGGAGCCCCAGGATCCGCGTCGCCACCAGGTTGCGCTGGATCTGCGACGTCCCGCCCATCACGCTCTGCGCCCGGCTGTACAGGTACATTCTCAGCCACGTGTCCTCCTCTGCGCCGCCGGTCACGTTGCTCACGCCCAGCGCGGCGTGCCCGACGGCCTGTTCGACCCATGTCATCAGGAGCTTGTCCACCGAGCCCTCGGGGCCGTGCGAGACGCCGCCGAGCCGGTCGGAGAGCCGTCGGCAGACGTGCAGCCGCAGCATCTCGGCCTCGACGATCGCCCACGCGACGTCGCGGACGTTCTCGCTGGTGAACCGCTCCGGTTCCGCGCGCACGGAGTCGACGAGCTCGTTGACCGCCTTGCTGTAGCGCGCGACGTAGCCGAGCTCTCCCGGCTCCCGCTCGTGGCTGACCACGGTCATGGCCAGCTTCCAGCCCTCGCCCGGTTCCCCGATCATGTCGGACGCCCTCGCGACCGCGCCGTCGAAGGAGACCTCGCCGAACTCCCGGGTCACCCCGTTGATCATCTTGAGCGGGCGCTGCTCGATGCCCGGCTGGTCCATCCGTACGGCGAACGCCGACAGCCCGCGGTGCTTGGGGAGGCCCGGGTCGGTCCGCGCGAGGACCAGGCACCAGTCGGCGCTGTCGGAGTAGCTCGTCCAGACCTTGTGGCCGGTGATCACGTACTCGTCGCCGCGGCGCTCGGCGCGGGTGCGCAGGGACGCCAGGTCCGACCCGGCCTCGGGCTCGCTGAACCCCTGGCACCAGCGCTGCCGGCCGTTGACGATGCCGGGCAGGAAACGGCTCTTGACGTCGGCGCTCCCGTGCCGCAGCAGGCCCTGGACCAGGTAGCCGAGGCTCGGCCGCGGCGGTGCGCCGGCCGCGGCGAGCTCCTCGTCGACGATCGCCTCGTACACGCTCGGCAGGCCGTGGCCGCCGATCTCCTCGGGCCAGGACAGTGCGAAGAAGCCGGCGTCGTAGAGGGCCTGGTGCCAGGGCGCCTGCCCGTCCCAGTACGCGTCCGACGTCGAGGACGCCGGAAGGTCCGGATTGTTCTCCGCGAGCCACGCGCGCAGCCGCCGCCGGAAGGCGGCCTCGTCGGGGGAGTCAGCGAAGTCCATCGTGCACGCCTCCAAGTTTGCGGTGGGCGGCCACCCGGTCCAGGTTCGCGCCCACGTCGCCGAGCATCTGGGTCGACAGGAAGGCTCGCCGCAGGTGGACGTGCGCGAAGCACTCCCAGGTGTTGCCGATGCCGCCGTGCACCTGGATGGCGGTCTCGCACACCGCGCGGGCGGCGCGTGCGCAGTAGGCCTTGGCCACGGCGGCGGCGTCGAGCGCCTCGCCGGCGGGCAGCGTGTCGGCCGCCCAGGCGGCGTGCAGCGCGACGCTCTTGGACCCCTCGGCCGAGACGAAGGCGTCGGCGAGCATGTGCTGCACGCTCTGGAAGGTGCCGATCGTCACGCCGTACTGCTGCCGGACGATCGCGTACGAGCGGGCGAGGCGCACCGCGCCGCGCATCGTCCCGACGAGGTCGGCGCAGGTGAGGGCGATGGCGAGGGCCGTCCACGTCTCGATGTCCGCCTCGGTGAGGGGGCCGCTCGCGCCGTGCCGCCGTTCGAACGGCGCGCGGTCGACCGTGGCGATGGGGCGGGTGAGGTCACGCCCCGGCGCCGCGCCGGTCACCGGCACCACCGCCAGGTCGTAGCCTTCGCCGTTGCGGGCCAGAGCGAGGGCGGACGCGGCGCTCCGGGCGTCGACGGCGACGCCCGAGCAGAGCGTGTCCCCGTCCTCCACGACGGCGAGTCCGGACAGGTCGGGGCTGAGCAGGACGGTCTCGGCCCCGGCGGGACCCGGCGCGGCGGCGCGGCGGCGCAGCTCGGCGGCGAGGGTCGGGCCGAAGAACGGAGTGTCGGCCGCTACGCGCCCGAGTTCCTCCGCCACGATCGCGGCCTCGACGGCGGACGCCAGCGGCAGCTCCCCGTCGGCGGGGGTGCGCAGCTCGCGCCAGCCGGAGCCGGTCACGGCCGTGTCCAGCCTGGTGGCGCGGGCCGGGTCGTCGAGTTCGGCGACGGACTTGGGAGCGAGGTCGTCGACGAGCCGGGCCGCGGCTTCGCGCAGCGCCTGCTGCTCGGGGGAGAGTCGGACGTCCATCAGTGCTCACTCCGAAGGCCGTCTCGGCGGCCGGGCGTCCACCCGGGGGAGGGGGGAGAGGGAACCGTGCTCCGGGAGCGGAGCCGGATTCGCGGGGGCGTGGCCCGGCGCGCTGCGGGACGGCCGCAGCCCGGCGAGCGCCGCGGTGCGGCCGCGGCGGGGGC
>NZ_SMKH01000095.1 GCF_004348515.1 Actinomadura sp. KC345 | reverse complement strand
CTGGCCATCGCCCTCGCCGACCTCATGGGCTGGACCAACATCGCCGCCGCCAACGACCACTACCGGGCACACCCCGACCACGCACTTCAACTACTCGATCTCACTATCTGAGAACGCATTCGCCCTGGGTACCGGCACCCGGCGGCACTGGAACCAGTAAGACGCCCGGACAGGAAGCGCGATCTCCGTCCGCTGGTCGCGGCGCTGCGCTCGCCGCTGGAGACGATGCGGCGAAGTCGGCCAGCCGAGCCGGTCTGGCAATGCTCGCTCCGGACGGCCCCTACGGACCGGGCATTGACGGATGAGGAGTGGGCCGACGTCGCCGAGGAACTGATGCACCAGACCGGCATCGCACCACGCGGCGATGCAGAGGCGTGCCGGTGGATCGCCGTGCGTCACGCGGACGATCACATCCATGTCGTGGCCACGCTTGCACGTGAGGATGGTCGTAGACCGAACGTCACCCGGGACTACCTCAAGGCGCGGATGGCGTGTCAGGTCGTCGAGCGGCGGTACGGCTTGTTCCGTACTGCGCCCGCGGACCGAACGGCGGCACCGCGTCCATCACGAGCTGAACGGGAACGAGCAGAGCGCGCCGGCTTGGAGGAACCGCCTCGCGTCAGTTTGCGCCGCCAGGTGGCGACAGTGGCTGCGGTCGCCGAGAGCGAAGACGCGTTCTTCGTGGGGCTGCGTGAGCGCGGTCTCCTGGTCCGGTTGAGATTCAGTGTTCAGACACCGGGTCAGATCACCGGATACGCGGTAGCGGTTCCGGGATACACGAACAGCGCGAAAGCCCCGATCTACTTCTCTGGAGGCAAGCTTGCCGCTGACCTCACATTGCCAAAGCTGCGGCAGCGGTGGGGTGCGTGGGCGGCTGTCCCGACCGCGCGGCGGGTGACCAGGACTCGGCAACCGGTTCTCGACCATGAAGCGCGAACCGCGGCTTACCGGGAGGCCGCACATGCGGCAGCTACGGCGGCCTGGCACATGCGGCATACCAGTGATCCGGGAGTGCGCGCGGACGTCGCATCTGCGGCCTCTGACGTCTTGCACGTGACAGCGGATATCACCGGGAACAGGGAGCTTGCGAAGGTCGCCGATGTCTACGACCGTGCCGCGCGGGAACCGTTCGGACGCCCTTCTCCGACTTCCTCGTCCGGCAACGGGCTGAGGGTAGCCGCGCGGATCATGGCCGTTACCAACATCGGCAGGGGCGACCAACGTGATCGGAGTAGGGATCTCACGGTAGAGCTGCTGTTCCTGATCGCCAACCTGGTGGAGATCATGGATGCAGTCGCTGCCCATCGGGAGTCGCAGCAGCGTGCCGCGCAGGCTGGGGCCGCGCGGCAAGCCGCCGGACGACTTCGCACCGTCGAGCGACAAGCGTCCTTGCCCGTCCGGCCAACGCCGCCCCGAGTTGCCGAAGTACAGGACGCCGGACGACTGGCGGCGGAGTCCTTCCCCATACCGCTGAGTGATGGCTTGCGGCGGGAGTCGGCGGGACTCTCGCGCCCTGCCCGGGACCACCAGCTCCATCGTCGCGGCCCCAAGCGCTGACGTGGGGTGGACGGGACACGCCGCGTGCATGCAGATGGTGGAGTAAAGATCATCACGCATGCACAATTACGGAGCGTAAAGAACGTCAAAGCGTGCCAGGTGAACCTACCTGTCACCCCGCGAGGAAGGACGAGCCATGACCGTGCTTACCCCTGCACGAGACGCAGGAAGACAACGCCGCAAGGAGCATGCGCATGACCCATGACCGTTACGACCTCGGCGCCACCTCCGAAGGTGACGGCGCGACCGAGCAGATCGTCCATGACCTTCGCGAGCGCGTCCGGGATCTCAACCGTGCCACCGCAGGACCACCGGGTCTGACGATGCCGGCGACCGCTTATGCGGTGCTGGGAGCTCTCGCGTCGGCTGCCTACGGGCTCGACCAGACCCTGCGGCAGCTCGACGAGTTCCTGCTGCGGGAGCACCGAGAGCATCGCCTCGGCCACGATCACGGAGGGGACCTGGACGAGGTCCTGGACGCCTACAGCCGCGCCATCCTCCACGCACGCCACCTCACCTCCGGGCTCGGCGAAGCCGCCGGACACGCGCAGAGCGCGATCAAGTCCGTCAACGGACGCCCTCGTCCGGACGATCACCGGCCGCCCCTGAGCAACGCCACACCCTCAGCGCGTCCTGAACTGGACGACCCGGGACCGAACGTCGAAGCGCCACCACGTAGACAGCCTCCACGCCCGAGATGGGCCAGGAGCCGGGGGAAGGGGGCCTGAAGGTGGAGTTGATGAGCCGAGAGGAACTCCTCGCGCTGCCCACCACCACGAACATCGAGACTGCCGCGCGTGCCATCGGGCTCGGACGCACCCGCGCTTACGAACTCGCCCGGACGGGAGAGTTCCCCTGCAAGGTGATCCGCGTGGGGGCCAGCTACCGCGTCGTCACCGCCGACCTGCGTCGGCTGCTCGGGGGAGAAGCGAGCTAGAAGGACATCCGCTGGCTGGAGGTCCGGTTCCCCGACGGGAGCCGGGCCTTCGGCGTTGAGGCTGCCTGCTCCTGCGCCGTGTCGATCTTCGCCAGAGACGCTCAGACCATGATCGCCAAGGTTCGCAGTTGAACCAGGATGCCGCTCAGGCGTGCCAGATCCCAGTGACAAATGGGTGACAAATGATCTTCAGAGGGTCAGTCAAGATCGCCCTACAAGGCTCTGACCTGGGGAAACGAGAGAGCGGGCGACGGGAATCGAACCCGCGTAGCCAGTTTGGAAGACTGGGGCTCTACCATTGAGCTACGCCCGCGAGCGGATTGAGGGCCATGGGGTCCTCGATCGCCATCCCGTAGCGTACAGGCTTCCGGGTGCGGACGTGTCAGGTGGGCCGTGTGCCGGATATGGAGCGGCGGGCGCGTCTGATCGGGACTAGACTTCTCGCGTCATCGTGTGCGGGCTGTAGCGCAGTTTGGTAGCGCACCGGCTTTGGGTGCCGGGGGTCGTGGGTTCAAATCCCGCCAGCCCGACAGGGGGAGTCCCGGGCCGCCGCTCGGTCGGCGCCGTGAGGCGCGGTCGGGCGGCGGCCGGCACTCACATTCCCGGGCCTTCGCGCCGGCCGGTGCCGGTGCGGCTCTCCGCGGTCCCGACGTTGGGCTTGGACTTCCTCATGCCCATGGCGCCGAGGAGGCCCAGGAGGCCGAGCAGACCCCACAGCCCCGCCTTGCTGCCGCCGCCGTCCTCGTTCTGCGCCTGCTTCACCTGCTGGACGGCCGGCTGCTTGGCCGGCTGCTCGGCGGACGCGGGTGCCGCGGTACCGAAGGTGACCAGTGCGGCCAGGCTCACCGCTCCGAGGAACTTGCGCATGCTCTACCCCATTTCCCTGAGTAATGAGTGGCGGATCCCGTTGGTGGCAGGCCGTCCCCTGAAGGGAGCCCGCGTAACGTCGCATACCGGATGATCGTCGTTTGTTGACGCTTTTCTGAATCCGGGTCTTCAGGGTTGTTTCTGGGGTGTGGTGGCGAGTGTGCCGGCGCGGACTTCGCCGAGGACGGTCGCGACCGTGCCGACGACTTCGGGGGTCGCTTCCCGGAGGGCCTGGGCGGAGGCGTGGTGGTGGCGGGTGTCGACGCCGGCCGCCTCCAGGTGGGGGAGGACGTCGGAGAGTTGGTGCTCCAGCCAGCCCATGGGGTCCGCCGTCAGGCCGGGGGCGAAGACGCGTCGGCCCGGCTCGTTGTCGAGCATGCCCGGGTGGTGGTGCATGCGGTCCTTGGACCCCGGGCCGCCGGCGACCGACTCCAGGAAGTCGGCCCGCCAGACGGCCCGGTCGACGATGACGGGCTGTGACGCGTTGGGGGAGCCGCGCCAGGCGGGTTCGTCGAGCAGGCGCAATTCGACGCGGACGCCGCGTTCGTGTCCTCCGCGGTCCGGGTCGGGGTCGATCAGGTAGAGGTCTTCGACCGTGATTCCGAGGGTGCGGAAACAGAACACGCGCAGCATCAGGCTCCCCTCGCCGTCCTGTTTCTTACGATACGTGGGGATTTGTACTAATCAAGGGTGGCGAGAAGGGTGCGGGCCCGGTGCGCGGCGGTGCTGATCGCCTCCGGCAGGCGGCCGGGGTCGCGGCCGCCCGCGTTCGCCACGGGGCCCTTGCCGCCGGCGCCGCCGCCGACCGCGCGGGCCGCGCCGGTGAGCAGGTCGCGCGCCTGTGCTCCGGTGTTCGTCGCCGCGACGAGCGCCGCTTTGCCGCCGGTGTCCGCGCCGAGGATCACGATGGCGGTGCCCTCGCGCAGGGCGAGGATCTTGGTGGCGATCGCGCGGAGGTCCGGGCCGGTCCGCTCCGTGAGCGTTTCCGCGACCAGCCACCCGCCGGAGACCGGCTCGGCCCCTGACGCCAGGCGCGTCGCGTGCGCGTCCAGGTCGGCCTCCCGGAGGGTGTTCAGGTGCCGCTGGGTCTCGGCGAGGGTTTCCAGCCGTTGCCGCAGGCGGTCGGGCGCCTGGTCGGGACGGACGTTCAGCAGCGCCGCGAGTTCGGCGAGGATGTCGCGCTGGTGGTCGTGATGGCGCAGTGCGTCGGCACCCGTCAGCGCCTCGATGCGGCGGAGACCGGTGCCGATCGACGAGTCCCCGACGACGTGGACGGGGCCCGCCTGCGAGCCGTGGCCGACGTGCGTCCCCCCGCACAGCTCGCGGGACGCGTCGCCGATGTCCACGATCCGGACGTCTTCCCCGTAGCTCTCGCCGAACAGCGCGACGGCCCCGGCCGCTTCCGCCTCGGCACGGGTCGCCTCCCAGACGCGGACGTCGGGGTCGTCGAGCAGGTAGTCGTTGACCAGGCTCTGGACGGCGACGGTGTCGACGGGGGAGAAGTGCGCGAAGTCGAAGCGGAGGCGTCCCGGCTCGACGCGCGAGCCGCGCTGGGCCGCGTGTTCGCCCAGAAACCGGCGCAGCATCGCGTGCAGGACGTGGGTGGCGCTGTGCGAGCGCGCGGTCGCCGCCCGGCGATCCGCGTCCACGAGCGCGTCGGCCTCGTCGCCGGGACGCACCGCGCCGTCCAGTATGCGGACGCTATGCACGTGCAAGCCTTCCAGCCCGAGTCGGGTGTCCAGGACCTGGAGCGTCGCTTCGGAGGTGCGCAGCGTGCCCGTGTCTCCGACCTGGCCGCCTGATTCCGCGTAGAACGGGCTCCGCGCGAGGATCACCTCGATCTCGTCGCCCTCGCTCGCGCCGCGGAGCGTCCCGTGCGGGCCGAGCAGCGCGAGGACGCGTGTCTCCGCGCTCGTGGAGGAGTAGCCGACGAATTCGGTGCGGCCGTGTTCGCCGGTGATGCGCCGGTAGACGTCCCGGCGTGCGACCGCGTCCCCCTTCCGGCCCCGGCCCGCCCGGTGCGCCTGGCGGCGCCGCTCGTCGAGGAGCTCGGCGAACTCGTCCTCGTCGACCGTGAGGCCCGCCGAGCGCGCGGCGTCGACGGTCAGGTCGATCGGGAAGCCGTAGGTGTCGTGCAGTTCGAACGCGGTGCGGCCGGAGACGGTGGTCGACGCGCGGCTGATCGCCGAGTCCAGGAGCTGGGAACCCTGGCGCAGCGTCCGCTCGAAGCCCTCCTCCTCGGCGGTGACGACCTGCCGGATCAGCTCCGACTGCCGCGCCAGCTCCGGCCACGTCCCGCCGAGGGTGGCGATGACGCTGGACGTCAGCGCCGGCAGCGCCTCCTCGATGCCGAGCCTGCGCGCGTGCCGGACGGTGCGGCGCATCAGCCGGCGGAGCACGTAGCCTCGGCCGTCGCGCGCGGGCAGCACGCCGTCGGCGATGAGGAACGCGATCGACCGCGAGTGCTCCGTGACGAGGCGGAAGGACGTGGAGTCGTCGCTTCCATCGCGGCCTGGATAGGCACGTCCCGCCCTCTCCTGCGCGAGCCGGAACGTCGGCGCCAGCAGGTCGGTTTCGCACACCGTGTCGACGCCTTGCAGGATCGCGGCGAGGCGGTCCAGGCCGAGCCCTGTGTCGATGTTCCGCGATGGGAGTTCGCCGACGATCGGGTATTCGTCCTTGCCGGAGCCCTCTCCGCGGAGGTTCTGCATGAAGACGAGATTCCACAGTTCCTGGTAGCGCTCGCCGTCCACGGCCGGCCCGCCTTCACGCCCGAAGGACGGCCCCCGGTCGTAGTGCAGTTCGGAGGACGGTCCGCAAGGGCCCGGCACACCCATCGACCAGTAGTTGTCCGCCATGCCGAGCCGCTGGATCCGCTCCATGGGGAAACCGAAAGGCCGCCAGAGGCGTACGGCCTCGTCGTCGTCCTGGTAGACGGTGACCCAGAGACGCTTTGGGTCGAGGTTGTAATGGCGGGTGAAGACCTCCCACGCCCAGGAGATCGCCTCCGCCTTGAAGTAGTCGCCGAATGAGAAGTTGCCGAGCATTTCGAAGAACGTCGCGTGCCGGGTCGTCCGGCCCACGTTCTCGATGTCGGACGTACGCACGCACTTCTGCACGGAAACCGCGCGAGGGTGCTCCGGGGTGGTCTCGCCGAGGTAGTACGGCTTGAACTGGTTCATGCCCGAGTTCGTCAGCAGGAGCGTGGGGTCGGACGGAAGCAGCGGGCTGGACGGCACGACACGGTGGTCGCGCTTCTGGAAGAAGTCCAGGAATGTCGAACGTATGTCAGTCGAACGCATGGGACGGCCTCACGAGGTCGATGGGATGACGGCGCGCACCGCCGAGCCGGGCCGGGCACGACTGCTCGTTCCCCAGCTCGGCGCGGCTAGCTCGCCGTCCCACCTCGTGAAAGTCCATCGCTCCCCAAGCTACCGCCCGGCGGCGAGCGGCGGCACGTGGATTTCCTGCGGCGCCCTCGCGCCTACTTCCGTGGCGCGGTTCTCACTCCCTCTTGAAAGGCTTCCGCTTCCGCTGCGCGGGCGTCGTAGTCATCGCGGGCGGCGTCGATCTCATGGAGGTGGGATTCGGCCCATGCGACGAGAGTGCTGGCTGCGTCCATCAGCGTCGCGCCCATGGGGGTGAGTGAATAGTCCACGCGGGGCGGCATCACCGGATAGACGGTGCGGGTGACGATGCCGTCGCGCTCCAGACCGCGCAGGGTGACGGTGAGCATCCGCTGGCTGATGCCGTCGATCTCGCGCTTGAGCTCGGTGAACCGCTTGGTGCGCTCGCCGAGCAGCGCGATCACCTGCAGGGACCACTTGTCGCCGACGCGGTCGAGGACCTCGCGCGCCCGGCAGTTTCCACTGTGCTGCATGGTTATCTCCAGGTGACCGAGGCAGAAAAAAGTGCCTTCTTGTGCCGACTCCGCGGGTGTCCGCACCATGGAGACGGTTCCTGATCGGAACCGCCTTACTTCTCATAACCCAAGGAGACACGATGACGACCGAGCTTGTCGAGATCCCCGGATACATCGCCGGCACCTGGACCATCGACCCCCTCCACAGCAACGTCGGCTTCACCGTCCGCCACCTGATGGTCAGCAAGGTCCGCGGGCGCTTCGGGACGTTCGAGGGGACGGTCGTGACCGGCGACGATCCCCTCGGCTCGTCGGTGACGGCGACCATCGACCTGGCCTCGGTCGACACCGGTATCGCCCAGCGCGACGAGCATCTCCGGAACCCCGACTACCTGGACGTCGAGAAGTATCCGACGATGACGTACCGCTCCACCGGCGTCCGTCCCGACGGGGACGACTTCATCCTGGACGGCGAGCTGACCCTGCGCGGCGTGACCAGGCAGGTTCCGCTCGACCTGGAGGTGGGCGGCTTCGGGCCCGATCCTTTCCGGGAGGACGACCCGTTCGCCGGCGCCCGCGCCGGCTTCACCGCGACCGGTGAGATCAGCCGGCTGGAGTTCGGCGTCGGCGACACCGCGAAGGTGCCGGGCGGCGGCGGGCTCGGCCTCAGCGACAAGGTTCAGATCATCCTGGACATCCAGGCGAGCCTCCGGGCCCCGCGCCTGGAGACGAGCCGCCAGACGACGTGACCCGGGCGCGGGCGGGCGGCACCGGCGCCGATCCGTTGCCGCCCGCCGCCGGGTCGCCGGTGCTCAGAGCCCCAGCAGCCGCGGCAGCGCGTCCAGGGACGTGATGCGCGAAACCCCCGGCTCGTGCGGCGCCGGCCCGCCGGAGCGGTCGAGCCACACGCCGCTGAGCCCCGCGGCGGCGGCGCCCTGCGCGTCGGTGACGAGCCGGTCCCCGACGTAGGCGGCCTCGTCCGGTGGGACGCCGAGCCCCGCGCACGCCGTCCGGAAGATCCCGGCGTCGGGCTTGGCCGATCCCGTCTCGCCGGACGTCACGACGTGGGGGAGCAGGCGGGCGAAGCCGAGCCGTTCGATCTTCGCGCGCTGCTGCTCCGCGTCCCCGTTCGTGATCACCCCGAGTCGCATGCCGCGCCGCGCCAGCACGTCCAGCGCGGGACCCGCGTCCGGGAACGGGCGCCACGCGGCCTCGTAGAGCGCCACGAAACCGGCGACCCACGCGTCGGCGCGGGCGTCGTCCCAGTCGCCGAGCCCCAGGTCCCGGGCCAGCGGGACGATCCGGGCGCGGCGCTGTGCGTCGAAGCTCAGCTCGCCCGCCAGGTACCGGTCGACCGCGTCCTCGGTCAGCTCCCTCCAGCGCCGGACGAGCCACGCCGGATCCGCGTCCGGGAACGACCGGGTGATCGCCTCGGCGGCCGCCCCCTCGTGGTCGAGGAGCGTGCCGTCGAGATCGAACAGCACGGCCGCGATCACGCGAGGAACCCGGCGAGGGCGGCGGTCAGCTCCGCGGGCGCGTCCTCCTGCACCAGGTGCCCGGCCCCCTCGATCAGCTGGACGCGTGCCCCGGGGACGAGGCGGGCGAGCTCGTGGGCCTTGGCGACGGGGATCCAGGTGTCCGAGACGCCCCAGCAGATCAGGACGGGAAGCGCCAGGTCGCCGTAGCGGCCCTGGATCTCGTCGGTGTAGCGCTGGTCCGCCTGCGCGATCTGCCGGTAGAACGCCGGCCGGCCGGCGTCCCCCAGCCACGGTTCGACCAGCGCCTCAAGGACCGCCGGATGCAGGCCCCGGTGGCTCGCCGACGACACGTACTCCCGGACGAGCGCCCCGTGCAGAGCGGGCGGAAGCTGCTCGAACACCTCGGCGTTGGCACCGACCAGCCGGAAGAACGGCGACCCCCACGGGGCGAGAGCGACCGGGTCGACGACGGCGAGGGAGCGGTAGCGGGCGCCATGCAGGAGATGCGCCCGGAGAGCCACGGCACCCCCGAAGTCGTGCGCCACCACATGCGGTTCATCGAGACCCCAGTGCGCCAGGAGCTCCGTGAACACAGACCCCTGCGCGGCAAGCGAGACATCCTGCCCGCCGCTCATCTCGGACGTTCCATAGCCGGGCATGTCCCAGACGTACACGCGATGGGTCGTCGCCAGAGCGCGCGCGACGCCACGCCACACGTAGGACGAGAACGGCGTGCCGTGCAGAAGGACGACCGGGGCCGCGCGCTCGTCCCCGTACACGTCCCAGCGGACCTCTCCAGCCTTGCTCCGGTACGCCTTGCCCAGTGTCCAGCCGTCCAAGTCTGCTCCTCACGTCGTCCTGGGAATGCCCATCGACGTTACTGGAGCCGCGGCAAGAGGACCCCGGCGCGAAGGACGAAGGGCCCCCGACCGGGTGGTCGAGGGCCCGCGGGGCTCGGCCTGCGGGGGCGGGAGGAACCCCCGCTATCGGATCAGCCGAGCCCGTTCCTGATCGCCGTGACCAGCTCTCCGTTCCCGGTGTCGCCGCTGAGCTCCCAGAAGAAGGCGCCCGCCAGTCCCTGGTTCCGGGCGTAGTCCATCTTCCCGCCGATGGTGGACGGCGTGTCGTAGCTCCACCACTGGCCGCCGCACTTGGCGTAGGCCGTTCCGGCGACGGTGCCGGTCGCGGGGCACCGGTCCTTGAGGACCTTGTAGTCCTCGATGCCGGCCTCGTACGTGCCGGGCGCGGCTCCGGTCGCGGTGCCGCCCGGCTCGGTCTGCGTGACGCCCGTCCAGCCGCGCCCGTAGAACCCGATGCCGAGCAGGAGCTTGCTCGCCGGAATGCCCTTCGACTTCAGCTTGGCGATGGTCTCGGCGCTGTTGAACCCCGCCTGCGGGATGCCCGGGTAGGAGGTGAGCGGCGAGTGCGGAGCGGTCGGCCCCTGGGCGGCCCAGGCGCCGAAGTAGTCGTAGGTCATGGGCATGTACCAGTCGACGTACTGGGCGGCGCCCGCGTAGTCGGCGGCGTCCATCTTGCCGCCGGCGCTGGCGTCGGCCGTGATCGCGGCCGTCACGAGGTCGCCGGAGCCGAACCGGGACCGCAGCGCCGACATCAGGTTCTTCAGCGCGTCCGGGCCGCTGCTGTCACAGGTGAGCCCGCACGCGTTCGGGTACTCCCAGTCGATGTCGATGCCGTCGAACACGTCGGCCCAGCGCGGGTCCTCGACCAGGTTGTGGCAGGACTCGGCGAACGCGGCCGGGTTCTGGGCGGCCTGGCCGAAGCCGCCGGACCACGTCCAGCCGCCGAACGACCAGATCACCTTCAGGCCAGGGTGCAGCTTCTTCAGCTTGCGGAGCTGGTTGAAGTTGCCGCGCAGCGGCTGGTCCCAGGTGTCGGCGACGCCGTCGACGCTCTGGTCGGCGGTGTAGGCCTTGTCGGTGGCGGCGTAGGCGTCGCCGATGGTGCACTTGCCGCCCTGGACGTTGCCGAACGCGTAGTTGATGTGGGTCAGCTTGCCGCCGGAGCCGCTCGTCTCGATGTTCTTCACGTGGTAGTTGCGCTGGTAGACGCCCCACTCCGCGAAGTACCCGATAATCTTCTCGCCCGCGTTCGCGGATGCGGCGCCCCGCTCGGCGGCGTGGACCGTTCCGGCCGATGACGCCGGTGACGCCGAAGACGCCGGAGGCGCCGGGAGCAGGGCGGCGAGCACCGCCGGGATTGTCGCGCCGGCGAGCGCCATGACCCGCCGTCCGCCCGGTCTGGACATGATTCTCCGTTCGTTCGGCCCCCGAGCAAACAGGAATCCCCGCCTTATTCTTAGGAAACTTTCCTAAGAATTGGCCAGATGGTAACCGGGTGGAACGGCACGTTCAAGGGGTCCGCGGGGCCTGCGAGAGCCGGGAACCGGTGGTCTAAGCGGCTAGCTGCGCACGTACGGGCGGGCGGTCCGGAAAGAATCTTCACGGCGCCCCGAACCAGCCGGGCATGTCCAGCCGCCACAGGTCGGCGGGCGTGACCCGGCGGAGGTCGTGCTCCATCGCCCGGACGCGGTCGGCGCCCAGGCGCCGCACCCAGTCGTCCCGGATCCGGTCGAAGATCCGCGCGGAGCGGTCCAGGGAGTCCGTCCCCCGGGCCGTCAGCCGGACGATCTTGCGGCGGGCGTCGGACGAGTCGGCGGCGCGCTCGACGTAGCCGGCCCGCTCCAGTGACTCGACCATCTTGCCCGCGGCCTGCTTGGACACCCCCAGCCGCCGTCCGAGCTCCACGGCCGTCGTGCCGTCCGGGCCGATCGCCTGGAAGACGAAGCCGTGCATCGGCCGCAGGCCGGGATGCCCCTGCTCCGCGAGCTCGGCGTGCAGCTCGTCGATGATCACACGGAACGCGAGGAAGAGCCGCAGCGGCAGCTCGAAGCCGGGGGGACCGCCGTCACTTGACATTAAAGACAACCTCATTGACTATATGGACAACTATATTGTCTAACTTAGGGGATCGGGACCCATGACGCTCATCCGCGACGCCGAAAGCCGCCGCACCGAAACGCCCAACGGCACCATGACCACGTTCGCCACGCCCGGCCAGGGCGGCACGCAAGGCCTCGCCGTCTGGCGCGTCGACATGGCCCCCGGCAAGACCGGCCCGCTGCACGCCTTCGACACCGAGCAGGTGTGGACGTTCCTCGACGGCTCCGCCACCGTCGACCTCGACGGACGCGAGCTGGAGGCGGGCCCCGGCGACACCGTCGTCCTGCCCGCCGGCATGCCGCGCCGGATGACCTCGCCGCCCGGCACCGGGTTCACCGCCGTCGTCGCCGCCCACGCGGGCTGCCTCGCCTACGACCCGGACGCCCTCGTCGACGCCACCAGGTGCGAGATCGCCCCGCAGGGCGACGAGCGCCTCGTCCCGCCATGGGCGCGATGAGCCGGACGCGGGAACGTCAGGTGCCGAGATAGGCGAGGACGGCCAGGACGCGGCGGTTGTCGTCCTCGGACTGCGGCAGCCCGAGCTTGCCGAAGATGTTGTTGGTGTGCTTGCTGACCGCCTTCTCGGTGACGAACAGCTTCCCGGCGATCGCCGCGTTCGACCGGCCCTCGGCCATCAGCCCGAGCACCTCGCGCTCGCGGGGGGTCAGCTGCTGCAGCGGCTCCTCGCGGGCGTGCCGGGTCAGCAGCTGCGACACCACGTCCGGGTCGAGGGCGGTGCCGCCGGCCGCGACCCGGCGCACCGCCTCCACGAAGACCTGGACGTCCGACACCCGGTCCTTCAGCAGGTAGCCGATCCCGCCCGTGCTGTCGGACAGCAGCTCCCGCGCGTACAGCTGCTCGACGTGCTGCGACAGCACCAGCACCGGCAGCCCGGGGATCTCCCGCCTGGCCTCCAGCGCCGCCTTCAGGCCCTCGTCGGTGAACGTCGGCGGCAGCCGCACGTCCACCACCGCGACCTCGGGACGGTGCGCGGTCAGCGCCCGCAGCAGGGACGGGCCGTTGTCGACGGCCTCGACGACCTCGAACTCGAACGCGCTGAGGAGGCGGATCAGCCCGTCCCTGAGGAGGGCGAGGTCTTCGGCGATGACAACGCGCAAGGCAGCTCCATGGTCACGACGGTCGGCCCGCCGGGCGGGCTCGTCACGGCCATCGTCCCATCGAAGGCCGCGAGCCTGCGCTCGATCCCGCGCATCCCGGAGCCCTGCGCGGGGTCGGCGCCGCCCGTCCCGTCGTCCCCGATGATCATAAGCAGCCGGCCGTCCGAGTGCTCGATCTGGAGCCAGGCCCGCCGGGCGCCCGAGTGCTTGACCACGTTGGCGAACATCTCCGCGACCGCGAAGTAGGCGGCGGACTCGACCGGCGCGTCCGGGCGTCCCGGCAGGTCGATCCGGATGTCCACCGGCAGCGGCAGGCTGAGCGCCAGCGCCTGGACGGCCCCGTCCAGGCCGCGCTCGGCCAGCACGGGCGGATGGATGCCCCGGACCAGGTCGCGCAGCTCGGTCAGCGCCGTACCGCTGGCGGCGCGCGCCTCGGCGAGCAGCTGCTGCGCGGTCTCCGGGTCGTGCTTCATCATCTGCTCGGCGAGGCCGATGTTCATGCTGAGCGCGACCAGCCGGGCCTGCGCGCCGTCGTGCAGGTCCCGCTCGATGCGGCGCAGCTCGGCCGCGGAGGCGTCCACCGTCTCCGATCGCGTCTCGGTGAGCCGCTGGACGCGCTCGGTCAGGGCCCCCTTCGTCGGCGAGAGCAGCGACCGGCCGAACAGCGCGTGCGCCCTCAGGAACGCCGGCCCCAGCGGGATGGCCGCCGCCACCATTCCGGCGCCGAGGACGACCGTCCCGGCGTAACCGAGGGCTCCGTAGTCGTCCAGCATCCAGAACGGGCCCCAGCCGTAGTCCGTCAACTGCGCGACCCACGGCGCGACGAGCACGCCTTCCACCCCGTAGACGACCAGACCGCCCGCCAGGACCCCGAGGACGAGCGCGATCGGGATGTTCAGGAAGGTCCACAGCAGGTCACGCCACGACGCCGGGTCGGCCAGCACCCACCTCAGCCGCCCGAACGGGCCGGGCGCGCCCGCCGGCTCCGGCCGGTACGGGAGGGCGATCTTCACGCCCGACCATTCGGCGGCCCACGCCCGCTGCTGGGTGGCGGCCGCCCGGACCGCCTGGAACACGACCGGCGTCAGCACGACCCCGACGCCCAGCGGGATGAAGGCGATCGACAGGACCGCCAGGATGAACAGCGGCAGGTGCACCGTGAACGCCAGCACGATCTGGACGACCGCACGGACGAACGTGATGAAGACCCGCCGCGCATACTCTCCGAGTAGCCCGACGGCACGCTGGCGGTCCACTTGGTCCTCCATGGGTGCTCTATCCGGTAGGTCCCGACCCCACCATTGTGGTCGGTCCCGGGTCCAGGTCTCAGTGGTGCTAGGCCCCCTCTCGGCCGTCGTCACCGGGGAGTTAGACCTACCCTGCCTTCGTGCCCCGCCTATACGGCCGTCCCTGAGCGGCGACAAATCGATCCGGTGACAAGACAACGAGGCCCGTTCCCTGGACAATGCACGCTGACATCCAGGGGAGAAAGCGAATCCAAGCTGTGACAGCGACCACCAGCCAGACGTCCACCGGCCAGGAGGGCACCCCGCCCGCGACCCGGCCCATCACCCAGCGCATCGCCGAGGAGCTCGGCGTCGGCGAGGGGCAGGTGCGGGTCGCGGTGGACCTGCTCGACGGCGGGGCGACCGTCCCGTTCATCGCCCGCTACCGCAAGGAGGCGACCGGAACCCTCGACGACGCGCAGCTCCGCGCGCTGGAGGAGCGGCTGCGCTACCTGCGCGAGCTGGACGAGCGCCGCGCCGCGATTCTGGAGTCGATCGAGTCGCAGGGCAAGCTCACGGACGAGCTCAAGGCCCGGATCCTCGCCGCCGACTCCAAGGCGCGGCTGGAGGACGTCTACCTGCCGTACAAGCCGAAGCGGCGCACCAAGGCGCAGATCGCCCGCGAGGCCGGGCTCGAACCGCTCGCCGACCTGCTGCTGGACGACCCGTCCCACGACCCGCAGACCGCCGCCGGCGACTACGTGGACGCGGACAAGGGCGTCGCCGACGCGGCCGCCGCGCTGGAGGGCGCGCGCGCCGTGCTCGTCGAGCGTTTCGCCGAGGACGCCGACCTCATCGGCGCCCTGCGCGAACGCATGTGGAACCGGGGCCGGATGGTCTCGCGGGTCCGCGACGGCAAGCAGGAGGCGGGCGCGAAGTTCTCCGACTACTTCGACTTCGCCGAGCCGTTCGCGAAGCTGCCCTCGCACCGGGTCCTCGCGCTGTTCCGCGGCGAGAAGGAAGAGGTCCTCGAACTCGACCTGGAGCCCGAGGAGGCTCCGGAGGAACCGGGAGCGCGCAGCTCGTACGAGGTGGAGATCGCCCGCCGGTTCCAGATCACCGACAAGGGGGGGCCGGCCGACAAGTGGCTCTCGGACGCCGTCCGCTGGGCGTGGCGCACCCGCGTCCTCGTCCACCTCGGCATCGACCTGCGCACCCGGCTCCGGCAGGAGGCCGAGGACGAGGCGGTCCGCGTGTTCGCCGCGAACCTGCGCGACCTGCTGCTCGCCGCCCCCGCCGGGACCCGCGCGACGATGGGCCTGGACCCGGGCCTGCGCACCGGCGTCAAGGTCGCCGTCGTCGACGCCACCGGCAAGGTCGTCGCCACCGACACCATCTACCCCCACGAACCCCGCCGGAAGTGGGACGAGTCGGTCGAGATGCTCGCCCGCCTCGCCCGCGAGCACAAGGTCGACCTGGTCTCCATCGGCAACGGCACCGCGTCCCGCGAGACCGACAAGCTCGCCGCCGACCTGATCGCCCGCCACCCCGACCTCACGCTCACCAAGATCATGGTGTCGGAGGCCGGGGCGTCGGTGTACTCGGCGTCGGAGTACGCCGGGCGGGAGCTGCCCGGCATGGACGTCTCCCTGCGCGGCGCCGTGTCGATCGCCCGCCGCCTCCAGGACCCGCTCGCCGAGCTGGTCAAGATCGACCCGAAGTCGATCGGCGTCGGCCAGTACCAGCACGACATCTCCGAGGTGAAGCTGTCGCGCTCGCTCGACGCCGTCGTCGAGGACTGCGTGAACGGCGTCGGCGTGGACGTCAACACCGCGTCCGCGCCGCTGCTGACCCGCGTGTCGGGCATCGGCGAGGGGCTCGCGGAGAACATCGTCGCCCACCGCGACGCCAACGGCCCGTTCCGGACCCGCGGCGGGCTGAAGAGCGTCCCGCGGCTCGGCCCGAAGGCGTTCGAGCAGTGCGCGGGCTTCCTGCGCATCCCCGGCGGCGACGACCCGCTCGACGCCTCCAGCGTGCACCCGGAGGCGTACCCGGTCGTGCGGCGGATCCTGGACGCGGCCGGCAACGACATCAAGGGACTCATCGGGAACACCGCCGTCCTGCGCTCGCTGAAGCCCGCGGACTTCATCGACAACGCGTTCGGGCTGCCGACCGTGACCGACATCCTCGCCGAACTGGAGAAGCCCGGCCGCGACCCGCGCCCGGCGTTCAAGACCGCCACGTTCAAGGAGGGCATCGACAAGCTCGCCGATCTCGAACCCGGCATGCTCCTTGAGGGCGTCGTCACCAACGTCGCCGCGTTCGGTGCCTTCGTGGACGTCGGCGTCCACCAGGACGGGCTCGTCCACATCTCCGCGATGTCCGACAAGTTCGTGTCGGATCCGCGCGATGTCACCAAGCCCGGCGACATCGTCCGCGTGAAGGTCCTGGACGTCGACCTCCAGCGCAAGCGCATCTCACTGACGCTCCGGCTGGACGACGAGCCGGGCCGCGACAGGCAGGGCCGCGACCAGCAGGGCGGCGGCGCCCAGCGCGGCGAGCAGCGTGAGCAGCGTGAGCAGCGCGACCGGGGCGACCGCCAGAACCGCGGTGGCCAGAACCCGCGTGGCGGGCAGGCCGGTGGTGGCAAGCCGGGTGGTGGCAAGCCCGGTGGTGGCAAGCCCGGTGGCGGCCAGGGCGGTGGCGGCAGGAACCGCGGCGGCCAGGGCGGCGGCCGCGGCGGGGGCGGCGCCATGGCCGACGCGCTCCGGCGCGCCGGCCTCGACAAGGGCCTCCCCGGCAAGGACCGCTGACCCGCGGAACGGTGATCCCCGAACCTCCCGCGGGAGGTTCGGGGCGCCGGCCCGTTGCGGGTCAGTCGCTGAAACCGCGCCAGCGTCCGTCCGAGCCCGTCTCCGTGGGGCTCTGCGGACGGACGGGGCGGCGCGGCGGCCGAGGCTCCGCCCCCTGCTGGTCGTAGGGGCCCCGGCCGAGCGGGTCGTGCGCGTACGGGGACCGCTGCGGCGGCACCCTCGGCTGCCGCGGCTCGTCCCCGGCGGGCTCGGCGTGGCGGTACAGCGGCCCGCCGGGCGGCGGACCGCCCAGCGCGGAGCCGCCGAAGGGGTCCTGTCGCGCGGAAGGGGCGTCCTCCCCGGAGGAGGGCGCCCCCTGGACGGGCCTGTGCCGGGGGAACTGGAGGACCGCGATCGCGCCCAGCGTCAGGGCGCCCAGCCGCATCGCCGAATACATCGCGTCCTGCGGCCACGCCTCCCCGTACAGGAACGTGCCCATCGCCAGCAGGTACGTCTTGGCGGTGACCGTCATCACGGTCGCCACGATCGAGACCCGGCAGCGCTGGAACGCCATGACCATGATCCCGAACCCGATCGCCGCCGAGATCACCGTCAGGTACGGCCACGGCGTCATGGCGATCCGCAGGCTGGTCGCGTCGGCGTGGTCGCTCCAGCCCTTGATCGCCAGCTCGGCGGTGCCGACCGGGAAGCCCGAGCTGAGCCCGTAGGCGATCCCGGTGATGGGGCGGGCGTGCCTGCCGTCCGGCCGGTAGTCGCCGAGGACCAGGATGAGGACCGGCACCACCACCGCCGGGGCGACCACCACCGCGATCTTCCACAGCGGCGCGTCCGCCGAGCTGATCGGCCCGTCCCCGCCGAGCGAGGCGGTGAGCAGCAGGATCGCCGCGCCGATCAGCACCAGGCTCAGCCACTCGCGCGGCGTGAGGCGCTCGCCGAAGAACACCAGCGCGATCAGCAGCAGCGGGACGATGCCGGACATGAAGATCGGCACGGCGGTGGACAGGGGCAGCCTGCTCAGTGCGAGGATCTGCATGCTGAGCCCGCCGAGCACGATCGCGAGCGCGATCAGGAAGATCCAGTTGCTCACGATCGTCCAGATCATGTGCAGGATGCGGTTGCCCCGGACAGGGGCCATCCGGTCCGCCGCCACCTTGAAGACGGCGAACCCGAGGTAGTACAGACCAGTCGCACTGAAGGCCGCGGCTATCCCGTTCATCCCGGACGAGTATGGGGGTTCGGATGACTTATGTCACTGCCCGTGCGGGAACGTTGACGCGGATTCGCCGGTCTTGTGGGCGACCGATGCGCGCAGCGGCCGCCGCTACCCCATAGACTTGGCCGCGCGAAGGCGCGGAGCCGTATTCGGCGTGCCCGCGCCGCTGAGAGACTGACCGGCTGAGTGACGACGCAGACGGACCGGGTGACGGGCCCGTAGGCGTGTGCAGGCCGATGGCTCGCAGGCCATCAAGTTCGCAGGCAGGAAGAAGTACGCGTCGAACGCCACGGCCGAGACAGCGCCCGATCAAGGAGACCTACCCCAGTGAAGACCGATGTCGAGGAGCTGACCCCCACGCGGGTCAAGCTCACCGTCGAGGTTCCGTTCGACGAGCTCAAGCCGAACCTCGACAAGGCGTACAAGGAGATCTCGCAGCAGGTGCGGATCAAGGGCTTCCGGCCCGGCAAGGTCCCCGCCCCGCTGATCGACAAGTACGTCGGCCGGGGCGCGGTCCTGCAGGAGGCGGTCAACGACGCGCTTCCGGAGCTGTACGGCCGCGCCGTCGAGGAGACCGAGATCTTCGTGCTCGGGCAGCCCGAGGTCGAGGTGACCGAGCTGGAGGACGGGACCCAGTTCGCGTTCACCGCCGAGGTCGACATCCGGCCGAAGTTCGAGGTGCCGGACTACGACGGCCTCGAGGTCGTGGTGGACGACGCCGAGGTCACCGACGAGCAGGTCGGCGAGACGATCGACAACCTGCGCGAGCGGTTCGCGTCCCTCACCAACGCCGAGCGCGCCGCCGAGGAGGGCGACTTCGCCACCATCGACATGGTCGCGCGAATCGACGGCGAGGAGATCGAGGACGCCTCCACCAGCGGCTACTCCTACGAGGTCGGCAGCAACTCGGCCATCGAGGGCCTGGACGAGGCGCTCGTCGGCCTGGCCGCCGGCGAGGACAAGACGTTCACCGGGACCCTGGCCGGCGGCGAGCACGCCGGCGAGGAGGCCGAGATCACCGTCACCGTGCAGAGCGTGAAGGTCAAGAACCTGCCCGACCTGGACGACGAGTTCGCCCAGCTCGCCAGCGAGTTCGACACCATCGACGAGCTCCGCGACGACGTCCGGTCGCGGCTCGACCGGCAGGTGCGGACCCAGCAGCTGTCCGAGGCGCGCGACAAGGCGCTCGAGGCGCTGCTGGAGAAGATCGACATCCCGCTTCCCGACAAGGTCGTGGAGGAGGAGGTCGGCCGCCGCAACCAGCAGCTGGAGCAGCAGCTCCAGATGGCGGGCATGACCAAGGAGGACTACCTCTCCGGCGAGGAGAAGACGGAAGAGGAGTTCGACACCGAGGTCGCCGACGCGGCCCGGCTCGCGGTCAAGGGCGGGTTCGTCCTCGACCAGCTCGCCGTCCAGGAGGAGCTCAACGTCGAGAACGAGGAGCTCAGCGAGTACGTCGTCACGCAGGCGATGCAGATGGGCGTGCAGCCGCAGCAGCTCGCCGAGTACCTCACCCAGAACAACCAGCTTCCGGCGATCGTCTCCGAGGTGCTGCGCAGCAAGGCGCTGAACCTCGTCGTCGAGCACGTCACCGTCAAGGACGAGTCGGGCAACGAGATCGACGTCGACGCCGTCCAGCGGGAGCTGAGCGGCGAGACCGTCCAGGCCGAGGACGCGGACGCCGACACCGATGACTCCGGCGACACCGACTCCGGCGACACCGACTCCGGCGGCACCGACTCCGGCGACACCGATGACGCGGGCGAGACCTCCGCGCAGACGGCTGAGGACGCCGCTGAGGAGGCCCCCGCCGCGGAGGCGAAGGACGCCCAGGACAAGGACTCCAAGGACTCCTAAGACCTTTCTGGACGTTCTCCGACGCATCGGGCAGCGCCCCGCATCCGGCCACCGGGTGCGGGGCGCTGCCATGAGCCGGGCGGACGGGGGAGGTCCCCCGCGGCGTGTGTGCTCCGCGCTGACCGGGGGATGGACGGAGCGGCCTCTGCGGGCGTCGTTTTCGCGGAAGATCGCCGGTAGTGCCGGGGCGTGTCCGGTGCCGCGCGGGTACGCCCCTGGCGAAAAGGCGGCCCCCCGGGCTTAAGCGGGCCCGTGAGCGCGTTAATGTCCAAGCATCCGAACCGATTGAAAAGGACCGGAGGAACACCGGTGAGCATGCCTCCGACTTTCGACGAGTCGTCGCGGATCCAGGCGCGGGTCGCCGAGGCGCCCCTGTCGCCGCTGGGCGACCAGCTGTTCCAGCGTCTGCTCCGCGAACGCATCGTCTTCCTCGGCCAGCAGGTCGATGACGATATCGCCAACCGCATCTGCGCCGAACTTCTCCTGCTGTCGGCCGAGGACGGCCGCCGCGACATCACGATCTACATCAACTCGCCCGGTGGCTCCGTCACCGCCGGCATGGCGATCTACGACATCATGAAGTACGTCCCGAACGACGTCGTCACGGTGGGCATGGGCCTGGCCGCGTCGATGGGCCAGTTCCTGCTGTGCGCCGGGACCACGGGCAAGCGCTACGCCCTGCCCCACGCGCGCATCATGATGCACCAGCCGTCCGGCGGCATCGGCGGCACGGCCTCCGACATCAAGATCCAGGCCGAGCAGATGCTGTACGTCAAGAAGACGCTCGCCGAGAAGATCGCCGAACACACCGGCCAGTCGCTGGAGCAGATCGAGCGCGACTCCGACCGTGACCGCTGGTTCACCGCCGACGAGGCCAAGGACTACGGGCTGGTGGACCACGTGGTGCTCAGTGCCACCCAGGTGCCCTCCGAGGGCACCGTCTCCTGACGACCTGATCCTGATTCGGAGGCACATAGTGAGCGACTTCATCCGACCCGGTTTCAGCGATCTGGTCCGGCCCGGCGTCCAGACGGGCGAGTTTCCGGCGCCGGCCCAGAGCCGTTACATCATTCCGTCGTTCGTCGAGCGCACCACGTACGGGGTCAAGGAGATGAACCCGTACAACAAGCTGTTCGAGGAGCGCATCATCTTCCTCGGCGTGCAGATCGACGACGCGTCGGCCAACGACGTGATGGCCCAGCTGATCACGCTGGAGTCGATCGACCCCGACCGCGACATCAGCATCTACATCAACTCGCCCGGCGGATCGTTCACCGCCATGACGGCGATCTACGACACGATGCAGTTCGTCAAGCCCGACATCCAGACGGTGTGCATCGGCCAGGCCGCCTCGGCCGCGGCCGTGCTGCTCGCCGCCGGGACGCAGGGCAAGCGGGCGGCGCTGCCCAACTCGCGGATCCTGATCCACCAGCCCGCGACCGAGGGCACCTACGGCCAGTCCAGCGACATCGAGATCCAGGCGCGCGAGATCATGCGGATCCGCGAGCTGCTGGAGACCATCCTGGCCGAGCACAGCGGCAAGACCATCGACGAGGTCCGCAAGGACATCGAGCGCGACAAGATCCTCACGGCGGACGAGGCGAAGGACTACGGTCTCATCGACGATGTCTTCGCCAGCAGGAAGCGCAAAGCCGAGGTAGTGTCGTCCTGAGACGACACGAGGACGAGGGGATCCCCGAGCCCGGCCGCCACACTTCCGGGCGAGGGGCTTTCCAAGTCCGTTGGAGGCGGTAACGTCGAATCCAACGTCGAGAGCCTTCGGGACGCAACCGAGCTGCGCCGCATCCTCCAAGGCGGGCGGCCCCACGAAAAGGAGACAGTTGGGTGGCACGCATCGGCGACGGTGGTGATCTGCTGAAATGCTCGTTCTGCGGTAAGAGCCAGAAGCAGGTCAAGAAGCTCATCGCGGGCCCGGGCGTGTACATCTGCGACGAGTGCATCGATCTCTGCAACGAGATCATCGAGGAGGAGCTCTCCGAGACCTCCGACCTCAAGTGGGACAACCTGCCCAAGCCGCGGGAGATCTACGAGTTCCTGGACTCCTACGTCATCGGGCAGGAGACGGCGAAGAAGGCACTGTCCGTCGCCGTCTACAACCACTACAAGCGGATCCAGTCGGGCGACACCGGCAGGGACGACCCGGTCGAGATCGGCAAGTCCAACATCCTGCTGCTGGGCCCCACCGGATCGGGCAAGACGCTCCTCGCGCAGACGCTCGCGAAACTCCTCAACGTCCCGTTCGCCATCGCGGACGCCACGGCGCTGACGGAGGCCGGATACGTGGGGGAGGACGTCGAGAACATCCTCCTCAAGCTGATTCAGGCGGCCGACTACGACGTCAAGAAGGCCGAGACCGGGATCATCTACATCGACGAGGTCGACAAGGTCGCCCGCAAGAGCGAGAACCCGTCGATCACCCGTGACGTCTCGGGCGAGGGCGTCCAGCAGGCCCTGCTGAAGATCCTGGAGGGCACCACCGCGAGCGTCCCGCCGCAGGGCGGCCGCAAGCACCCGCACCAGGAGTTCATCCAGATCGACACCACGAACGTGCTGTTCATCTGCGGCGGCGCGTTCGCCGGCCTGGAGAAGATCGTCGAGTCCCGGGTCGGCAAGCAGGGCATGGGCTTCGGCGCCCAGATCCGCTCCAAGTCCGACTTCGAGGAGTCGTCGGCCGTGTTCGGCGAGGTGATGCCGGAAGACCTGCTGAAGTTCGGGCTGATCCCCGAGTTCATCGGCCGGCTCCCCGTGATCACCTCCGTGCACAACCTGGACCGGGACGCCCTGATCAACATCCTCACCGAGCCGAAGAACGCGCTGGTGCGCCAGTACCACCGCCTCTTCGAACTCGACGGCGTCGACCTGGAGTTCACCGACGACGCTCTCGAGGCGATCGCCGACCAGGCCATCCTGCGCGGCACGGGCGCCCGCGGCCTCCGCGCCATCATGGAGGAGGTCCTGCTCTCGGTGATGTACGAGGTCCCGAGCCGCCAGGACGTCGCCCGCGTCGTCATCACCCGCGAGGCCGTCCTGGAACACGTCAACCCGACCCTCGTCCCCCGAGACCGCTCCAAGCGCGAACCGCGAGAGAAGTCGGCGTAGCCAGGCTCTCGTCGTCGACAGCGACGCCCCCGGCCCGTGGCCGGGGGCCTCGTCGTGTGGTCCGAAGTTTCAGCTGCGCGTGGACTCGCCGAGGCCGGCTTCGCGGGCGACGACTATGGCCTGCGCGCGGTCCGCGACGTGCAGCTTCATGAAGATGTTCGAGACGTGGTTGCGGACGGTCTTCTGGCTGAGGAAGAGCGTCCCGGCGATGTCGGCGTTGCTGCGCCCCTGCGCGATGAGTTCCAGGACGTCGCGTTCCCGCTCGGTGAGTTCGGGGAACGCGGCCTTCTTCGGGTCGGGCATGTCGGTGAAGTAGATCAGCACGCGGCGGGCGATCTCCGGCCCGTAGATGGCCTCGCCCGCCGCGACCGCCCGGACGGCGCGGGCGATCTCCTCGGCGCCGGACTCCTTCAGCAGGTAGCCGCGGGCGCCGGCGCGCATCGCCGCGAAGACCGAGTCGTCGTCACGGAACATCGTCAGGACCAGGACGCCGATCCGCGGGCTGGTCCGGGTGATCGTCCGGGTGGCCTCGATGCCGTTGCCGCCGGGCATGTGCAGGTCCATTACGACGACGTCCGGCTGCAGCTCGGCCGCGAGCTTCACCGCGTCCGGGCCGTTCTCGGCCTCGCCGACGACCTCCACGCCCAGCGCGTGCAGGAGCCCCTTGAGGCCCTGCCTGAACACCGGGTGGTCGTCGGTGATGAGAACACGGATGTTCTCGGTCATCTATGCCCGCCTTTTTCCTGGTGAAGGACGATGGTACCCGGCGGCGGTCTCCGCGGCGGCGAGCGGCAGGCGGGCGGACACCACGGTCCCGCCGCCGTTCCGCGAGGTGATCGCGCAGCTGCCGCCGATCTCCGCGGCCCATTCCTTCATGGCGGCCATGCCGCGACGCGATCCCGGCTGGGGGCCGTTGCGGGCGGCGTCGGGCAGGCCCGGTCCGGTGTCGGCCACCACGACGCGGAGGTCGTCGTCCCGGGACAGCCTGACCGTGGCGGTGCTCCCCGGCGCGTGCAGCCGGACGTTCGTCAGCGCCTCCTGGACGATCCGGTACGCGGCCACCTCCACCGCCGCGGGAAGCTCCAGATGCCCGCCGTCGAACCGCACGTCCGCCCGCTCGCAGCAGCCCTCGGCGAAGGATTCGATGGCGGCGACGAGCCCGAGGTCGTCCAGGGCCGGAGGGCGGAGCCCGTGCGCCAGCTCGCGGATCTCCCCGACGGCCGTCGCGAGGCGGTCGCGGACGTCGGCGAGCAGCGGGTCCATCCGCTCGGGTTCGGCGGCCAGCGTGATGCGCGCCGCGTCCAGCGACATCGCGAGGCTGGCCAGGGTCGGCCCGAGCCCGTCGTGCAGGTCGTGCCGGAGCCGCCGCCGCTCCTCCTCCCGGCTGGCGAGGATCCGCTCCCGGGAGCGCTGGAGGTCGGCGGTGAGGCTGCGGAGGTGAGGGATGGTCGCGGCACGCGCCGCCACGGCCCCCGCGGTGAACGCGCCGGCCAGCACGGCGGCGCGTGCCAGTACCGCTCGCATCCCGTCCCTCTCCCTTCGCCCCGCCGTCGCGGGAGTTTTCCACCACCCTTTCCAGCGGGGCGACCCGGTGTCAGGTGACCTGTGTCCCGACCCTCACGGGAACCGCCCGGTACGGCGGATCAGCTCTCGACGTCCTCCCGGAGGTCGCGCATCACGCGCTGCAAACCGGAGACCTTGTACTGCGGCGGCTCGGTCCGCCCGGCCGACTTTCCGCCGGCGGGGAT
The DNA here is from genome assembly GCF_004348515.1 of Actinomadura sp. KC345. Classification (GTDB taxonomy): domain Bacteria; phylum Actinomycetota; class Actinomycetes; order Streptosporangiales; family Streptosporangiaceae; genus Spirillospora. The sequence continues at coordinate 554 of NZ_SMKH01000095.1, read as the reverse complement.
CACCAGCGCGAACGTCGTCCTGGTCGCCCACCCGCAGATCGAGTTGTACGAGTAGGTGCTTCCCGCCGACGCGGTCAGGCGCCCGCACAGCCCCGTCCCGTCGCCGCCCGGGTCGTCGATCTCATAGATCCGGGTGGTGACGCGGACGTCGTCCGTGCTGAGTTCGTTGCGCAGGTTGGAACTCAGCCGGCTGACGAGGTTGTCCCGGTCGTAGGAGCCGGTGAACCCGATGAGCAGGTAGGCCAGCTCGCCGTCCCGGTACACGCCGTCCTCCCAGTCGGCGTTCGACGGCGACGTGGAACTGCGGATCACTCTGCGCATGGTGTCGGCGAGGTCGTCCGCCCCCTTGTCGTACCGGCTGTCGAGGGTCAGGCCGCCCGCCGACCGCGGGGTGGAGAGCTCGTGGCTCGTGCTCATGTAGTAGAAGCCGAAACCGCCGCCGGCGAGCAGGAGCACCAGCGCGAACCCGCCGGCCAGCAGCCCGATCAGGCAACCCGGGCCGCGCTTGCGCCGGTGTCCGCCCGGCGGGGGCGCGGGCATGCCCGGTCCGGGCG
>NZ_SMKH01000094.1 GCF_004348515.1 Actinomadura sp. KC345 | reverse complement strand
CGGCACGGCGGCGGGCGGCACGGCGGCGGGCGGCCGCGCGGACATCGCGACGTCGCTGGTCGAGCAGCCCGAGGTCGTCGCGGCGCTGGACGAGCTGACCCGCGGCGACGAGCCCGTCCGGCTGCTGCTGTCCGGTCCCGACGGCACCGGCAAGCGCGACGCCGCGCAGGAACTCGGCAAGGCCCTGGCGCTCGGCCGCGACCCGCACTGGGTCACCGACAACCTGTACACGGGTCAGCGGCTCCCGGACGCCGTCGCCCGGCTGCACGCCGACGCCCGCGACTGCGCCGGCGACCGCCTCCTCATCATCGAGGGCCTGGACGGCATCGTCACCGACCCCGGCAACGGGGAGGCCATCGCCGCCGAACTGCACCGGCTGCTGGCGGTCCACCCGGACCTGCATTTGGTCGCGCTGTGCGACACCGGCGGCGAGGAGCGGATCCGCGGCATCAACCCCGTCCTGCCGCAGCGGTTCCGGATCGCGCGGACCCGCCCGTTCAGCGCGCAAGGCCACGCCGAGCTGTTCCGCCGGGCGCTGAACGCCCGCGGCGCCCGCGGCACCCGGCAGGCGGTCGAGGCGGCGGGGGCGCTGCTGGCCGCGACGCCGCCGATGCAGACGCTCCGCAACGCCCGCCTGGCGCCCTATCTCGCCGACCAGGCCGTGGCCGCGGCCCAGGCCCGCAGGCCCGCGCCGACGGCCACGGGCGCTGCCCCGGGCGCGGTGACCGTACCGGCGGCGGACGCGGAGTCACGGGACGCGGAGTCATCCAACCCCGGCCCCGGCCCCGAGCTGGTCATCCGCAAGCAGGACATCCCGGACACGCTGGACACCTCGGAGTCCACCGGCAACCCGCTCGCCGAGCTGCGCGACCTCACCGGCCTCGACACGGTCAAGCACGAGATCGCGCTGCTCGTCGCCGGGACGCACGCGGCGCGGCTGCGCAGCGAGTCCGGCCTGACGATCACCCCGCCGACACGGCACATGGTGTTCACCGGCAACCCCGGGACCGGCAAGACGATGGTGGCGCGGCTGCTCGGCCGCATCTACAAGCGGCTCGGGGTGCTGTCGTCCGGGCACCTGGTCGAGGCGTCCCGCGCCCACCTCGTCGGCGAGTACATCGGGCAGACCGCGCCCCGCACCCGGAGGCTGGTGGAGCGCTCGCTCGGCGGCGTCCTGTTCATCGACGAGGCGTACACGCTCACGCAGTCGCCGCTGAAGGGCGACTACGGGCACGAGGCGATCGCCGAGCTGGTGAAGCTGATGGAGGACCACCGCGACGACCTCGTGGTGATCGTGGCCGGGTACGAGCAGGAGATGGCGGAGTTCCTCGCCGCCAACCCGGGCCTGGACTCGCGGTTCCCCAAGCAGATCCACTTCCCGGACTACACCGACGACGAGCTGCTGACCGTGTTCGGGCAGCTCGCCGCCGGGGACGGCTTTCGGCTCGCGCCCGGCACGGAGGACGTGCTGCGGACGATGCTGCGCCGCGCTCCCCGGGGTCCGTCGTTCGGCAACGGACGCCTGATGCGCAACATGCTCGACGTCGCCGTGGCGAACCAGGCCGAGCGGGTCGCGTCCGCCGCCGTCACCGCCGCCGCTCAGGAGAAGAGCGCCAAGGGGCGGAAGGGCGGCAAGCCCCCCGGCTCCAAGCCGCCCGCCAAGAAGGAACTGATCACGCTCACGGCCGACGACCTGCCGCCGCTCCTGGACCACCCGGAGGAGTTCTTCGGCCTCTACCTCTAGGGCCGGGCCTCTGAGTCGGGTATGACCCGTGGTGGCTTCCCCGCCCGCCGACGGCGAGGAGGCCGCCATGCCGCGGACAGGCGACGGGCCCGCACCGGGCCGCCACGGGATCATGTCCGACGCGCACGAGTGGTTCCGCGCGGGTCTCGGAAAGAGCTGGGTGCCCGCCTACCTGGCGGGACGCGGGTTCCCGGCGGGCGCGCAGCGGCGATGGGGGATCGGGTACGCGCCCGCCCGCCCGGACGCGCTCACCGAGCACCTGCGCATGCTCGGGTACGGCGACGACGAGATCGTCGCGTCCGGCCTGGCACGCCGGGGTCAGGCCGTCCGGGGTCAGGCCGTCCGGGGTCAGGCACGCCGGGAGCAGGCATCTCAGGGACGGGCGTCTCAAGGGCAGGCGTCGCAAGGGCAGGTGGGGCGGCTCCGCGACACGTTCCGGGGGCGGGCGATGTTCGCGATCCGGACGGCCGACGGCGCCATCGCGGGTTTCATCGGCCGCCGCCGTGACGATGCCCCGGGCCCCAAGTACCTGAACGGCCCGGACACGTCACTCTTCCACAAGGGCGAACTGCTCTACGGCCTGCACGAGGCCCGCGACCGGCTCGCGGTCGGCGCGTGCCCGGTGCTCGTGGAGGGGCCGCTGGACGCGATCGCGGTGACCATCGCGGGCCCCGCCGAGTACGCGGCCGTGGCGACCTGCGGCCTCGCGCTCACCACGTCGCAGCTCGCCGCGCTGGGGGACGTCGCCGACCTGGACGAGACCGGTGTCGTCCTCGCGCTGGACGGCGACCAGGCCGGACGGTCGGGTGCCGTCCGAACGTGGGAGAGGCTCGCGGGGATCGGCGGCCCGCTCGGCACCGCGTGCCTGCCCGCCGGGCACGACCCCGCCGGCCTGCTTCACTCCGGCGGCCGCACCACCGTCCTGGAGGCCCTCCGGAAGCGGAGGCCCCTGATGGACGAGGTCGTGGACGCCGCCGTCAGCCGGGCGGGCGGCGCGCTCGCCACACCGGAGGAACGCGTCACCGCGCTGCGCGCCGCGTCCAGGGTCATCGCGGCCCGTCCGCCGGAGTCCGCCCGGCAGGTCGTCCGCCTCGCGGCCCGGTTGGACGTCCCGGCCTCGCTCGTCACCGAGGTCCTGGTCGACACGGTGAGCCCGTAGCCGTCACCCGGCCCCGTCCCTCCGCAGGCGTTCCGCGGCCTCGAAGAGGAGCGGCTCGGAGCCGCGGCGGGTGACCAGCTGCGCGCCGACCGGCAGGCCGTGCACGGTGCCGGCCGGGACGCTCAGGGCGGGCAGGCCCACCACGTTCCACGGGCACGTGAGGCTCACCAGCGCCGGGACGTACGGGCCGAACGGCCCCTCGGTCTCGCCGATCTTCGGGGCGGTGATCGGGAGGGTGGGCAGCGCCAGGTAGTCGTAGCGGTCCAGGAGCGCGGCGACCTCGCGCGCGAACCGCTCCCGCTCGCGGACGGCGCGCAGGTAGCGCCAGCCGGGCGTCCGGCCCGCGCGCTCCAGGCGTTCCAGCGTCGGCGCCTGGTAGCGGCCGGGCGCCTCCGCCACCCGCTCGGCGTGCACGTCGTAGGCTTCGGCGTCCTGGATCACCCGGAAGATCCGCAGGATCTCGGGCAGGTCGATCCGCTCGGACTTCGCATCAGGGAACAGTGCCCGGACCGCGCGCTCCACCTCTGGATCGATCACTGGCGAGTCGAGCGCGCGTGAGTCGAGCGCAGGTGAGTCGAGCGCGGGCGGTTCGATCCATGCGACGCGGCGGTGCGGTGCGCTCCCGTCCACCGGCGGCGGCACGGCCTCGGCCGGGCCGGTCAGCGCGCGGTAGGCGATGCGGCAGTCGTCCGCGGATCCGGCGAGGACGCCGACGTGGTCGAACGACGCCGACAGCGGGAACACGCCGCCGGTCGGGATGGCGCCGTACGGCGGCTTGAACCCCGCGATGCCGCAGAACGCGGCGGGAATGCGCACCGACCCGCCCGTGTCGGTGCCGAGCGCCAGCGGGACCGTCCCGGCGGCGACCGCGACCGCGCTGCCGCTGCTGGAGCCGCCCGACATCCGCTCCCGGTCGTGCGGGTTGCGGACCGGGCCGTTCACCGACACGTCGCCGCTGCCGCCGTAGGCGAACTCGTGCGTTCCGGTCTTGCCGACGATCACCGCTCCGGCCTCGCGCAGCATCGTCACGCAGGCCGCGTCGGCTCCTGCCACGTGTCCGTCGAAGTGCGCGGACCCCATCCCGGTCGGCAGGCCCGCGACGTCGATGATGTCCTTCACCGCGACCGGGACGCCGTGCAGCGGGCCCCGGTCGACGCGGGACGCGAGTTCCTCGTCCGCCTTTCTCGCGGCGGCCCCGGCGCCCTCGGGGTCGAGGGTCACGAAGGCGTTCAGGTCCGCGTCGACCGACTCCAGCGCCCGCGCCAGCAGTCCGGTCGCCGACTCCTCCCCGGAACGCAGGTCACGCCCGATGCCCGCCAGCGTCCGCCCGGTGAAGAACCCGCCCATACCGCTCCCTTCCGTCCTGGTGTACGCAGCATGGCAGACCGCCGGCGACACCCGGGCCGCCGCCGTCCACGGTCCCGTCACCGCGGACGGCCGGTCGCTCTGAGTCGTACCTGTGTCGCTCTGCGTTAACCGTTCGTCGCAGATGTGCGACCGCTCGCCGAGCCCACGCCCGGACGCGTGAACCTACTCGGGAGTAGGCGGCAGGCTTCAACGCACCCAATGGAGACGCTCCTACCGGTTCGCTGGGGGGCGGGGCGGAGCCGCACCGGCACTTCCGGACGCGGGGACCGCCCCTGTAACCGGGTGACGTCCACTTCCAGGTGGGGGGACAAGGCCACGGCGGCCCGCACCGCCGTGGCCTTGCTTATGCAGGTACCCCGCTTGTTCGAGTAACCCGCTTCGCGATCCCTTCGGCGACGGGCTTTCGGCGATGGTTGGGGCAGCCGATCCAGGGGACGTGGTCCTCCCAGGGCGGTACCGAGAGCCCGGCCCGGGACCGAAGGGACAAGGGAACGCGCCATGAGCGAGTCCGTCGCCATGACCGACGACGAAGTACGCCAGATCGACGCGTACTGGAGGGCGGCCAACTACCTCTCCGTGGGGCAGATCTACCTGCTGGACAACCCGCTGCTCCGAGAGCCGCTCGAACGGGGCCACATCAAGCCGCGGCTGCTCGGCCACTGGGGCACCTCCCCCGGCCTGAACTTCTGCTACGCCCACCTCAACCGGGTGATCAAGGCGCGCGACCTCGACATGATCTACATCATGGGTCCGGGCCACGGCGGCCCGGCGGCCGTCGCGAACGCCTGGCTGGAGGGCACGTACAGCGAGATCTATCCGGACGTGTCGCTGGACGAGCCGGGCATGCGGCGGCTGTTCCGGCAGTTCTCGTTCCCCGGCGGAATCCCCAGCCACGTGGCACCGGAGACTCCGGGGTCGATCCACGAGGGCGGTGAGCTGGGATACTCACTGGCCCACGCGTACGGGGCGGCGTTCGACAACCCGGACCTCGTCGTCGCGTGCATCGTCGGGGACGGGGAGGCGGAGACCGGGCCGCTGGCGGCGAGCTGGCACTCGAACAAGTTCCTGGATCCGGTGAAGGACGGGGCGGTCCTGCCGATCCTGCACCTGAACGGCTACAAGATCGCGAACCCGTCGTTCCTCGCGCGCATCCCCGAGCAGGAGCTCGTCCAGCTGCTCGACGGCTACGGCTACCAGCCGTTCCTGGTCAGCGGCGACGAGCCCGCGTCCATGCACCGCAAGATGGCCGCGGCGCTCGACCAGGCCCTGAGCGAGATCGGCGACATCCAGCGCGGCGCCCGCGAGGAGCTTGCCGCCGGGCGGCGCCGCTGGCCGATGATCGTCCTGCGGTCGCCCAAGGGCTGGACGGGCCCTGAGGAGGTGGACGGGAAGCCGGTGGAGAACACGTGGCGCTCCCACCAGGTCCCGCTCGCGGGGGTCCGCGACAACCCGGAACACCTTGCGCAACTGGAGGAATGGCTGCGCTCCTACCGTCCGGACGAGCTGTTCGACCCCGAGGGGTGCCCGGTCGCGGAGCTGCTGGCGTCGGCGCCCGGCGGTGAGCGCCGGATGAGCGCGAACCCGCACGCCAACGGCGGGCTGCTGCTGAAGCCGCTGGTCCTGCCCGGCTTCCGCGACTACGCGGTCCCGGTCGACAAGCCGGGCACGACGAGCGCCGAGCCCACCCAGACGTTCGGGACGTTCCTGCGCGACGTCGTGAAGGCCAACCCGTCCAACTTCCGCGTCATGGGCGCGGACGAGACCGCGTCCAACCGGCTCGGGGCCGTGTTCGAGGCGACCGACCGCGTCTTCCAGGGCGAGGTGCTCCCGACCGACGAGCATCAGGGGCCGTCCGGGCAGGTCATGGAGGTGCTGAGCGAGCACCTGTGCCAGGGGTGGCTGGAGGGCTACCTTCTCACCGGGCGGCACGGGCTGTTCAACAGCTACGAGGCGTTCGTCCACATCGTCGACGCGATGTTCAACCAGCACGCCAAGTGGCTGAAGGTCACCCGGGACCTGCCGTGGCGGCGGCCGATCGCGTCGCTGAACTACCTGCTGTCGTCGCACGTGTGGCGGCAGGACCACAACGGATTCACCCACCAGGACCCCGGTTTCCTCGACGTCGTCCTGAACAAGAAGCCGGAGATCGTCCGGGTCTACCTGCCGCCGGACGCGAACACGCTGCTGTCGGTCGGCGACCACTGCCTCCGGTCGCGCGACTACGTCAACGTGGTCGTGGCCGGGAAGCAGCCCGCGCTGAACTGGCTCCCGATGGACGCGGCGATCGCGCACTGCACCCGCGGCATCGGCATCTGGGAATGGGCCTCGACGGAAGGTGGCGCCGACCCCGACGTCGTCCTCGCCTGCGCGGGCGACGTCCCGACGCTGGAGACGCTCGCCGCCGCCGACCTGCTGCGGCGGCTGTTCCCCGAACTGCGCGTCCGGGTCGTGAACGTCGTCGACCTCATGCGGCTGCAGCCGGACAGCGAGCACCCGCACGGGATGCCGGACCGCGACTACGACGCGCTGTTCACCACCGACAAGCCCGTCATCTTCGCGTTCCACGGCTACCCGTACCTCATCCACCGGCTCACCTACCGCCGTGCCGGGCACCCCAACCTGCACGTCCGCGGCTACAAGGAGGAGGGCACGACGACTACGCCGTTCGACATGGTCATGCTGAACGACCTCGACCGCTACCACCTCGTCATGGACGTCATCGACCGCGTCCCCTCGCTCGGCGGGCGCGTCGCCCACATCCGGCAGCGGATGGCCGACCAGCGCCTCGCGGCGCGTGCCCACACCCGCGAGCACGGCGAGGACGCGCCGGAGGTCCGCGACTGGACCTGGCCGTACTGAGGGGCCGGTTCCGATGAGAGTTCTCACGGTCAATCCGGGGTCGAGCAGCCTGAAGGTGAGCCTGCTCGACCCTGACGACACCGTCCTCGCCGTGGAATCAGGCGCGGGCCACGAGATGGCGCCGATGGTCACCGGCATGCCGGAACCCGACGCGATCGGCGTGCGGTTCGTCCACGGCGGGACGGAGTTCGCCGAGCCGGTGCTCGTCGACGCCACGGTCACCGAACGGCTGCGCGACCTCGCCGACCTTGCGCCGCTGCATCAGCCGGCGTCGCTGCACGCCCTGTCGGAGATCACCGGCGCGCTGCCCGGCGTGCCCGCGGTCGCCTGCTTCGACACCTCGTTCCACACCACGCTGCCGGACGCCGCCGCCACCTACGCGCTCCCCCGGGAGTGGCGGCGCCGCTTCGGGCTGCGCCGGTTCGGCTTCCACGGGCTGTCGTTCGGCTACGCCGTCCGCCGCGCCGGTGAACTCCTCGGCGGGGTCCCGGGCCGGACGGTCGTCTGCCACCTCGGCTCCGGGGCGTCCCTCTGCGCCGTCGCCGAGGGACGCTCGGTCGATACCACGATGGGGTTCACACCGCTGGAAGGGCTGGTCATGGCGTCCCGGGCCGGCAGCATCGACCCCGGCATCCCGCTGTGGCTGATCAAGCACGGGCTCGGCGCGCAGGACGTCAACGCCGCTCTGGAGAGCGACTCGGGGCTACGCGGTCTGTGCGGCACCGGCGACATGCGCCGCGTCCGCGAACTCGCCGAACAACGCGACGTGAACGCGCTGGCCGCCCTCGACGTCTACCACCACCGCCTCCGCGCCTGCGCCGCCGCCATGACCGCGTCGCTCGGCGGACTCGACGCTCTCGTGTTCACCGGCGGCGTCGGCGAACACGACGCGTCCGTCCGCATGCGCCTGGCCGAGGACCTCGCCTACCTCGGCGTCTCCATCGACCCCGACCGCAATGCGGCGGTGGACGGCGACTCCGAGGTCACGGCGGCGGGCGCGCTTGTCCGCACATTGGTGATCGAGGCCCGCGAAGACCTGGAGATAGCCGCCGGCACCCGGCGGACCCTCGGCGGCGGGCAAGCATTCTCAACGTGAGCCGCGCATCGTCCTCGTCGGCGGTTGATTCACAACGCCGGGCGGCGGCTCCACATACATCTCGGATCTCTCCTGATTATGCGCCTGCGTTTTGCTGGGCCGGCGCGTCCAAATGTCGTTCTGCGAGTGATACCGATGAGGGACGCACACCCCGGCCATGGTTTCGTCCTCGCAGTCGCAATTGACCGTTCGCGAGCCCATGATTGCTGAGCCGTGACTCATGGACCCGACACTCACGAGCCCGATGACTCATGGACCCGTGACTCGTGAGCCCGTCATTCGGCGCCGTGCGGTGGGGGCGGCGCTGCGTACGGGGACGCCCCTGAGTGCAGCTTTCGTCGGGCAGGCTCCGCCTGCCCTCTGCCCCACGCGCCACCCCCACCGCCAGCGGCACCGGCTGACCGAGGTGATGGGGCGGTGGAGCTCCGGTGACCTTGTCCTTCGGATACGCCGCGGCCATCGCCGGTGCGGTCGCCCGGCTGGACGACGAGGACTGCGCCGCCGCCGAAGAGATCCTGCTCGGCAAGGTCGATCAGGACTTCTCCGCCGGGAAGGTCGCCTCGTTCGGCAAGCGGGTCCGTGACGTCATCGCCGAACGGGACGGCACCGAACAGGCACCCGACGACGCCAAACGCGGCTATGAACGGTCGTGGATCGACTCGACGCGTTCCCTGGACGGCGGCCGGTACATCAGAGGGTGGCTCAACGCCGAAGACGCCGCCATCTGGGACGGCACGCTCGGCCCTCTGGCCAAGCCCGCCGGGGCTTTCGTTCGGAGCGGGCGGCCGCGGCCGGCCGCCCGAGGCGGAGTGACACTCGTCAGGAGGTGTTCAGGACCTCGCGCAGTTTGTGCGCGAACGCCGCGGGCTGACCGGGATAGCCGAACTCGCCGTCGAGGAAGCCGCCGTGGTGGCTCGGGAACACCGTCGCCTTCTGGCCCAGCAGGTCGGCCGTGGCGACCGCGGTGCGTGCGGTGAAGGTGTCCCCGGTCTCCTCGCCCACCGCGATCACGATCCGGGTCGGCGCCTCGGTGAGCGCGGCGACGTCGGGCCGGTAGTCGCTGACCGCCCAGGACCGGTCGGAGAGCAGCGGGTCGTCGCGGGAGCCGTCGTCGCCGTCCGGCATGCCGAAGGCGGCGGGGTCCGGTGCGGGCTGGGCGAAGTAGTCGTCGGTGAACTCGCCCTCCCAGGAGGTCATCGCGATGAAGGCCGCCATGCCGGCGCCCCAGCCCCTCTGCTCGTAGGCGTCCCGGAAGCCGGCGCGGGCGCGCTCGGCGGCCTCGGCGTCGGGGAGCACCGGATTGAGGGGCGGCTCGTGCGCCACCAGCGTCGTCACGTCGCCCGGGTGGGCCGTCACGAGCGCGAGCGCGGTCACCGCGCCGCCGCTGCTCGCGAACATCTCGACCGGGCCCGCGCCGACCGCCTCGATGACGGCGTGCACGTCGGCGGCCTGGGTGCGGGGGTCGTGGTCGGTCCGGCCGTCCTTGCGGACGCTGCGGCCGAGGCCGCGCGGGTCGTAGGTGACCACGGTGCGGTCGGGGAAGTGGGACGCCAGCGCGCGGAATCCGGCGGCCTCCATTGGCTGGCCGATCATCATCAGCGGCGGGCGCCCCTCGGCGGGCGGCAGCGGGCCGTGGACGTCGTAGGCGAGGTCCGCCCCGGGCGTTTCGAGGATGTGTGTGTTCATGGCTTATAGACCTCGTCGGCGGCGAGAACTCATCGGGACGCCGTCCCAGTATTTCCAGGTCACAGTATTTCCAGCTGGTCGGCGAGGCGGGCGCGGTGGCGGCCGGGCGGTCCGAGGAGGAGCTCGCTGCTCTTGGCGCGCTTGTAGTACAGGTGCGCGTCGTGCTCCCACGTGTAGCCGATGCCGCCGTGGTACTGCACCATGCCGGTGGCCGTCTCGAAGAACGCCGGGCCGATGTAGGTCTGGGCGAGCGAGGCGGCCATCGGCAGGCCGGGACGGTCGTGGTCGGCGGTCCACGCGGCGTAGCGCAGCACCGACACCGCCTGCTCCCACGCGCCGTACATGTCGGCGCAGCCGTGCTTGACCGCCTGGTAGGAGCCGATCGCGCGGCCGAACTGCATCCGCGCCTTCGCGTACTCGACGGTCAGTTCCATCGCCCGCCGCATCCCGCCGACCTGCTCGGCGGCCAGCGCGACCGCGGCGAGGTCGATGACGGTCTCCAGTGCCGCCCCCGGGTCCGACGCCGCCAGCGGGCGGGCCGGGGTGCCGGCGAAGCCGAGTTTCGCGAAGCGGCGGGTCGGGTCGAGGCCCGTCAGGACGGTGCGGGTCAGGCCGACCGCGTTGCCTTCGACGGCGAACCAGGCGGGGCCGGACGTCGTGCGGGCGTAGACGAGGACGAGGTCGGCCGAGTCGCCGGCGAGGACGGGTGTCTTGACGCCGTCGAGGCGCCATGCGCCGCCGTGCCCGGTGGCGGTGGTCGCCCCGCCGGCCAGGTCCCACGCGCCGCCCTCGGTCACCGCTACCGTGCCCACGAGTTCGCCGGCGGCAAGCCTCGGCAGCAGCGCGGTGCGGGCGGGGTCGTCCTCGTCGAGGGTGAGCAGGACGTCGGTCGCGAGCACCGCCGAGGCCAGGAACGGCGACGGGGCGAGCGCGCGCCCGAGTTCCTCCATCACGACGGCGCGCTCCACGTGGCCCGCGCCGGAGCCGCCCAGGTCCTCCGGGACGACGAGGCCGAGGGCGCCGAGGTCGCCGAGCGTCCGCCACAGGTCGGGGTCGTGGCCGAGCTCCGAGTCCATGACCTCGCGGACCTTCGCGGTCGGTGAGCGATCTGTCAGGACCTTGCGGATGGTGGCGCGCAGTTCTTCCTGCTCGGCGTCCAGTACGAGTTTCATTGGCCGCCCTCCTCGCGCTGGGTGCCGACCTTGAGTTCGCGGAACGGGACGTCCCGGTCGACCTGCGGTTCCTTGGGCAGGCCGAGGATGCGCTCGCCGATGATGCTGCGCTGGATCTCGTTGGTGCCGCCGGCGATCGCGGACGCGGGCGCCGCGTTGAAGCCGAGCGCCAGGTCGTCGCCGCGGGCGTCGCCCGGGTCCCAGGCCACCGCGTTCGTGCCCGCCAGCTCCCCGGCGAGCGCGATCGCGCGGCGCAGCTGGACCGCGCCGGCCAGCTTGGCGACCGAGCCGCGCGCCCCGGGCGGGCGGCCCGCGGCGGCCTCCTGCCGCATCCGCGCGTTGAGGAGGTCGAGGGCCCGCTCGTGCGCGTACAGCTCGGCTAGCCGCTCGCGGTGGGCCGGGTCGTCCGTGGCGCCCTCGCGGCGGGCGAGGTCGAGCAGCGCGGCGAAGGTCAGCGCGCTGTCGCGCGACGGACGCGCCCCGCCGATCGACACCCGCTCGTGCCCGAGCATCGTCACCGCCGCGCGCCAGCCGCCGCCGACCTCGCCGATCACGGCGTCGGCGGGGATGCGCACGTCGTCGAAGTAGACCTCGTTGAACGGCGCCCTCCCGGTCATGTCCTTGAGGGGGCGGACGGTCACGCCGGGCGCGTGCATGTCGACGATGAACATCGTGAGGCCCGCGTGCTTGGGGACGCCGGGGTCGGTGCGGGCGAGCAGGGCGCCGAAGTCGGCCCATTGGGCGTTGGTCGTCCACACCTTCTGGCCGTTCACCACCCAGGAGTCCCCGTCGCGGACGGCGCGGGACTGCAGGCTCGCCACGTCCGATCCGGCGCCCGGCTCGGAGAACAGCTGGCACCAGATCTCGTCGCCGCGCAGCAGGGCGCGCAGGTGCCGCCGCTTCTGCTCGGGCGTGCCGAGATCGGCGAGGGTGGGCCCGCACATGCCGAGGCCGACGATGAACGGGTAGGTCGGCAGGTCGAACCCGGCCGCCTCGTCGGCGAAGATCTGCTGCTCGGCGGGGCCGAGGCCCTGGCCGCCGGCCTCCTCGGGCCAGGTGATCCCGGCGTAACCGGCGTCGTAGAGCGCGGCCTGGAACTCCTTGGCGCGGCGCAGCTGCTCGCCGGGCGCCGCGTCCGGGTCCGGGTCCGGGTCGGGCGCGTGGGCGCGCAGCCAGGCGCGCACACCGGCCCGGTAGTCCTCGGAAGTCATCGGATGCTCTCCTTTCCTGCCGCTGTTCACGGCGCCCCACCCGTGCTCAAGCCCAGGGCGCGGACGGCGTCGCGGGCGGTCTCGGCCAGGAGGATCTCCTGGTCCGCGCGGGCCTGCGCCTGGTCGCGGTAGCCGTCATCGGCCATGTGCCCGGCCGCGTAGCGGGCACGCACGCCCACGCTGATGCAGGCCGAACGCCACTGGGCGAACGCGACCCAGTACGGCACGTCCGACACGTCGCGCGACGCCAGCCGCGCGTACCTGTCGACGAGTTCGGTTCTGGACGGGAACCCGGGCACGACGGTCGGGCCGGGGCTTCCGGCCGCGTCGGACTCACCCGGTTCCTGCCAGGTGGCCACCAGGTAGCCGACGTCGGCCAGCGGATCGCCGGAGGTCGCCAGCTCCCAGTCGAAGACGGCGCGGACCGTGCCGTCCGGCCCGAAGGCGAGGTTCCCCGGACGGTAGTCGCCGTGGACGATCCCGGTCCGCTGGGCCGGGACGTGCGCGGCGAGCAGGTCGTGCACCTCGTCGAGCAGGGGGAGATGGGCGACCTCCGCGTGGCGGATCTGCCGGTGCCAGCGCCGCAGCTGCCGCTCGGCGAACCCGGTGGAGCGCACCATCGCGTCGAGTCCGCGCTCGTACGGGTCGAGTGCGTGCAGCGCGACGAGCACCTCGACGAGGCTCTCCCCCGCCCGCGCCCGTGCCGCCGGCTCCAGGCGCGCCGCGTCGTCGGGACCGGCGAGGACGAGCCCGTCCACGAAGCCCATCACGTAGAAGGGGGCGCCGGTGACGCCGGTGTCGTCGCAGAACGCCAGCGGCGGCGCCACGGGGACGCCGGTGCCCGCCATCGCCGAGACGAACCGCCACTCCCGCCCCATGTCGTGCGCGGTCTGCAGGACACCGCCCATCGGCGGGCGGCGCAGCGCGTACGCGGCGCCGGCGGCGTCGGTGACCCGGTAGGTGAGGTTGGAGCGGCCGCCCGAGACCAGCGAGAACTCGACCGGGGCGACGAGACCCACGACGTTCGCGGCGAGCCACCGCCCGACCCGCTCCCGGTCGATCCCCGGCGGTTCGGTGGTGGGCGGCTCAGCGGCCGACATAGTGCGGCTCCCGCTTCTCCAGGAAGGACCGGACGCCCTCACGGTGGTCCTCGGTGGTGAACAGGTCGCCGAGCGTGGTACTCACCCAGGCGCCGAGGTCGTTCCAGTCGGGGTCGAGAGCGCGGCGGAGGCCGCGTTTCAGGGCGGCGACCGCCAGCGGCGGGTTGGCGGCGATCCGGTGGGCCAGTTCCAGCGCCTCCGGGAGCAGCCGGTCGTCGTCGACGACGCGTCCGACCAGGCCGATGCGCTCGGCGCGCTCGGCGTCGATCACCTCGCCGGTGAACAGCAGCTCGGCCGCGCGCTCCCGCCCGACGAGCTGGGCCAGCCGGCCGATGCCGGCGACATCGCTGCACAGGCCGCGCTTGACGAACAGCTCCCCGAACGTCGCGCGGCGCGCGGCGACCCGCAGGTCCGCCAGGAGCGCCAGCTCCATGCCCCAGCCGACCGCCGGGCCGTTGACGGCGGCGATCACCGGGACGTCGGTGTCCAGCAGCGCACCGGCGGCCGGGGTGATCCGGGGCTCGGGCCTGGGGGCCGCGCCCGCCGCCCCGCCGCTCATCAGCTCGCGGACGTCGTCGCCGGAGCAGAACGACCGGCCCTCGCCGGTGACGACCAGCGCCCGCGCCTCCGTCGTGCGCACCAGCTCGGTCAGCTCGTCATAGGTCTGCCGGCGCAGCGCGTTGTGCACCTTCGGCCGGTCGAGGGTCACGATGCCGACGTGCCCGTCGGTCTCGTACCTGACGTCCCGATCCATGGGCGTCCTCCTGCCATCCCTGGTGAACCCGCAAGATTTCCTTTATGAACGTTCGGTCAGGTCTGGTGCGCGGGCCGGACGAGCGGCCACCATGTCGAGCGCGAGCCGCCGGTAGTTCCGCGCGATCTCGGTCCGGTCGAGCGGGCCGTCGGGCGAGAACCAGGCGGCCACGCCGGTGCACATGACGACGATCGCGCGGGACGCCTCCAGCGGGATCGGCGTGGTGAACGCGCCCTGCTCGACGCCTCGTGTGATGACTCCGTCGAACAGCCGCTGCTGCCGGTGGCGCTTGGCGATGTGCCGGCCGCGCACGGGCTCGTCCAGCGCACGCAGCTCGCTGGTGCCCAGCATGGTCCCGCGCTGGTCCCGCAGGTGGAACAGCACGTGCGTCTCGACGAGCGCGCCGAGCCCGGCCGCCGGCTCGTCAC
This sequence comes from Actinomadura sp. KC345, assembly GCF_004348515.1. Classification (GTDB taxonomy): domain Bacteria; phylum Actinomycetota; class Actinomycetes; order Streptosporangiales; family Streptosporangiaceae; genus Spirillospora. Next base: position 10,819 of record NZ_SMKH01000094.1, on the reverse strand, counting down.
CGGCCGCGGCGAGCGCCGCCCGGCTGGCCCGGAGCAGGGCCTCGATTCCCCGCTCCATGATCGTCGCCAGGACCTCCTGCTTGGACTCGAAGTGGTAGTAGAGCGCGGCGGGGCTGATCCCCGCGCGCATCGCGATGTCCCGGACGGACGTGCCGTGGTAGCCGTGCTCGGTCATCACGGCGATAGCGGCGCGCAGGATCCCGCTCTCGCCCGGCCCCTGCTGCTTCATGCCGGGCTGCTTGATGCCGGGCTGCTTGGTGCCGGGCTGCTTCGCCCCGGGGTGGTTCGGCTCGGGCCGTCCGGGGAGCGGCTCCGGCGTCTCGGCCGTTTCTCGCACGGCTTCAGCCCTTCGCGCCCTTCCGGCCCCCGGTCCTGTTCGGGCCCGCGAAACCGAACAGGTAGCCGGCGACCTTGCGCATCTGGATCTCCTCGGAGCCCTCGGTGATCCGGTACCGGCGGTGGTGGCGGTAGATGTGCTCGAACGGCGTGTGCCGGGAGTAGCCGAGTCCGCCGTGCACCTGCATCGCGCGGTCGGCCGCCTCGCAGACGAACCGGTTGGCGCGGTAGTTGCACATCGACACCCGGTCGCTGATCTCCATGTGCGGCAGCCGGTCCAGCTCCCAGGCGGTCTTACGGATCAGCCCGCGCAGCATCTCGGCCTCGGTCTGCAACTCGACCAGCGGCCACTGGACCGCCTGGCGCGTCGCCAGCGGCCGGCCGAACGTCACGCGCTCGCGGGCGTACTCGACGCTGCGGTCCACGCAGTACTGCCCGGCGCCGACGCCGGAGGCCGCCTGCCGGATCCGGTTCTCGTGGACGAACGTCTGCGCCACCGCCATGCCCTCGCCCTCCGCCCCGAAGATCGCCGAGTCCGGCACGCGCACGTCGCGGATCGTCACCTCGGCGTGGTCGGTGGGCATGTTGAACGTCCACCAGTGGAAGTCGACCGAGAAGCCGGGGGCGTCGGTCGGGACGAAGAACGCGGTGATCCCCCGGGCGTCGCCGTCCTCACCGCCCGTCCGGGCGAAGACCACGTCGTGGGTGGCCGAGTGCATGCCGGAGTTGAACCGCTTGGCGCCGTTGATGACCCAGTCGCCGCCGTCGCGGCGCGCGGTGGTCTCCATCCAGGTGGCGTCGCTGCCGTGCTCGGGCTCGGTGAGGCCGAACCCGATCCGCTTCTCGCGGGCGAGCATCGGCTCCAGGTACTCCTGCTTCTGCTCCGGCGTCCCGTACTCCATGAGCATGTGGGCGAACGGGAAGTTCCCGACGACGGACGCCTCGTTCTGCAGGTCGTTGTGCAGGCCGAGGCCCTTGTGCGCGAGGTGCTCGCGGATCACCGCCATGTCGAGGTTCGTCCCGTCGGAGCCGCCGACCTCCTTGGGCAGCCCGTAGCGCAGCCAGCCCGCCGCGTCGGCCCGCCGGAACATCTCGCCGAGCAGTTCCTCCCACTCGCGGCGGGGCACCCCGCCGTTCTCGAAGTCGGTGCGGGAGTACTCGCGGCGGTGGTCGAAGAAGCGCTCGTTGTCGTCCTGGGCCTGGAGCGGCGCGATCTCCCGATCGATGAACGCGTCCAGGTCGGCGAGCCGCCGGGTGAGCTCGCTCGGCAGGTGGAAATCCATAAAATCTCCTTAACCTTTGTTAAGCCAGCATGGCACTCACCATTGGACCGGAGGAAGAGCCCGGAGGAAGAGGGAGACCGTGCGCGAGATCCGCTACGAGGTGACCGACCGGATCGCCATACTGACCATCGACCGGCCGGACAAGCGCGGCGCCATGAGGTACGCGATGCTGGACGAGTTCGCCGCCGGGGTCGCCCGCGCCGGCGCGGATCCGGACGTCGCCGTCCTGCTCGTCACCGGCGTTCCGGGCAGTTTCTGCTCCGGCATCGACCTGGCCGACCTCGCCACCCGGCCGGCGGAGGACCGCGGCCGTCCCGACGGGGACGGCGGCGACGGCGTTCCGCTGCTGATGGGCTGCCCCAAGCCCGTCATCGCCGCCGTCGACGGCATGGCCGTCGGCATGAGCGCCGAGTTCGCCACCCAGGCCGACCTGCGGGTCGTCTCGGCACGAGCCCGGTTCCGCTGGAACCCGCACAGGGCCCGCGCCGCCCGCGTCTCGGCACGAGCCCGCCATGGCACGGCCCGCCATCGCGCGAGCATGCGGTGGCGCGAGGGCGGTGTGTCCGGCGGTCCTCCCGGCGGATCGGCGGCGCCGGGAGGACCGAAGCGGTCGAGGCTTCCGCGTTACGCGACGTCCAGCGCGCGGCGGCGCTCGGCCCACTGGAGCGAGTGGCGGATGGCGTCCTCGATCGTGTACTCGGGCTTCCAGGCGAGCAGCTCCTCGGCCTTGGCCGGGTCGACGAAGGCGCCGACGACGTCGCCGGGGCGCGCGGGGGCCTCGTCGACCTGGAACCCGTCGCCGACCACCTCGCGGAAGGCGGCGACGAGCTCGCGGACGGTGGTGCCGTCGCCCGTGCCGAGGTTGATGACCTGGTAGCCGGGGCCGTCCCCCAGCGGCGGGAGGATCGAATCGAAGCGGAGCGCGGCCTCGTAGAAGGCGCGGGCGATGTCCCAGACGTGGATGTAGTCGCGGATCGCGGTGCCGTCGCGGGTCTCCCAGTCCACCCCGGTGATCGTGAAGGGGACGCCGAGCTCGTAGCACTCGATCATCTTGCCCAGCGCGTGTGTGGGCTTGCTGCTCTGCAGGCCGGTCCGCAGCTGCGGGTCGGCGCCGATCGGGTTGAGGTAGCGCAGCGAGATCACGCGCAGCCCGTTGGCGCCGGTGAGGTCCTGCAAGAGGAGCTCGGCCATCATCTTCGAGCGCGTGTAGGGGTTCTGCGGTTCCAGGACGGACGTCTCGGAGACCGACAGGTCCGCCTCGGGGCGGTACATGCCGGCGGTGGACGCGAAGATCATCCGGTCGCAGCCGTTGCGGACGAGGTGACCGGCGAGGTCGAGGGTCTTGCTGAGGTTGACCCGGTAGTAGCGCAGCGGGTCGGACATCGAGTCGGGCACGACGATCAGCGCGGCGCAGTGCACGGTCGCGACGATGTCCGGGTGGTTCCGGAAGATCTCGTCCACCAGGTCCCCATCGGCGATGTCGCCCCGGTAGAAGATCCGTCCGCCGGTGAACTCCGGCCGGCCGGTGACCAGGCTGTCGAGCACGACGGGCGTCACCCCGCGTTCGGCGAAGGCGGAGGCGATCGTGCTGCCGATGAACCCGGCACCCCCTGTGATCAGGACTTTCATGTGGCATCCCCTGATAGCCAGTCCCCTGAGATGGTCACGCCAAGGATCAGCAGGCAGTCGCGAACGGTCAACGTCACCCACTCCACGTGACCGGCTCCGGACGCCGGTGAACCTCCGGGCGCGGCGATGCGTCCGCGCACGAGTTCTCTCCCCGGCCGTCATCAGCGGAGATCTCGGAGCGGGGCGGCGGCGCAAACGGACGTCCGAAACGAGCGCCCTCCGAACCGGCGCGCGAACGGGTACGGCGCGCGAACGAGTACAGCGTTTGCAGGATCCGCCGGGCGCCGGCAGCGGTCATCGTCGGTGGATGCAACCGATCCGCGTCCTCATCGTGGACGATCACGCGCTCTTCGCCGAGGCCCTCGCCGCCCGGCTGGGACGCGAGCCCGACCTGGTGATCCTGCCGATCGCCGACGACGTGCGGCGCGCGCTCGCGCTGACCGCCACCGAGCGCCCGCGGGTGCTCGTCCTCGACCTGATGCTCGGCGCCGAGAACGGCCTGGACGTCCTGGACCGCGTCCGCGAGTCCCATCCGGACGTCCGCGTGGTGGTGCTGACCGCGATGAGCGACCTGGACGCGCTGGTGCAGGCGGTCCGCCGCGGCGCCGTGGGCTGGCTGGAGAAGACCGAGAGCGCCGGCCTGGTCGCCCGGGTGATCCGTTCCGCGGCCGGGCAGGGCGGCTGGATCCCGCCGGACGTGCTGGGCGAGGTGCTGCGGCGCCTCATGCGCGACGACGGGGACCCGGGCGGCGGGGCACGGCTGCTCGCGGAGCTGACGCCGCGCGAGCGGGAGGTCCTGCAGTGCATGGTCGACGGTCTCGGCCGCGCGGAGATCGCGGAACGGCTGGGGCTGTCGGCGAACACCGTCCGGACCCACACGCAGAACCTGCTGGCCAAGCTCGGCATGCACTCCGCGCTGGAGGCGATCACGCTCGCCATGCGCGCCGGCATGCGCCCCTCGTCCCCGTGATCCGCCCGTTGATCCGCCCGGCTCCCTGAACCGCTCGACCGCCTGGTGCAAACGGCGTAGGCGGGGGTCGTCTTTTGGGCGATTGCTCCGCTGAAGGGTCTTCCTACGCTCGCCGTGACGAGGCCGAAGGGGTGGATCGTGGAGATCGACGAAGTCGCGGCGCGGGTGTTCCGCAGCTACTGGGCGCTCCTGCTGGCCATGACGGTCCTCCCGGTCGCGCTCGTGGCGCTGCTGATGGCCGGGCAGGAGCCGCCGTCGGTGGCGACGTCGCGGCTGCAGGCCGGCGGCGAGGCGACGGACGCGGCGTCCGAGGACGCGGGCGCGAGCATCGTGGTCAGCAAGGTGAAGGCGTTCGCGACCAGCGACACCCTGCTGCGCGACGTGCTGCGGCGGCAGGGGGTCGACCGGTCCGCGCGGAAGGTCGCCAAGGCGATCGAGGTGTCCGGGCTCGGGGCGTCCACGGTGGTGGAGCTGTCGGTCGAGGACCGCGACCCGGCCGTGGCGCGCGGGCTCACGGACGCCATCGGGGCCGAGGTCGTCCGGAAGATCAACGAGTCCGACCAGAGCGCGATCAAGCAGCGGATGGACGAGATCGACGAGCGTTCCCGGGAGCTGGAGGAGAAGCTCGGGCCGCTGTCGCGGGCGGCGGGCGGCGCCGTTCCCGACATCGAGGCCGCCAACGAGCGCGAACGGGTGCAGTCGGAGCTGACGGACCTGCGGTCGAACCGCTCGGACCTGCTGACGCAGCTCACCACGACCGGGACGGCGTCGGTCGTGCAGCCCGCGGTGCTCGCCCCGAGGTCCGACCCGACGATCATGATGGCGGCGATCGCCGGGCTGGCCGGGCTGGTCGGCGGGATCCTGATCGCGGTCGTGGCCGAGATGCTCCGGCCCACGATCCCGGGGCAGCGGCGGGTCGCGCGGCGGCTGGAGGTGCCGCTGCTCGGCTGGGCCGACCGGGGGCCCGCGCAGCTCGCCGACCTCGGCCGCCGGGTGCGGCTGGCGGCCAAGAAGGAGGACGTCGGACGGGTCGCGCTGGTCGGCGCCCCCGGCCCGCTGTCCGCCGAGCTGGTGTCGTCGGTGGCCTCGGCCGTGTACGGAGACGAGACGCGGCCCGTCGCGGCCGGGCCGGGCCACGCCCGCGCGGGCGCCGCCTCCGAGCGGCCCGACGACCCCGGCCGGTCCGGGACGGGCTCCGGCAGGGGCGGTGAGGCGGGCATGGGCCGCCCGTCGCCGTTGAGGGACGGCGATGGGCCGTCCCTCAACAGCGACGGGCAGGGCGGCGCGGCGAGCACGTCGATGGTCCGCGCCGGCGGCGGCGCCGCCGTCATGGCGACGAGGCCGGCCGGCGTCTCCCCGACCGAGGTCACCCAGCCGGTCCCGACCCGCCGCGTATGCCACGTGCACGCGTTCGAGGACATCGACCCGGGCGCGGACGACACGGTCGGCGTGGTCGTGGTGGTCGGGCGGGTGACGACGGTCGCGGGGCTGGAGACGGTCCGCGACCTGGTCGCCGCGTCCGGCTGGCCGCTGCTCGGCGTCGTCGCCACGTCCGGCAAGACGGCCTCCGGCAGGACGGTGTCCCGCGAGGCCAAGACCCGCGAAGCGAAGAAGACCCGCAAGGCGAAGACCCGCACGATCACCTAACGCGAGCCCCCGAGGCGCGCCAGATCAAGGAGTCCTCATGAGTTCAGCCGTTCCGTTCTGCGTCCCGCCGCTCACCGACGGGGTGCCGGAGGCGGTCGCCAAGGTGCTCGACTCCCGGTGGCTCACCACGGGGCCGGAGACCGCCGCCTTCGAGCAGGAGTTCGCCGACCACCTCGGGGCCGCGCACGTCGTCGCGGTCGCCTCGTGCACGAGCGCACTGGAGCTGAGCCTGCGCGCGATGGACCTGCCGCCGGGGTCGCCCGTGCTGACGCCCAGCCTGACGTTCTGCGGCGCGATCAACGCGATCCTGCATGCCGGGCACCGTCCCGTCCTGGTCGACATCGACGAGGAGACGCTGGTGCCGAGCCCGGAGACGGTCGCCGCGGCCGCGGCGCGGGTGAAGCCCGCCGCGATGGTCACCCAGAACCAGAGCGGCTACCCGGTGGACGTGCCCGCGCTCGCCGCCGCGGCCGGGCTCGACCGGTCGAGAGTGGTGGAGGACACCGCGCACGGACCCGGCGCGGCGCGCGGCGGCGTCCCGGTCGGGGCGGCCTCGCACGCGGCGTGCTTCTCCTTCTACGCGACGAAGAACATGCCGATCGGCGAGGGCGGCGCCGTCGCGACGAACGACGAGGAGTTCGCCGACCGGGTCCGATCGATGCGGCTGCACGGGATGAGCAAGGACTCCTGGAAGCGGTACATGCCGGGCGGAAGCTGGCGGTACGACGTGAAGGCCATCGGGCTGAAGGCGAACATGACCGACGCCCAGGCGACGATCGGGCGGGCCCAGATCCGGTCTCTGCCGGGCTGGCAGGAGGCCCGCGTGAAGCTCGTCGCCCGCTACGACGAGGCGCTCGCCGGCGTCCCCGGGGTCGTGCTCCCGCAGCGGAACAGCCTCGACGGCGTCCGGCACGCCTGGCACCTCTACCAGGTGCGGGTCCCGGACCGCGACAAGGTGGGCGACGAGCTGCAGGCGGCGGGCATCGGGACGTCCGTCCACTTCATCCCGGCCAACCAGCTGACCGCCTACCGGCGGATCCTCGGCGAGGACGAGTGCGGGCGGCTGCCCGTGACCGACCGGGTCGCCGAAGAGCTGCTGTCGCTGCCGCTCTATCCGGGGCTGACGGCGGACGACCAGGACAAGGTCGTCGCCGCCCTCACCGAGGCGCTGCGGACCCGGAGCTGACCATGCGCTGGCTCCCGCCGCACCGTCCCCGCCGGGCCACCGCGCCCGCGCCCCCGGCCGACGCGCCCGCCGATCCGTTCGCCCTGCTGCTGGACCGGGACGAGATCGTCCTCGCCGAGCCGCGGGGGCGCCGGGTGCTGCGCGGCCGGCGGGTGCTCGTCACCGGGGCGTGCGGGACGGTCGGCGGCGCGCTGTGCCGGCGGATCTGGCGGCTCGGCCCGGCCGCGCTCTGCCTCGTCGACAGGGACGCCCGCGGGCTGGAGCGGCTGGCCCGGGAGCTGTCCGCCGAGCCGGGCGGCGACCGCGTCACCCTCGCCGAGGCGGACGTGCGGGACGCGGAACGGATCGACGGCGTCATCGTGGACGCGCGGCCCGAGCTGGTCTTCCACGCGGCCGGGCTGTACCGGCTGCCGGAGGTCGAGGACGACCCGTGCCTCGGCGTCTCCCGCAACGTGCTGGGGACCCGGTACGTCGTCGACGGCGCGGTGCGGCACGGGGTGCGGCGCCTGGTGCTCGTCTCGTCCGACCGGGCGGCGGAGCCGACGTCGGTGCTGGGCGCGACGATGCGGCTCGGGGAGCTGCTGCTGCAGACGGCGACGGGCGGCCCGACGTGCTTCGCGGCCGTCCGCGTCGGCGACGTCATCGGCGCGCCGCGCGCCCCGCTCGGGCCGCTCGGCCCGCTCGCGCACCGGATCGCGGCCGGCGAGGTCATCACGATCACGCACCCGGAGGCGGCGCGGCACGTCATGACGGTGACGGAGGCGGCGGGCCTGCTGATCGAGGCGGCGGCGCTCGCGGAGGAGGCGGAGACGTTCGCCCTCGACCTGGGCCGCCCGCTCCCGGTGCTCGACCTCGTGCAGCGGTACGCCGCGCAGCTCCGCTCGCCCGCGGTGACGATCAGGTTCAGCGGACTCGGGCCCGGCGAGAAGCTCGCCGAGAAGGCGTTCGCCGACTCCGAGCGGCGCATCCGCACCGCTCACCCGAAGATCTGGGGGACCCGGCCGGTGCCGCCGCCCGCCGGGCTGCCGCGGCTGCTCGACGAGCTCGCCGAGGCGGCCGGGGCGGGCGACGAGGCCGGGGTGCGGCTGCTGCTGCGCCGCCTGCTGCCGGAGTACCGCCCGGCCCGGCGCCCCCTCCCGGCCTGCGGGGTGCGCCATGAGTAGCGGGATGCGCCATGAGTAGAGGTGAGCCGTGAGTACGGGCAGGAAGCTGCGAGTCGCGCAAGTGATCACCCGCTTCAACGGCGGCGGCGGCCGGGTCGCGCTGAACGGGGCGATGGCGCTGCCGGACGGCACGTACGAGCGGGCCATCGTCACCGGCGGCGTCGGCATGGACAGCGAGCCGTCCGCCGGCCGCCCGGCCGCGGGCCGCGGCACCGTGCTCTACGGCGACGAGGCCGTCGCGAACGCCGCCGCCGGGGACCTCACGCCCGCGGCGCACCGCGCCGGGATGGAGATCGTCCAGGTGGGGCCGCTGGTTCCGCAGATCTCGCCGCGCGACGACCTCGCCGCGCTGTCCACGCTCACCAGAGTGCTGGCGGAGGGCCGGTACGACGTCGTCCACACCCATTCCTCCAAGGCGGGCGTCATCGGGCGGCTCGCGGCGGCCCGCGCCGGGGTCCCCCGAATCGTGCACACCTGGCACGGGTTCCCGTTCAACGAGTTCCAGTCGTGGGCGCGCCGCACCGCCTACATCCGCCTCGAACGCATCGCCGCTAAGCACACCGACGCGTTCCTCGGGGTCGGGACGGACACGGTGACGACCGCGCTGCGGCTCGGCCTCACGACGCCGGAGCGCGTGCGGCTGTCGTGGCCGGCCGTGGACGTCGACGCGTACGCGACCGCCCCGGGCGCCAGGGCGCAGGCGCGCCGCCGCCTCGACCTCCCCCTCGGAGTGAAGGTCGTCGGGTCGATCGGCCGGCTCACCTTCCAGAAAGGCCCGGAGATCTTCGCGAAGGCCGTCGCCCGGCTGCCGGACGACGTGTTCGGGCTGTGGGTCGGCGGGGGCCCCATGGCGGACCGGCTGGCGAAGCTCACCGCGAAGCTCGGCGTCGAGGACCGGATGCGCTGGCTCGGCCACACCGACGACGTCGCCGCGGTCCTGCCCGCGTTCGACCTGATGGCGATGGCGAGCCGCTGGGAGGGCCTGCCCTGCGTGCTGGTCGAGGCGATCGGCGCCGGGATCCCGCTCGTCGCGACGGCCGTACCGTCCAACCAGGACCTGGTCCTCGCCGGCGAGACCGGCCTGCTCGTCCCGCCGGAGGACCCGGAGCGGCTCGCCGGCGCCATCACGGCGATGCTCGACGACCCGGCCGCCGCCGACCGGATGGCCGAGCGCGCCCGCGGCCGCGTCGGCGAGTGGTTCACCCCCGCCCACCTCGGCACGGTGCTGGACGAGACCTACCGGGGCACCTCGAGAAGGCCCTACCAGCGGTCATGACGGCGACCGCGACCAGCGTCACCCCGGGCAGCGTCACCCCGGGCAGGGCCGCCCCAGCCGGGGTGGCGCCGCCGCGGGAGCCGCCCCGGGAACCGGCCGGGCCCCGGCGGCGGTGGCGGCCGGAGGCGGTCGCGCTCGTCGCGGGCATCGCGTCGCTGCCGATGCTGCTGCCCGCCGGGCTCGGCCCCGGCCCCGGCAACACGGCGCTGCCCGATCTCGCACTGATCGTGTTCGCCGTCACGACGTTCCTGTGGGCGGGGACGCGCAGGCTTCCGGTCCGCTGGCCGTTCCTGCTGCCCACCCTGCTCACCGTCCTCGCGGGCGCGGTCGCGGCGCTCGCCAACGACGGCGCCGGGGCGCTCACCCTCGTCAAGGATCTGTTCGTGCTGCTGTGGGCGGTCTGCGTCGCCAACCTCGGCCGCGATCCGTCCCTGTTCCGCCTCGCGCTGCGCGCCTTCGTCTGGACCGGCACGATCTACGCGCTCGTCATGATGGCCGGCTTCGCGCTCGGGCTCGACGCGCTGTCCGGCCGGCAGGTCGACGGCGAGCGCCTGATGTTCACCTTCGGCGACGCCAACTACGCGGCGAACTGGTTCATCTGCGTCTTCTTCATCGTGCGCGCCACCCGGTTCCCCGAACGCAGGTGGCTGCGCTGGACCGTGTGCGGGATCCTCATCGCGGCCGAGCTGCTGACGGGCTCGAACGGCGGCCTGCTCGCGCTCTGCTGCGCCCTGCTGCTCGGCTACCTGTTCCGGCTGCTCCGCGAGGGCAAGGCCCATCACGCGGCGGCGGTCGGCGCAGCGGCCGTGTTCCTCGGCGGCGGCGCGGTCACCGTGGTCACCCAGGTCGACGTCCAGCCGTTCCTGGACCGCGCCGGCCAGGCGTCACCGATCATCCGCGACTCCGTCGGACGGACGACCGGGGAGAGCACCGACTCCCGCAGCACCGTCTTCGCGACGACCTGGAACATGATCCAGGACCAGGACCATCCGTGGGGCATCGGCGCCGCGCAGACCGAGACGCAGATGCGCGAGCGGCAGGAGTCCTACGTCCAGGAGGCGCACAACGACTACATCGCCTCCGTCCTCGAACGCGGGTTCATCGGCGGGATCGCGCTGATCCTGATGGTGTCCGCGCTGGTGCTGAGGGTCGTGCGGATCGCGCGGCGCGGCGCGCTGAAACCCGAGTACGCGCGGCTCGTCCCGCATCCCGAGCTCTTCGGCGCCCTGGTCGTCGTGTTCCTCATCTGCGCCCTGTTCTACGAGGTCCTGCACTACCGGCACGGCTTCGCGATCTTCGGCCTGATCGCGGCGCTGGACCTCTTCGGCC
>NZ_SMKH01000093.1 GCF_004348515.1 Actinomadura sp. KC345 | reverse complement strand
GGAGGGCGTGGCGCGCGGGCCGTCCTCCACGGCCGTCACCACGGCGGACGGCTCGTGCCACGGCGCAGCCGCGTCGAACACGAACCCGTCCAGGACGGCCGCCAGGTCCTCGCGCGACGCGGTCCGGGTGAAGGTGCGCCAGGTCTCGGGCGGCAGCAGCGTCAGGTTCCGGGTCGTACCCGCCGAGTCCGACAGGCGGGCCGCCGCGCGCCGGGACGCGTCGCCGTAGGCGTAGATGGCGGCGCGCAGGTCGGTGCACGTGCGGTCGAGCTGCGGCCAGCGGCGCAGGATCGCGCCGTGCAGCCGCTCGGCGCGCAGCAGGATCTCCTCGGTGCCCCACAGCTTCGGCGCCTGCTCGCGGAGCTCCTCGATGGTCCCGTTCGCCAGCGTGACCAGCTCGACGCTCCACAGCCGGAACGCGCGGGCGAGACCGTCCGCGCCGTCCCGCGCCTGCTCGGGCGTCATGCGCGGGTCGGCCACGTTGAGCTGCTCCAGCGCGAGGAGCCGGTGCATCTCGCTCTGGCCGCCGTCCAGCATCATGCGGCGGACGAACATGAGCCCGACGACGCTCGTGAACGACGCCCGGTACCGGAGCTGGTTCGGCTTGGGGAACACCTCCCGCACGGCGCCGAGCCCCTTCAGCACCCGCAGCCGGTTGTCGAACACCTCCGCCGGATAGCGGCGGCACACGTACCGCATCTGCTCGCGGCTCAGCCCGTCCTCGCCCGCGTCGGCGAACGCGGCGAGCAGCGTCTCGGCGACGTCCACCAGCTCGGGATCGTCCACGACGGCCCCGCTGTCGCGGGCCAGCGCCGCGAACATCTGCCGGTACACGCCCAGCACCGCCTCGCCGACAAGGACGTCGTCGAGACTGGCCGCCGGGTTCTCAGTGCTAGGAGACACGGCGCACTACGGTACGGCCCCCACGCCCCCGATACGCAATCGACGCGAAAGGGCGAAAGGGAAGGCGTGGTTCCGCGTCAGGCGGGGTGGGGGATGGACTTGTGTTCGAGGTAGGCGTGGAGGCCTTCGGGGCCCAGCTCGCGGCCCAGGCCGCTGTTCTTGTAGCCGCCGAAGGGGGTGCCCGGGTCGATGGTGTACATGTTGACGCCGCAGCTGCCGGTGCGGATGCGGCGGGCGACCTCGACGCCGTGGGCGGCGTCGGAGGTCCAGACCGAGCCGCCGAGGCCGTACTCGCTGTCGTTGGCGATCCTGACGGCGTCGGCCTCGTCCTCGTAGGGGATCAGGACGAGGACCGGGCCGAAGATCTCCTCCCGGGCGATGCGCATGTCGTTTCCGACGTCGCCGAAGACGGTGGGGGCGACGTACCAGCCGCGGTCGTGGGGGCGGTTCAGGCCGCCGGTGATCAGCTTGGCGCCCTCGTCCTGGCCGACGCGGATGTAGTTCTCCACCCGCTCCTGCTGCCGCTTGGCGACCAGGGGGCCGATCTCGGTGCCGTAGTCGGCGGGCTCGCCGACGGACAGGCCGCCGACCATGGTGGCGAGGGCGTCGGCGACCTCGTCGTAGCGGCGCCGGGACGCGAGGATGCGGGTCTGCGCGGCGCACGCCTGGCCGTTGTTCATCAGCGAGGCCAGCTTGAAGCCCTCGATCGTGGAGGCCAGGTCGGCGTCGTCGAGGATGATCGCGGCGGACTTGCCGCCCAGCTCCAGCGTGACGCGCTTGAGCTGCTCGCCGCAGACCGCGGCGATCGTGCGCCCGGCGGCGGTGGAGCCGGTGAAGGAGACCTTGTCGACGTCCGGGTGCGCGACGAGGTGCGCGCCGACCTCGCGCCCGGCCGGGACGATGTTGACGACCCCGTCCGGGATCCCGGCCTCCTTGATCCACTCGGCGAGCAGGTAGGTGTCCAGGGGCGTCTCGGGGGACGGCTTGGCCACCACGGTGCAGCCGGCGATGATGGCGGGGGCGAGCTTCAGCATGAGCGTGAACTGCGGGACGTTCCACGGGACGATCGCGGCGACGACGCCCACGGGCTCCTGGGTCACGGTGACCGGGCCCAGCATGCCCTGCCGCTCCTCCTCCCAGGTGTAGGCGGCGGCGAGGTCCACGTAGTACTGCAGCACCATCTGCGGGATGGCGGCCTGCCCGAACACCGAGAACATGATCGGCGAGCCCATCTCGGCGGTGACGAGGTCGGCCATCTCCTGCTGCCGCTCGGCGTAGACCGCGGAGAGCCGCCCGACGATCTCGGCGCGCTCGGCGGGCGTCATCCGGGGCCAGGGGCCCTCGTCGAACGCGCGCCGCGCCGCCGCGACCGCCGCGTCGATGTCGGCCTCGGTGCCTTCGGGGACCCTTCCGATCACCTCCTCGGTGTGAGGGGAGATGACGTCGATCGTGCCGGTGCCGGCCGGGGCGGCCCACTCGCCGCCGATGAACAGCCGATCGTGCTCACGCATGCTGCCGTGCCTCCTGCCCGACGGGGCTCAGGGATAACCGAGTGCTTGCTTGGGTCAGCATCGCACGGGGTCCCGGCCCGGTGGAAGGGGGAATGAGACTCGGGTCTCACCTGCCGTCCGGTATAACCGGCCCATGGCTGAAACCGTCGATGTCTGGATCGACCCCTCGTGCCCGTACACCTGGATCACGTCCCGCTGGCTGCTGGAGGCGGCCGAGGTCAGGCCGATCGATCCGCGCTGGCACGTGCTGAGTCTCTCCGCCCTGAACGAGGGACGGGACGATGATCCGGAGAACGACCCGGAGGGGTACCTCTGGATGCCGGTCCGGGTCTGCGCCGCCGTCGTCGAGCAGGGCGGCCGGGAGGCGCTCGGACGCTTCTACACGGCGTTCGGGACCCGCGTCCACGAGCGCGGTGAGATGGACACGCGGACGATCCCCCGCGCGCTGGAGGAGGCGGGCCTGTCCGCGGAGCTCGCGGCCGCGGCGGAGTCGGCGGAGTACGACGACGGGATCCGCGCCTCGACGGCCGAGGGGATCGCCAAGGTGGGCCCGCACATCGGCACGCCGGTGGTCGCGGTGGGGGAGCGCGCCTTCTTCGGCCCGGTCATCTCCCGGATTCCGCGCGGCGAGGAGGCCGGGCGCCTCTGGGACGGGACGCTCCTGGTCTCCGGCGTCCCCGGCTTCCACGAACTCAAAGGCCGGCCCCACGCCGACCCCGACTTCTCCTGACGCTAGAGGAGGTGCCTGTTCGGTTCCCGGGCGCGGCCGGCGAGTCCGGGCAGCTCGACCAGCTCGACGCCCGCCGCCGCGAGGATCCCGGCGCCCGTGCCCTCGACGAACAGCGCCGGTTCCCGCCACGCGAACACGACCCGCCGCGCACCCGACGCGACGATCAGCTCGGCGCACGGGCGGGGGCGCGACGCCCGGTGCCCGCACGGTTCGAGGGAGCTGTAGACGGTCGCCCCGGCCAGGTCCCCGGCGGTCTTGGCGAGGGCGGCCTCCTCGGCGTGGTCGTGCGGGTCGTTCTCGCGGGAGAAGCCGCGCGCGACCTCCCGCCCGTCCGCGCCGACGATGACCGCGCCGACGGAGAACGCCGTGCGCGACGGCGGGCACAGCCTCGCCAGGTCGCACGCCCGCTCCAGCCAGTGCCGATCGGCCGTGGGGCCGCCGGCGGCGAGATCATCCACGCGCGTTCCCGGTCAGGTAGCGGAGCAGGGCCAGGTCGCCGATGCGGGTCGCCTCCGCCAGCCGCATCGGGCGCTCCGGTGACTGCGGGAACAGCCCGGACCGGACGAACCGCGGAGCGGACGGGTCGCCGATGAAGAACGGCGCGACCACCAGCTGGATCTCGTCCACCGCGTCACCGGTCAGGAACAGCGTGTGGACGCCGCCGCCGCCCTCGACCATGAGCCGCTTGACGCCCCGCCCGGCAAGGTCGCTGAGCACCGCGGGCAGGGAGAGGGGGTCGCCGGCGTCGACGACCTCGGCCAGGCCGTCCAGCCGCGACGCCAGCTCCCCGGCCGCGGGGGGCGGCGCGTACACCAGCTTCGGCGACTCGCCCGTGGTGAAGAACCGGGCGCCGGGGTCGAGGTCGCCGCTCCAGGTCAGGGTCACCTTGGTCAGGTCCGGCGGCAGCCCCCGCGCGACCCGCTTCTGCCGCCGCGTCTCGGAGCGGACCAGCAGCCGCGGGTCGTCGGCCCGGACGGTCCCCGCGCCGACGAGGATGGCGTCGCACCCGGCGCGCACCGCGTCGACCCGGTCCCAGTCCGCCGCGCTGGACAGCCGCAGCCGCTCCGGCGTCGCGTCGTCGATGTACCCGTCGGCGGACATCGCGCAGCTCAGCAGCACGTAGGGGCGATCACTCACCCGACCAGCCTAGTGCGGGCGCACGGAGTCGAAGATCCGGCGCACCTCCCGCGCGCCCGGCCGCTCATCGGGCGAGAGGGGCATGCGGCGAAGAAGGAGCAGAGAACGTTCGTGGCGGCCCGGCGTTTCTGCGCGGGATGTGTCGGAGGGGGTGCCTATGGTTGCTGCGACATGCGAATCCTGCACACCTCCGACTGGCACCTCGGCAGATCGTTCCACCGCGAGGACCTGCTGGCCGCGCAGGCGGCGTTCGTCGACCACCTGGTCGGCACCGTCGCGGCGGAGCGGGTCGACTGCGTGCTGATCTCCGGCGACGTCTACGACCGCGCGCTGCCGGCCGTCGACGCGGTCCGGCTGTGCAACGAGGCGCTGGAGCGGCTCGCCGCCCTCACCCGCGTCGTGCTCATCGCGGGCAACCACGACTCGGCGCGGCGCCTCGGGTTCGGGTCGGCGCTGATGGACGCCGCGGGCGTGCACGTCCGCACCGACTTCTCCTCCGTCGGGGAACCCGTCGTCGTCGGTGACGCCGCGGTCTACGGCATCCCCTACCTGGAGCCGGAACTCGTCCGGCACCCCTGGGACCTCGACGAACGCAGCCACGCCGCCGCGCTCGCCGAGGCCATGCGCCGCGTGCGGAAGGACGCCGCCGCCCGCCCGCAGCGGTCGGTCGTGCTCGCGCACGCGTTCGTCACCGGCGGCGAGTCCAGCGAGAGCGAGCGCGACATCTCGGTCGGCGGATCGTCGCAGGTGTCGGCCTCGGTGTTCGACGGCGTCGACTACGCCGCGCTCGGCCATCTGCACGGCGCCTGGCGCATCACCGACCGCGTCCGCTACTCGGGTTCACCGCTCGCGTACTCGTTCTCGGAGGACGGGCACGTCAAGGGCTCGTGGCTCATCGACCTGAGCGCCGAGGGCGTCACCGCGGAGTTCGTGGAGGCGCCCGTGCCGCGCCGCCTGGCGCGCATCAGCGGCCGCATCGACGACCTGCTCACCGACGCCCGGTTCGGCGAGCACGAGGACCGCTGGCTCCAGATCACGCTCACCGACCCGCGCCGCCCGTCCGGCGCGATGGAGCGGCTGCGCCGCCGGTTCCCGCACGCGCTCGTGCTCGGCTTCGCACCCGAGGGCGGCGGGACGGACGGCGCCCGCACCTGGTCCGAACGGGTCCGCGAACGCTCCGCGCTCGACATCGCGGGCGACTTCGTCGCCGAGGTCACCGACGGCCCCGCGACCGGCGCCGAACGCGCCCTCCTGCACGAGGCGTTCGAGGCGTGCCGCCGGAAGGAGGCGCTCGGTTGAGGCTCCACCGGCTTGAGGTCACCGCGTTCGGGCCGTTCTCGAAGACCGAGGAGATCGACTTCGACGCGCTGTCGGACGCCGGGCTGTTCCTCGTCCAGGGCCGGACGGGCGCGGGCAAGACGAGCATCCTCGACGCGGTGTGCTTCGCGCTGTACGGGCAGGTGCCGGGCGCCCGCAACGCCGTGAAGGGGCTGCGCAGCGACCACGCCGCCCCCGGCACCGGGCCGCGCGTGGTGCTGGAGACGACGATCCGGGGCCGCCGCCTGCGCATCACGCGGTCGCCCGCGTGGGAACGGCCGAAACTGCGCGGCTCGGGGACGACGGCCGAGCACGCCAAGGTCATCCTGGAAGAGCTCGAACACGGCACGTGGGTCGGGCTCACCACGCGGCTGGACGAGGCGGGCGACCTGATCTCGCGGCTGCTCGGGATGACCGCCGTCCAGTTCTGCCAGGTCGCGCTGCTGCCCCAGGGCGAGTTCGCCGGGTTCCTGCGCGCCGGGGCCGACGACCGACGCAAGGTCCTGGAGCGGCTCTTCGCCGCCGAGGTGTTCACCCAGGTCGAGAAGTGGCTGGCCGACCGGCGGGCCGCCACGGGACGCGAGGCGGCCGAGCTGGGCGCGGCCGCGTCCTCGATCGCCGACCGCATCGCCGAGACGACGGGCGCCGCGCCGCCGGACGGGGGACGCCCGGCCGTCCCGGCGCCGCGCCGCGCCGAACCGGTGGCGGAGCCGTTCGCCGAGACCGGAGCGCTGCCCGCGTGGGCGGCCGAGCTGGCGGGCGGGCACGAGGACGTCCGCGCGGTGACCGGCGAGCTGCGCCGCGAGGCCGCGGCGGCGCTGGAGGCGTCCCGCGAGGCGCTGGAGGACGCGAAGGCGCTCGTCGGCCTGCGGCGCCGGCACGCCGAGGCCCTCGCCCGCCGCGCCGCCCTCCGGGAGCACGCCGAGGAGAAGTCGCGGATGGCCTCGCGCCTCGACGCCGCCGCCCGCGCCGACCGGGTCGTCCCGCTGGTGCGCGCCGTCCAGGCGCGGCACGAGGAGGCGCGCCGCGCGCGCCGCTGGGCCGACGAGACGCGCGCCGGGGCCGGCGCGCTGCTGCCGCCGAACGCCTCGGAGGACGTCCTGGTCAAGGCCGAGCGCGCCCGCCGCGACGAGGCCGCGACGCTGGACGGCAGGCGCGCCGCGTCCGCCAGGCTCCGGCGGATCGAGGACGAGCGCGCGGAGCTGGCCCGCGAGCTGGCCCGCCTCGAACCGGAGGAGGCGCGGGTCGCCGCGTCCCTCGCCGACCTGCCGGGCATCGTCGAGACGCGCCGCGCCGCGCTGCACGAGGCCCGCGTCGCGGCGGCCGGGCGCCAGGGGGCGGAGGCCGCGGTCGCCGAGGCCCGCCGGCGCCTCGACGCCGCACACCGCCGCGACCAGGTGGAACATCTCCTCGCCGAGGCCGAGTCGGCCCACCGCGACACGGTCGACGCCGCCCAGGACGCCCGCCAGCGCGTGCTGGACCTCCGCCAGGCGCGCCTGGACGGCATGGCGGCGGTCCTCGCCGAGGACCTCGCGGACGGCGAACCCTGCCGGGTCTGCGGCTCCACCGAGCACCCGGCTCCCGTGACGTCCCTCGCGCCGATCCCGAGCGAGGAGCAGATCGACGAGGCCCAGGGCCGCTCCGACGCGGCGGAGGCCGTCCGTGAGCAGACCGGCAAGGAGATCGAGGCGCGGCGCACCGAGCTCGACCACCTGCTGGAGACCGCCGGCGAGACGGCCGCCGGCGCCCTCGCCGAGGAGGTCGCCGGCGCCGAGCGGACGCTCCAGGACGCGGAGGCCCGCGCCGCCGAGGCCGAACGCCTGGAGGCCGCCCTCCACCGGGACGAGCGGGAACTCGACAGCGTCCGCGACGCCCAGCACGAGATCGCCCAGGCCCTCACCGGCAACCGCGCCAAGGACAGGGAGCTGTCCGCCGAGCGGGACAGGCTCTCCGCCGAGCTGGACGAGGCGCGCGGTGCCGACGCGACGCTCGAAGCCCGCATCGCCCGGCTGGGCCGGGAGGCCGACGTGCTCGCCGAGGCGGTCGAGGCGTTGCGCGGGTCCGATCTCGCCGCGCGGGAGCTGGCCGCCGCCCGCGCGGCCGCGAAGGCCGCCGCCGAGGCCGAGGGGTTCCGCACGCCCGAGGAGATCCTCGAAGCCGCGATGCCCGACGAGGAGCAGGGCGTCCTGCGCGACAGGATCCGCCGCCTTGACGATGAGGAGGCCGCCGTGCGCGACCTGCTCGCGGACCCGGCGCTCGCCGCGGCCGCCGCCGGCCCCGACCCCGACCTCCCGGCCCTTGAGGCGGCGTTCGCCGCGGCGGACGCCGCGCACACCGCGGCCGCGAGCGCCGCCGACCGCGCCCGGCACCGCCGCGACCGCCTGGCCGCCCTGCGCGGGCAGCTCGGCGAGGCCGCGGCCGCGTGGCGTCCCGCCGCCGAGCGCCACGAGGTCGCCGAGCGCCTCGCGGGCCTGGCGTCCGGCAAGCACGCCGCGAACCGGCACGCCATGTCGCTGTCGGCGTACGTGCTTGCCGCCCGCCTCGAACAGGTCGTCGCCGCCGCGAACGAGCGGCTGTCGCGCATGTCCGGAGCCCGCTACGTCCTCGTCCACACGACGGAGAAGGCGGCGGGCGACCGCACGAAGGGCGCGGGCGGCCTCGGCCTGCGCGTCGCCGACGCCTGGACGGGCCTGGAACGCGACCCCGTGACCCTCTCGGGCGGGGAGTCGTTCATCACCTCCCTCTCTCTGGCCCTCGGCCTCGCCGACGTCGTCACCGCCGAGGCGGGCGGGACCGAGATCGGCACGCTGTTCGTGGACGAGGGCTTCGGCACCCTCGACGAGGAGACGCTCGACGAGGTCATGGACGTCCTGGACGCCCTGCGCGACGGCGGCCGGGCCGTCGGCGTCGTCAGCCACGTCGCCGAGCTGCGCGCCCGCATCCCCGCCCAGCTCCGCGTCACCAAGGACCGCGCCGGCTCCACCGCCACGATCGTCGTCTGACCGGCGCCCGCCCCCGCCGGCCCGGAACGCGCCGCATGGTCAC
This sequence comes from Actinomadura sp. KC345, assembly GCF_004348515.1. Classification (GTDB taxonomy): domain Bacteria; phylum Actinomycetota; class Actinomycetes; order Streptosporangiales; family Streptosporangiaceae; genus Spirillospora. Next base: position 16,879 of record NZ_SMKH01000093.1, on the reverse strand, counting down.
GAGGTGCCCGCGGCGGGTGCGGTGGCCTGCACGGGAACCGCGCCACGGCGACCACTTTCACCGTCGCCGCCGTCCGAGGCGTCCGCGCGACCGGAGGGCGGCCGGGGCGGGGCCTCCTGGACCAGCCGGTAGACGACGACCACGTGATCCGGGGTGCTGAAGACCCGCCTCCAGCCGGGGTCTCTCCAGATCGGCTCCTTGAACGCGGTCTGGGCCGCCGCGTGGCAGTAGGGGCACACATCGCCGGTATCGGCGTCAAAGCGCAGCTGGAGGTCTCCCGGCCGCGGCGTCCCCTCACCGGGACGGATGGTCTCGATCCGGGCCGGCCAGGCGCGTCCGCCCCACGGGCCCTGCCGGTAGACCTCAAGGACCCGGCCGCTCCGGAGATCGGTCCAGATGCGCGGAGAGGCGCCGCCGTGACCGCTCAGCCAGGAGCGCAGCGCCTCCATCTGGGTCGCGCCGCCCGCCCTGGTGACCGGCTCCGCCCACCAGTGGCGCGCGGCGGTGCCGGAGACGACGGCCGCCGTCGCCAGCACCGCCACGGCGGCCGCCGCGAACCGCGTCCGCGCGCCGGCCGGGGTGCGGCGGGCCAGGAACACGGCGCCGAGCCAGAGCAGCCCGACGCCGCCGAGCACGATCGCCGGGAACAGGGGGATCCAGTAGCGGATCAGCTGCAGCCGCAGGCTGGGGGCGGCCGGATCGATCACCCCGCCGAGCAGGGTGAGCGGCACCCACAGCGAGGCGAACGCGGCGACGGGCACGGCCGTCCGGCGCAGGAACAGCACCCCGCCCAGCAGCGTCAGGCAGAGCAGGACGACGAAGAGGCCGCCCTCCGGATACTCCGACAGCGTGTCGGGCAGCCGCATGACGTACTCCATCCGCGGCTTGTCCCGATAGGTGGCGGCGATCTCGGGCGTCGAAGCGCCCTGCCCGTGACCGACGATGGCCAGCATGCGCGCGAACGGGTCCCCGTAGAGCCGCCAGCACAGCGTCAGCTCCACGGCGACGCAGGACAGGACCGGGACCGCCGCCCACAGGAGCCCCGTCAGGCGCGCTCTGCGGTAGAGCAGCACCAGGACGACCGGCCACATGAAGACGACGAACTCGCGGGTCATGTAGGACCAGCCGAGCAGCAGTCCCACCGCCAGCAGCGGCAGCCGCCCCGGCGCGTCCGGACGCCGCGCGACGAAGACCGCCAGGGCCAGCGCGCACGTGAACTGGGCCGTCGCGAGGACGTCGGGCAGCAGGTCGGTCGAGTACCTGAACACCGGGGTCGCCGAGGCCGTGATCAGCGCCCCCGCGACGCCCGCCGTCCGGGAGAACAGCAGCGTGCCCAGCGCGTACGTGCCGAGGAGCAGCGCCAGCGCGGCCATGACCGGCACGATCGCGTACGCGGCCTGGGAGTAGCCGAACACCGTGATCGCGAGGCGGACCGGGAGCACCAGGCCGTACCGCGTCACCTGGTGGATCTCGGTGGTGCCCTCGACGGGTCCCGGGAAGTGCGCCGCGGCGGTCATGTAGTTGAGCTGGTCGGACGGCGCGGGAGTCCGCAGATGGGCCAGCAGCACCGCGAGCCAGGCCAGCGCGAGGACTCCCGGCGGCAGCCAGGCGGGGACGGCGCGGCGGCGGGGAGGCGAGACGGACTCGTCCTCGCGCGGCGATGTCGTGACGCTCGATCCGACGGACACGAGGAAGAACCTGCCCGTGCCCCGGGGACCGGCGGGTTTCCGTTCAATGACCAGAAGGTTGATTTATGGGGACGTACCGGCGGGTTCCACCGCCGGACGATCGCGGGACCGGCCGGTCAGAGGTAGAGGCCGGTGCCGTGCTCCGGGCGCTCGCTGGCGATGGCGTGCAGGTCGCGCTCGCGCATGACGAGGTAGTTCTCGCCCTGGATCTCGACCTCGTACTGGTCGCCCGGGTGGAACAGCACCCGGTCGCCGGGCTTGACGATGCGCACGTGGTGGCCGACGCCGCAGACCTCGCCCCAGACCAGCCGGTTGGACTGCTCCACCGTCGCCGGGATCACGATCCCGCCGGTGCTGCGGCGCTCGCCGCTGTCCTTGTCGACCTTGATCATGACGCGGTCGTGGAGCATCTGGACTTCGAACTTCGGCTCGGACACGCTGGGGAGTTTATCCCTCCGCGCGGGTCGGAGCGTTCCACCGGACCGCCGGCGCCCTTTCCGGGGTGCCGAAGTCCGGCCGGTGACGGGCGCCTCCGCGAGGCCCGCGGATCAGCGGAGGGCGCCGGAGTCCCTCCGCGTGGCCGGGACCGGCGGCCTCCCCGTCCTGCCGGGCTCCTCGTACCGGGGGAACGTCACGAGCGCGACCAGCGCGAGCACGAAGCCCCCCGTCCGCAGCGCGAACGGCATCGCCTCGTCCGGCCACTCCTCGCCGAACAGCACGGTGCTGCTGACGATCAGGTACGTGCGTCCGATGACCGTCAGCACGACCGCGACGATCGCGATCCGGCAGCGCTGGAGCGCGACCTGGAGCTGGCCGAGCGCGATCGCGGCGAGGCCGATCGTCAGGTACGGGTAGACGGACTCCATCACCGCCTGGACGCTCCCGGTCTCCTCGTACACGATCGAGATGCCCCGGATGCCGGCCTCGGCGAGCCCGGCGCACGCGCCCGCGCCTATGCCGTAGGCGACGCCGGCGAGCTTCTTGGCGTGCCGGCCGCCCGCGCGGCGGTCGCCGACCAGCCACACCAGCGCCGCGATGATCACCGCCGGGGCGCAGATGGCGATCATCGTCCACGGGGCCGCGAGCGTGCCGGCGAGCGTGTCGTCGGCCCGCAGCCGTCCCTCCGACGTGGCCGACAGCCCGATCAGCATCGTGGCGAGGACGAACAGCGCGACACTCGCCCACTCCCGGACGCTCAGCCGCTCGCCGAGGAAGCGCACGGCGAACGCGACGAGGAAGACCAGGCCGATCGCGAAGATCGGCTGGGCGACGGTGAGCGGTATCTCGGAGAACGCGACGACCTCGTAGCCGAGGCCGAGGAACAGCAGCAGCCCGCCGCCCAGCCAGATCGGGTCGGTGAGCATGAGGCGGGCGACGCGGAACGGCCGGCTGCCGCGCAGCGGTTCCATGCGGCGCGCGGAGATCCGGAAGACGAGGAACGCGATGTAGTAGACGGTGGTCGCGATCAGCGCGAGGGCGGCATAACCCAGGTCGTGACCCATCGGGAAGGACCTCTCGATGGCGGGCCGAGCGGAGCTCGTCCAATGAATGGCGGTGGGGTGGGGGCTGGTGGACGGTGGGCAATGTCGTCGTTCCGGCGCGCCATCGAATCGACCTGATTGTTACCCTGCCCTGTCACAACGCCAGTGACAAGGCCGCGACCCTTGACTACATGATCACTTGTACTTACGGCCGGTAGTGGACGACATCCGTGCCAGCAGCCGGCGGGGGAGGACCCTGCCGACGGTGACGATCGCCTTGTACTGCGGGCTCGGGACGCTGACCGGCACCCCGCGGCGCAGGTCGCGCAGCGCGGCGTCCACGACGTCGTCCTTGTCCAGCCACATGAAGCCGGGAACGTCCGACATGTCCATCTGGGCGCGGTCGTGGAACTCGGTGTGCACGAAGCCGGGGCACAGCGCCATCACGCGCACCCCGCCCCGCGACCGCCGCCGGATGTCGGCGGCGACGCCCTGGCTGAAGTTCACCGCCCACGCCTTGGACGCCCCGTACGTGCCGCGCGTCGCGAACGCCGACACCGACGAGACGTTGATGACGCCGCCCCGGCCGCGCTCCAGCATCCCGGGCAGGACCGCGTGCGTGAGCCGCAGGACGGCCTCGCAGTGCACCTTCAGCATCGTCAGCTCGTCCGACACGGGCACGTCGAGGAACACGCCCTTGTTGGCGAACCCCGCGTTGTTGACGAGCAGGTCGACGTCCCGGCGGACACGCTCCTCGGCCGCGGCGAGTCCCTCCTCGGTGGACAGGTCGGCGGTCAGTGGCTCGGCCCGGACGGCGTACTCGCCGCTCAGCTCGGCGGCGGTCCGCTCCAGCCGCTCGGTGTCGCGGGCCAGCAGGACGAGGTCGAATCCGTCGGAGGCGAGGCGGCGGGCGAAGGCGGCACCGATCCCCGCGGTCGCACCGGTGATGAAGGCGGTCGGCATGGCACGAGCCTATGCCGTTCCCGGCGGCCCGGCGGCGGCCCGCCGCGCGCGGAAGTCCCGCGGGTCGGGGCGGCGCGTCGCGCGGCGGTAGGCGAAGGTGTACCCGGGCCAGTTGTTGACGACCTTGCCGTCGGCGTCCATGTACCAGCTCTGGCAGCCCGCCTCCCACACGGTCGAGCGCATCCGCTCCCGCATCTCGCGGGTGAAGGCGTCCTGCACGTCCGGCCGGACGTCGATCCAGTCGAGCCCGTGCCGGCGCATCGCGTCCACGCAGCCGAGCACGTACCGGAACTGCGACTCCAGCATGTAGATGATCGAGTTGTGCCCGAGGTTGGTGTACGGGCCGTACAGCAGGAACAGGTTGGGGAAGCCGCTGACCGTGATGCCGAGATGCGCCTGCGCGCCGTCCCGCCACGCCTCGTTCAGCTCCCGTCCGTCCCGCCCGACGATCTTCATGGGGGCCAGGAAACCGGTCGTCTGGAACCCGGTCGCGTACACGATGACGTCCGCGTCGTACTCGCGCTCCGCGGTCCTGACGCCGGACGGCGTGATCCGCTCGATCGGGTCGGTGACCAGGTCGACGTTGGGCCGGGCGATCGCCGGATAGTAGTCGCTGGAGATGAGGATGCGCTTGCAGCCCATCGGGTAGTCCGGGACGAGCGCCTCGCGGAGGGCGGGGTCGCCGACGCCCTCCTCCAGCGTGTCGCGGAAGCGCTTGTCCAGCAGCGACATCAGCTTGGGGTACTTGATGAACCCCAGTGCCCGCGACTCGTACAAGGCGTAGATGCGGGCGCGGCTCAGCTCGTACAGGCCCGGCACGTTCTTCAGGACGGCCTTCTCCCAGCCCCGGTACAGCCGGTCCGGCTTGTCGACCACGTACGGCGCGGACCGCTGGAACAGCCGCAGCTCCGCCGCCTCCTTCGCGATCTCCGGGACGATCTGGACCGCGCTGGCGCCCGTCCCGATCACCGCGATCCGCTTGCCGCGCAGGTCGGCTCCGTGGTCCCAGCGGGCGGAGTGGAAGGCGGTCCCGGTGAACGACTCGCGCCCCTCGATCTCCGGCAGGACGGGCCGGTTGAGCTGCCCGCACCCCGACACCAGCACCCGCGCCTCCAGTTCGCCGCCGGTGGTGGAGATCCGCCAGACCGCCCGGTCCTCGTCGAACCGGGCCTCGGTCACCTCGGTGCCGAACCGCACCTTCTCCAGCACCCCGTACTTGCGGGCGCAGTGCCACAGGTAGTCGAGGATCTCGCCCTGCGGCGGGAAGCGCCGCGTCCAGTCGGTCTTGGGCTCGAACGAGAACGAGTACAGGTGGGACGGGACGTCGCACGCCGCGCCCGGATAGGTGTTGTCACGCCAGGTCCCGCCGAGGCCCTCCGCCTTCTCCAGGACCACCACGTCCCGGATGCCGGCCTGCTGGAGCCGGATCGCCATCCCGATCCCGCCGAACCCGCTTCCGATGATCACCGCGCTGTGCGTCATGGCCGTCCCGAATCCGATTCTGTTGCGGTACCCCCACGAGCGTAAGTGACCGCGAAGTCAGTGAACAGATGTCGGAATCGGATGGTTGTGTCGGTGCGGGCTGCCAGCATTCCCTCCATGCTCTACGACACGCTCATGGCCGAACCGCGGGGGGAGGACGGCCTCGGCGACGTCCGCACCGCCGCCCTCCAGCGTGCCCGCCGCCTCCTCGACCTCCTTGACCGCCGCCGGGAGGAGGCGTCGTCCAAGCGCCGCCAGGCCTACGGGACCTACGAGGAGCGGGCCGAGCGGATGGGCGCGGAGATCCGCCACTGGTTCGAGGGGTGTGCCGGCGAGGAGGCCAGGGCCGTGGCGCTGTGCCTCGTCGCGGCCGCCGACACCGACGACCTCGGTTACTGGCTCTACGGGAGCGAAGCCGGGAAGCTGGTGCTGAGGGGCGGGCGGTGGACGCGCGACGAGGCCGCGGTGATGCTCCTGGAGACACGCCGGTTCGAGGGCCGCGGAACCCTGTTCGCCCAGACCCTCGCCATGGCCCTGTCCGCGGCCGAGAGCCTCGACGCGGAGGCGCGCCGCGAGCTGGCCCCCACCCTGCGGCGGGTGAATCGCGCGTTCTCGCGCGCCGATGTCCCGATCGGGTGGCGTGCCCCCGTCACCGAGCGCATGTGGGCCATCCAGAAGGGCGCGGACCCCTCGCACGTGCCCGACGGGGTGCTGCCCGTCCGCGAGCCGTGGGCCGCCGCGCTGCGGGACCTCGCGGAGGCGAGGCCGACGATCGAGCTGGCCCGGTTCGTCCGGCACCTGGCGAGCCTGTCGGCGCCGCGTCCCGCGCAGAAGTGGCGCCGGACCTGTGTGTCGCTCGCGGACGAGGCGGGCGCGGGCGAGGCGGTGGCCGAATGCCTCCGTGCGCTCGCCGAGGACGAAGCCCTGTGCAGTGAGAAGTACGGCTTCCACGCGGACTGGGCCCACGGCCCGCACCATTACCACTACTTCGTGCACCAGAACCACGGGGATGTCGCGCGCGGCGTCCTCTGGGCGGCGGCGCTGACCGGCGGTGCGGAGGCGACGCCGCTCCTGGCCGGCCTGGCCGTGCGCGCGGGCGTCGCCGGCCCCCACTGGGAGCAGGACCTCAAGCTCGCCGGCGCGGCGATCAACGCGCTCGGCGCGATCGACGACCCCGGGGCGCTGGAGTCGCTGTGGCGGGTGCGGGCGAAGATCAAGAACCGGGCGCTGCGCAAGCAGCTCGACACCGCGATCCAGGCGGCGGCCGGACGGCAGGGCATCACGCCCGAGCAGCTCGTCGAGCGGAGCGTCCCGTCCCACGGGCTCGGCGCGGACGGAGCGCTGGAGCGCCGGCTGGGGGACCACACGGCGCGCGTGGCGATCGAGGACGCGGCGACGGTCCGGCTCACGTTCACCGGCGCGGACGGGCGGACGACCCGTCCCGCGCCCGCCGTGGTCAAGGACGGCTCCCCGGACGAGCTGAAGGAGCTGAAGGCCCTCGCCAAGGAGGTCCGGGCGACGCTCTCGGCCGAGCGGGCGCGCGTCGAGGGCCTGATGTCGGACGACCGTACCTGGCCCTTCGGCGAGTGGCGCCGGCACTACCGGGACCACCCGATCACCGGTGGCGTCGTCCGCGGCCTCATCTGGGAGTTCCAGGGCGAGGACGGCGCGTGGCACGCCGCGATGGCCCCCGAGGGCGACCCGGTGCGGGTGCGGCTCTGGCATCCCATCCGGGCGGCGGTCGACGAGGTCCGCTCCTGGCGCGAGCGGATCGCCGGCGAGCGGGTCAGGCAGCCGTTCAAGCAGGCGTTCCGCGAGATCTACCTGCTCACCCCGGCCGAGGAGGAGACGGAGACGTACTCCAACCGGTTCGCGGCCCACATCGTCCGCTATCCGCGGCTCTACGCGCTGTTCAAGGAGCGCGGCTGGCAGGCGAACTTCCTCGGCCGCTACGACGGCGGCTACAACGGCGAGGCGCGCGGCGAGTTCGGCGGCGGCCGGTGGCGGGCGTGCCTCTACCACGAGCCGGCGGATGAGGCCGAGTACTCCCCGGAGTACGCCTCGACCGACCAGGTCCGGTTCGAGTGCCGGGCCGGCCGCCGCTGGCGGGAGGCGCGGCTGGCCGAGGTCCCGCCGGTCGTGTTCAGCGAGGCGATGCGCGACGTGGACCTGTTCGTCGGCGTGACCTCGATCGCCGCCGACCCGGAGTGGGCCGACCGGGGCGAGGACCGGTACCTCGCCTACTGGCGCGCGACGACGTTCGGCGAGCTGACCGCGACCGCCGAGGTCCGCCGCGCGGCGCTGGAGCGGATCCTGCCCCGCACGAAGATCGCCGCCCGCTGCTCGATCGACGGCCGCTACCTGGTCGTCCGGGGCGAGCTGCGCACCTACAAGATCCACCTGGGCTCGGCCAACATCCTGATGGAGCCCGACGACTCCTATCTCTGCGTCGTCCAGGCCAGGGGCAAGGGCCAGGGCACGCTTTACCTGCCGTTCGAGGACGAGCGGCTCTCCCTCGTGCTCAGCAAGGCGTTCCTGCTCGCCGCCGACCACAAGATCACGGACGAGACCGTGCTACGGCAGATCAGAAGGGGAGCCTGATGGACCTCACCGCCCGGCTGCTGCGCGCCATGACCGATCCGGCGCCCGAGGACGAGGGGTTCCGCCCGTCCCGTTCCGATCTCGCGCGCCTGTCCGACGAGGACCTCGGCACCCTCATCCCCGCCGCGTACGGGGTCGGCGGCAAGGGCCTCCCCCACGTGTCGACGTCCGTCCGGTTCGCGGTGGAGGACGAGGGCCGCGAGCGGCAGCCGCGCTACACGCCCGAGGCGTGCGAGCGGATGTTCAACGCCCTCGTCGCCGGGCTCTCCTCGCGCAAGTGGGCCGACCTGACCCTCGGCGCGGGGGCTCTGCTGCGCTGCACGGGCCCGTGGCCCGACCTCGCCCTCCCCGCCCGCACCCTGGTGGAGTTCCTCCTGGAGGCCGGGCGCGCCGACCAGCCGCTCGCGCTGCTCGCGATCGCCGGGATCGGGGGCGACCGCGTCCTGCGCGCCGCCACCGAGCACCTGCGCGGCACCAGGTCCGGGCCGATCGCGCTGGACGAACTCGACTTCCTGGCGGGGCTCGCGCGGGAGCACGGGGTGCTGCTGAGCGAGACGGACCAGCGCCACACCTCCACCTCGCCGCCGCCGCTCCCGGACCGCTGGGAGCGCATCGCCGCGATCCCCGGCTACGCGGAGTACGCGCGCCGGGCGCTGGAGACCGCCGCCGAACGGGTCCGCGCGATCCAGGCCGGCGAGCTGCCGTTCCGCGCGGACAAGGCGTTCACCCCCGACGAGGTCGCCGCGCTCGGCCGCTCGGCGCGGGTCGCGCTGGCACGGGACGAGCCCTGGCTCCCCGCCCTCCTCGACGGACTCCTGCCCGGCATCTCGGTCGCGCCGACGCAGGCGAGGTCGCTGCCGTCGCAGGGGCTGTTGTACGAGATCGTCCGGGCCGCGCAGGACTTCCCGACCCCCGAGCTGGTCACCGCGATCCGGGCCGTCCGCCGCGGCGTCCGGCACGCGGGCGTGCCGAAGGAGCTCGACAAGATGCTCAAGAAGGTCGACGCGGCCCTCGCCGAGCGCACCGAGGTCGCCCTCCGCCTTCCCGACCCCGGTCCTCTGCGCAGGGAGGTCGGCGGCTACACGGCCGCCGTCACGGTGACCGGCAAGGCCGAGCTGACCTTCGAGAAGGACGACAAGGCCCTGAAGGGCGTGCCCGCGCCCGTCCGCCGCGACCACAAGGCGGAGCTCAAGGACCTCCGCGACCTCGTCAAGCGGGTGAGCGCCCAGCTGGTCACGCTCGCGCGCGCTCTGGAGGGCGGCTTCACCGTCGACGCGTCCCAGCCGTTCGGCCGGTGGCGGGACTCGCTGCTCCACCACACCATCGCGGGGCCGACCGTCCGCGGCCTCATCTGGGAGATCGAGGTCGCCCCAGGCGAGTGGCGGGCCGTCCTGCCGGAACTCGGCGAGCTCCCGGACGTGCCGGACGACGCCCAGGTGAGGCTCTGGCACCCGATCAGGTCGGAGCCGGACGAGGTACGGACCTGGCGCGACCTGATCATGGACCGGCGGATCCGGCAGCCGTTCAAGCAGGCGTTCCGCGAGATCTACCTGCTCACCCCGGCCGAGGAGGAGACCGGCACGTACTCCACCCGGTTCGCCGCGCACCTGTGCCACTACCGGCGGATGTTCGCGCTGTTCCGGGCCCGCGGATGGAAGAGCGGCCTGCTCGGCCCCTGGGACGGCGGCGACGAGGACGAGGCGGTCCGCACGCTCGCGGCGGGGGAGTGGCAGGTCCGCTTCACCCACGTCCTCGCCGACTGGCAGGGCGAGGAGGAGATCGCCGGGACCGACCGTGTCCGCTTCGCCCGCCGCGTGGCCGGCGCCTGGCGGGACGCGCGGCTCGCCGACCTGCCGCCGCTGGTGTTCAGCGAGGCGATGCGGGACGTCGACCTGTTCGTCGGCGTCACGTCCATCGCCGCCGACCCCCTCTGGGAGGACGGCGAGCCGCACCGGTACTGGGTGCGCGAGTGGTACGCCGACCTGAACGAGTCCGCGCGGACGCGCAAGGACGCCCTGGAGCGCATCCTGCCGCGCACGAAGATCGCCGGCCGCTGCTCGATCGACGGGCGCTACCTGGTCGTCCGGGGCGAGTTGCGCACCTACAAGATCCACCTGGGCTCCGCCAACATCGTGATGGAGCCGGACGACACGTTCCTGTGCATCGTTCCCGAACGCCGCGGCCTCGGCGCCAAGGTGTTCCTGCCGTTCGAGGAGGAGCGGCTCGCCCTGATCCTGAGCAAGGCGTTCCTGCTCGCCGCCGACGACACGATCACCGACGAGTCGATCCTCATGCAGATCAAGCGAGGTGCCTGATGCCCGCCGTGTCCTTCCGGGACGAGACCGCGACCGGCACGCCGGTCACCGAGGTCCAGATCGAGGGGCTGCCGGAGCGGACGACCGTCCGCGAGCTGATCAGGCTCCGGGTCCGCGAGGAGGTCGCCCGGCACAACGCGCGGCCGTCCGACCGGTTCAACGGCCTGGTCCGGCCGGACGGCGCCGAGGCGGAGCTGAACGGCTACCGGCTGCGCGAGCCGCGCCGCCTCGACTGGGAGCGGCAGGCCGAGATCGCCGAGAAGGCGTTCCTCGCCAACGGATTCTTCGTCCTCGCCGGCGACCGCCAGGTCGAGGATCTGGACGAGGAGATCGACCTCACCGCCGATCCCGACCTGGTGTTCGTCAAGCTCGTCGCCCTCGCCGGCGGCTGACGGCCCCCGGGCGGCCGTACTCGTGGGCGCGCGAGGCAGCTCCTTCTGGGAGGATCACCCCATGTCGGATGACCTGGACGACCGGGGCGCCCCGGACCGCCGGCGGACGGGCACGAGACGGTGAGGTCGCCCAAATGACGTCGGTGATGTTGTGGCTGGGCGCGGCGGGCTCATGGCTGTTCATCGTGACGTTCTTGCTGGACGGCTGGACCCGCCCGGGGTACCGGCCCGTCCGGCAGCCGGTCAGCGCTCTGGCACTCGGCTCGCGCGGCTGGGTGCAGACCGCGAACTTCGTTCTGTGCGGCTTGCTGATCGCGGCGGGTGCGGGCGCCCTCGCGGAGCCGCCGGGCAGCGTCGGGCTCGCGGTCGTGGTCGGCGTGTTCGGTGCCTCGCTGGTGGCTTCCGGGGTGTTCCCGATGGACGCCATGCGGGGTTATCCGCCGGGGACTCCCGACGAGACGCCGGCGGAGTTCTCGCAGCGTCACAAGCTTCACGACTGGGCCGGGATGCTCGTCTTCGGCTCACTGCCGATCGCGGCCGGCTTCGCGGTGTTCGCCGTTCCGGACGCGGCATGGAAGTGGTACTCCGGGCTGACGGCCGCGGCCCTGGCCGTCGGCTTCGGCGTGTTCGGGCAGGCGTGGGAACAGGACTCCGCATACGCCGGTCTCGTCCAGCGCGTGACGATCATCGTCGGCTGGCTCTGGCTGGGGTCGCTGTTCGTGTACGCGACCCGGTAGCCCGTGGCGGCAAGCCGCCCCCGCCGGAGGTGCGAGGCCCTAGCCTGGACGCGGACGATCGGGGGGTGGGATGTCGGCGACGCGGCTGCTGGTGCTCGGTGGCGTGCGGCGGTTCGGGCGGGCGCACGGGTACGAGATCCGCCGCGAGCTGATCTCGTGGGGTTCGGACGAATGGGCGCACATCAACCCCGGTTCGATCTACCACGCGCTCAAGCAGCTCGCGAAGGAGGGCCTGCTCCGGGCGCACGAGATGGAGGAGAGCGACGCGGGGCCGCCGCACACCGACTACGAGATCACCGAGGCGGGCCGCGCGGAGTTCCTGCGCCTGCTGCGCTGCGCCTTCGCCACGGTGGACGTCCGGCACCCGGAGATGCTGACGGCCGGGCTGGGCTTCCTCACCGAGCTGCGGCGCGCCGAGGCCGTCGGGCTGCTGCGCGAGCGGCTGGACGGCCTGGCCGCCTGGCGCGGGTCGGTGGCCCCCGACCTGGAGGAACAGGACCCGGCCGACCATCTGCGCGAGCTGCTCGGATGGTGGGTGCACTCCGCCGATGCGGCCACGCGCTGGACGCTCGGCCTGATCGAGCGGCTGGAGTCGGGCGCCTACGTGATGGCGGGCGAGCAGGCCCCGGCCCCGGCGGGCGGGTGATCAGGTGTCGGCGAACGCCTGCGGGACGATGACGCGCAGGGCGTTGCCGCGCAGCCGGATCGACACCGGGGTGCGGCCCCGGATCTCGCCGTCCACGTCGACCCGCAGCGGCGGATCGGTCTCGATCTCCACCTGGGCGGTGGTGAGGAACGCGTCCTCGTTCAGGCTCCGCCACTGGCCGGTGAGGACGTGCCTGGCCGTCGCCGACGCCAGCCGCAGCCGCCGCTCGTCGCCCCACCGGTAGACGGCCAGCAGCCGGTCGTCGGGGCTGGCGTCGCGGGCGATGCGCTGCCCGCTCTGGTGCGCGCCGTTGGCGATGTTGAGCTGGTGCGTGGCCAGCTCGACGGTCTCGCCGTCGATCGTGATGCGGGCGGTGAACGCCTCGTGGCGGGGCAGCAGCCGGACCGACGTCAGCGCATACGCGGAGCGGCCCATGAACCGCTTGAGCAGGTGTGGGACGTTCTCGGCGACATGGACCGACAGGCCGACGCACACCATGTTCGCGAAGATGTGCTCGCGGTCGCCGCCGGGCCCCGCCCCCTGCGGGTCGCCGGTGCTCTCGAACCAGCCGACGTCGACGTCGGCGACCTTCCCGCCGCCCGCCCGGCCGACGGCCAGCGTCCGGACCGCGCCGCCCAGGTCCAGCGGCAGCTCCAGGCTGCGGGCGAAGTTGTTGGTGGTGCCGAGCGGCAGCACGCCGAGCGCGATGTCGCGGTGCGCCAGATGGCCGACCGCCTCGGCGACGGTGCCGTCCCCGCCGCCGACGACGACGAGGTCGGGATCCATGGCGAGGACGTCGGCGAACAGCTCGCGCAGCCGCGCCGGGTCGGTCACCGGGAACACGTGGACGAACTCCACGCCCGCCTCGCGCAGCATCCGGCGGGCCCTGCCGTAGAGCCGCCGGCCCCGCCGGGAGCGGGAGTTGACCACCAGGGCGGCGCGCCCGCCGCCCGCGATCGCCTCCTCCAGCTTCTTCTTGCTCCGCATCTCGGCGCTCCGCATCTCGACCGGTCGGCCCCCTCGCCCGCGTCACCCTACAAGGAACGGACCGGAACTCCCGGCCCGATATTTTATAAACCCATGACCCGCCGTTGAAACACGGCAGTCAGTGGGGACCATTACAGAGGACCTACATCTGAATGACCGGGGCGGGAACATGGGGTTGCGCGGCGTGGCGGGAGCGGGATTCATCCTCGGAATCGCCGGGCTCACGGCGTCCATCGCTCACGGCGGCTCCGCCCCCTCGGCCGCCCCCGCCGACGACGGCGCGACCGTGGTCGGTGAGCGCCGGGCCCGCCGCCGGGTGCTCGACCTCGCGATCCGTTCCCCCGTCCTCGCGGGCGTGGCCCACGTCCGCCTTCTGCTGCCCCGTGGCTGGTCACGGGACGCCTCCCGCACCTGGCCGGTGCTGTGGCTGCTGCACGGCGCCACCGCCGGCGGCGAGGGCCACACGGCCTGGAGCGACCACAGCGACATCGAGGAACTGACAGAGGAATCCGATGTGATCGTCGTCATGCCGGACGGCGGAGCGTGCGGCAATTACACCGACTGGTGGAATCGCGGTGACGGCGGCGCACCGCAGTGGGAGACGTTTCATCTCGCGGAACTGCGGCAGATTCTGGAGCGCGGATACCGCGCCGGGCCCGAACGCGCGGTCGCGGGCTACGCGATGGGCGGCCTCGGCGCCCTGGCGTATGCGGCCAGGCACCGCGGCCTGTTCCGGGCGGCGGCCTCGTTCAGCGGGCCCGTCCACACGCTGCACCGCGACCCGTCCGGGCTGGACGTCGCCGACCTCGTCGAGCTGACCGTCGCCATCGGCGCGCCGTCCCTCGACTGGACGGACGTGTGGGGCGACCCGGACGAGCAGCGCGTCGTGTGGCGCCAGCACAACCCGTACGACCTGGCCGACCGGCTCGCCGGGGTCCGCGTCCACGTGAGCGCCGGCGACGGCGTCCCCGGCCCCTACGACCCGCGTCCCGGCACCGGCCCGGACGTGCTGGAGGCGCTTGCCTGCACCGTGTCGCGGGAGTTCGCGGGCAAGCTGAGGAAGCTCGGCATCCCGGTCACCACGCACTTCTACCGGGGCACGCACAGCTGGCCGTACTGGCGCCGCGAACTGCGCGCCGCCCTGCCCGCCCTCCTGGCCGAGATCGCCTGAGTCCCGGCTAGGGTCGGCACGTGACCGAACCTCGTTCTGATTCAGCCGTCCCGGCGTTCTGGCGGGCGCTCGGCCTGCCCGGCATCATCGACGTCCACGTCCACTTCATGCCGCAGCGGCTGATGAGCGCGGTCTGGGAGTACTTCGACGAGGCCGGCCCGCTGATCGGCACCGAGTGGCCCATCCGCTACCGGGACTCGGAGGAGGAGCGGCTGGCGTTCCTGCGCGGCCTCGGCGTCCGCGCGTTCACCTCGCTGGTGTACCCGCACCGGCCCGGCATGGCGGAGTCGCTCAACGAGTGGGGCGCGGGATTCGCCGCCCGCGTCCCCGAATGCGTCCAGACCGCGACGTTCTTCCCCGAGCCGGGCGTCGAAGGCTACGTCCGCCGCGCGCTGGACGCCGGGGCCCGGATCTTCAAGGTCCACCTCCAGGTCGGCGGGTTCGACCCGCGCGCGAAAGAACTGGACCCGGTCTGGGGGTTGCTCGCGGACGCCGGGGTGCCCACCCTCGTCCACGCCGGATCGGGTCCGGTCGCCAACGGCTTCACCGGCCCGGAGCCGTTCGGCGCCGTCCTCGCCCGCCATCCGCGCCTGAACACGATCATCGCGCACCTGGGCGCGCCGGAGTTCGACGGCTTCTTCGCGCTGGCCGACCGCTACGACCGCGTCCACCTGGACACGACGATGACCTTCACCCGCTTCGGCGAGCTGGGCGCCTTCCCCGCGACGCTGATGCCCCGCCTGCGCGAACTCGGCCTGGAGGGACGCATCCTGCTCGGCACCGACTTCCCCAACATTCCTTACCAGTACGCGCACCAGCTGGAGGCCCTGGCCGGACTCGACCTCGGTGACGACTGGCTCCGCACCGTCTGCTGGCACGGCCCCGCCAAGTACTTCGGCCTCTCCTGACCGAAAGCACCACACCTTCGGCGGCCGGTCAGGCGTCGCGGCGGATGCGTTCGAGAAGCCGCGCCCACTCGGTAGGGGAGAACTCGAGGACGGGGCTGTGGTGAAGCTTGGTGTCCCGCACACCGACCGTGCCGTCAGGCGCCCGACCCGCTTCGCCGCTCGCCGAGGAGACTCGCCGCTACCAGGGCGTGTTTCTCGGGTCGTGGGCTGGAGCGCGCCCTGACGATCACGGTTCGGCGCGGTTGTCGTCCTGTGGAGGGCGGTGCTCGGGATCGAGGCGGGCCAGGGCTGTGCGGGCGGCCTTGAGGTCGAGGTCGCGGAGCCGGCGGGACGCTCCCTCTGGCGGCCTGCGGCCTTCGAGCTCGCCGATGAAGTCGCGCAGGATCGGGATCGCGCGTGGGTCGCCCAGGTCGGCGAGCAGCCGGACGGCGTAGTTCGGAAGATGGCCGCCGGGCAGATGGGCGGCGAGAGGTTCCAGTGCCCGCGCGTCCCCCATCTGCACCAGCCCGGACAGTGCCCCGAAGTCGTCGTGGTCATCGGCATGCTCATGCGCGTAGCGCAGCAACGCGTCGGCGACGCGAGGCTCGTGGAAAGCGGTCAAAGCCGCCACTGCGCTTCCTCGCACCTCCTTACTCGGCTCGCCGCCGCCCGGCCGCCTGCCGTCCAGGATCGCGAGCAGGGGTTCGACCGCTTCGGCCACATGAAGATCGGACAGTGCCGTGGCCGCGCGGCCGCAGATCTCGTCGTCCTTGTGGCCCAGTGCGCGCAGCAGCCGTTTGGTGTCGCCGGCCTCCTTGAGTGTCGCGACGTGGGGCCGTCGGAACGCACCGAACGCCGGCGGGCGCCGCCGGGCGCGCCGTTCCCAGCGTCCGGCGAGGGAGCGTAGTCGCGGTGCGAGCCTGCGGGATCGCGCGAGCCTGTCGCGGGCGGCGAGGAGGTGCTCGTAGGCCGCGAGGTATTCGCCGGAGACATAGGCCACGCGGCGGAACACGGCGCCGTATTCGGTGTCGACCCGCTTGATGGTCTCGACGCAGGCGGCGGCCTCGGCGTCAACGATGACGGCCGCGTCCCGCAAGGCGCTCGCCGCCGCCACCGGGCCGAGCAGGCCCTTCCTCAGCGAGCCCATGCGGCGATGGACGTCCGCCGGGTCGAGGCCCGTGCCCTCGGGGGCACTGCGCTCGTACCACATCCTGTATTCGAGGGTCAGCTTCCTGGTTCGACGCAACAGCATGAATGTCCAGATACCACGATGCGCCGCGAAGCGCGCGTGTTCACCGCGCCTGGCTAGACCGGTCCGGGCGCCCATCCGGGTATGGGGCGGACGGTTCGCCGGGCCCGGTTGGGTGTGCGCCATGCTCTCGCGCGATCGGCCAGGGTGGCGGCCCGAGGCGCTTGACGCGCGGCAGGGCTATGCCGAGCTGGTGGCTCGGTGGCTGTGGTCGTACGGACCCGGCACCGTCGAAGACCTCGCCTGGTGGCTCGGCGCGAACCTTCGCTCTGTGGGCACG
>NZ_SMKH01000092.1 GCF_004348515.1 Actinomadura sp. KC345 | reverse complement strand
GGGGTCGGGGGAGGATCGCGTAATCCGTTCAAGGTCATCGGGCGTCCCACCTTGGAAAGCGAGCTTCACCGGCAGTCCCCCGCAGGAGAGGCGTAGATGACCAGACGTCGAAAAATCGTGGGAGTAGTGGCGGCGGGTGTGCTGATCGCACCCGTGCCGGCCGGCATCGCCGGAGCGGACGAGAGTTGCGAGTTCCGGGCGGCGGCGGGCGATCCCGCCGCGGTCGTCGACGGGCGGACGAGGGCAGGGGCCGTCCAGGTGCGGTGCGGTGACCGGTGGCTGACGCTGCGGCAGGGGACGGCGGGCGTCGCCGACGAGCCCGAGGCCGGGGACCTGTTCGGCGCATCGGTCGCCGTGGCCGACGTGGACCGCAACGGCGCCGCGGATCTCGTCATCGGCGCGCCCGGCGAGGACGAGGGCGCCGGGGCGGTGCACGTGGTCTTCGGTCCCGGGAACGACGGGCAGCCCGCGCCGATCGTCCTGCGGCAGGGCGCCGGCGGGGTGCCCGACCGGTCCGAGGCGGGCGACGGCTACGGATCGGCCGTGGCCGCGATGCGCGGCACGGTGCTGGTCGGCGCGCCCGGCGAGGACCTCGGAGACGGCGAGGCCAAGGTGGACGCGGGCGCCGTCCACGTCGTGTCGATCAGCGGCGGCCAGGTCGGCGGTGTCACGGAGCTGAACCAGGACAAGCAGGACTTCGACGGCACCGTGGAGTCCGGCGACCGGTTCGGCGCGTCGCTGGCGGCCGGTGATTTCGACAAGCCGACCGCGGTGATCGGCGCGCCCGGCGAGGACGTCGCCGACAAGAAGGACGCCGGGATGGTCCACATCGTCGAGGACCCGGTCGTGGCGATCGAGGAGACGGGCCTCGGGCAGGACTCCGCCGGCGTGAGCGGCGCGTCCGAGCCCGGCGACCGGTTCGGTGCGAGCGTCGCGGCGGCCTGGGTTCCCGCGCTGCCGGTGCGCGTGGCGGCCGGGGCGCCCGGCGAGGACCTCGGCGACGCGGCGGACGCCGGGATGGTGACCGTCCTCGGCTACGACGGCCGGCAGGCCACCGAGGTGCTGGCGGTGCACCAGGGCACGGCCGGGGTCCCGGGCGCCAGCGAGGACGGCGACGGGTTCGGCACGAGCGTGGCGGCGGGCGTGATCGAGTCGGCGTCGGCGCCGGGCCCGGAGGTGTCGGTGGCGATCGGCTCGCCCGGTGAGGACCTGGGCGACCTGGCCGACTCGGGCCGGGTCCACGGCGTCCAGGTCGGGTCCGACCCCCGCGTGGACGGGGTCGTCAGCCAGCAGACCGACGGCTTCGGCGACGTGCCGCGGGCCAAGGCCCGCTTCGGCGCGGCGCTGGCCTTCGGGCCCGGCGCGGCGAGCATCGTGGCCGGGGCCCCCGGTCACGAGGGCAAGGGCGCCGCCCACGCGACGCCTTGGCGGGCCCTGTTCGGCACGGCCGTGGTCGCGGACAACTGGTTCGCGGGCGACGGCGGCGTCCCAGCCGGATCGGCGTTCGGATCGAGCGTCGCCGCGGACCCCGCCGGCTGACCCGCAGGAGCGGCGCGGTCCTGTGCGCCGCCGGCGACGCGCAGGATCGCGCCGGCCGCTCCGCACCGGCGGAGCCTTCCTCCCCGCCGGGGCGGAGCGGCTACGGCGCGGTGCGGGCGGAGCGCTCCAGGGAGCGGCGGGCCGCGGCGACGACGGCCTCGACGGTGATGCCCATTTCGGCGAGGACGCGGTCACCGGGACCGGAGAGGCCGAAGCCTTCGACCGAGACGGGTTCGCCGTGCGTGCCGAGGTAGCGCCACCAGCCCTGGGCGGTGCCCGCCTCGACGGTCACGCGGGCGGTCACGTCCGGGGGCAGGACGAGGTCGCGGTACGCCTCGTCCTCCTCCTCGAACCACTCCACGCACGGCATCGACACCACCCGCGCGGCGATGCCGTCCCGTGCAAGGCGCTCGCGGGCCTCCAGGGCGAGCGAGACCTCCGAGCCCGTCGCGACGAGCACCACGGCCGGCGGTGGGGAGTCGGCCAGGACGTAGCCGCCGCGCGCGACGTCGCCGTCCGGGTCGCGGCCGGCCACGTCGAGGGCCGGGACGGAATGGCGCCCGAGGGCGAACGCCACCGGGCCGCGGGCGCGCTCCAGGACGCGTCGCCAGGCCGCCGCGGTCTCGGCGGCGTCGGCGGGACGGACGACGTCCACGCCGGGGATGCCGCGCAGCCCTTGCAACTGCTCCACCGGCTGGTGGGTCGGGCCGTCCTCGCCGACCGACACCGAGTCGTGGGTGAACGCGAACGTGACGGGCAGCCGCATCAGGGCGCCCAGCCGCAGGGCCGGGCGCAGGTAGTCGGAGAACGCCAGGTAGGTGGTCGCGAACGGGCGGAAGCCGCCGTGCAGGGCGATACCGCTCACGATGGCGGCCATGGCGTGCTCGCGGACGCCGAAGTGCAGTGACGTCCCGGCCGGGTCGTCCGCGGTGAACGGGCGGCGGCCGGGGAAGGCGACGTTGGTCGAGGACGACAGGTCGGCCGAGCCGCCCCAGACCTGCGGCAGGCGCCCGGTGAGTGCCTCCAGCACCGCGCCGTTCGCCGCGCGGGTCGGCCCGGCGGTGCCGCCGAGGCCGGGCAGGGCGGCGGCCCAGTCCGGCGGGAGCGTGCCCGTGGCCAGGCGCTCGTCCAGGTCGGCGAGGCCGGGATGGGCCGTTCGCCAGGCGCCGTGCGCCTTGTCCCAGTCGTCGTGCATGCGGGCGCCGCGCCGCAGCGCGGCGCGTGTGTGGTCGAGGACCGGCTCCGGCACGGCGAACGACGCGTGCGGGTCCATGCCGAGCAGCCGCTTCACCTCGGCCGTCTCGTCCGCGCCGAAGGGGCCCGCGTGCGCGGCGGCGGTCCCCCCGCGACCCGGCGCGGGCGCGCCGATCACGGTGCGCACGGCCACCAGGGACGGCCGGTCGCGCTCGTCCCGGGCCGCGGCCAGCGCGGCGCGGAGCGCGCCGAGGTCCTCGCCGTCCTCCACCGTCTGGACGTGCCAGCCGTAGGCGCGGTAACGCGCGGGGACGTCCTCGGTGAACGACAGGGAGGTCGGCCCGTCGATGCTGATCCCGTTGTCGTCGTAGACCAGGACGAGTTCGCCGAGGCCCAGTGTCCCGGCCAGGGACGACGCCTCCGCGCTGACGCCTTCCTGGAGGTCGCCGTCGCCGGCCACGCACCAGACCGTACGGGCGAAGGGCGAGTCCGGCGCGTCCGGGTCGAGCAGGGCGCGTTCGTGGCGCAGCGCCATCGCCATGCCGGCCGCGGTGGCGACGCCCTGCCCGAGCGGCCCCGTCGTCATCTCCACGCCGGGGGTGTGCCCGTACTCCGGATGGCCCGGCGTGCGGGAGCCGAACGCGCGGGTGCGGCGCAGATCGTCGAGGGTGAGCCCGTAGCCGGTCAGGTAGAGCTGGGTGTAGAGCAGGAGGCTCGCGTGACCCGCCGACAGCACGAACCGGTCCCGCCCGCGCCAGCCCGGATCGGCGGGATCGTGCCGCATCAGTTCCTGGAACAGCAGGTGCGCCACGGGCGCCAGCGCCATCGCGGTGCCCGCGTGGCCGTTGCCCTTGGCTTCCACGACGTCGAGCGCCAGCACCCGCGCCACGTCGATGGCCTTCCGATCGAGGTCCGTCATCCCGCGCTCGCGCCTCCCTTATGGCCGCCATTGGACAAACTTTTGCCCCTTGATAGACAAAAGTATCCTGGATCAGTGACGGACAAAGGAACGGTGGCGCCGCGAGCCGGCGCCGGCACGTTGCTCACGCTCATCCGCACCGGCAGGGCCAGCACCCGCGCCGACCTCGTGCGGCTGTCCGGCTTCGCGCGGTCGACCGTGGCGCAGCGCCTGGACGCGCTGCTGGAGGAGGGGCTGATCGTGCCCGCCGGTGACGCGGGCTCCAGCGGGGGCCGTCCCGCGGAGACGTTCGCCTTCAACTGCGGAGCGGGGGTGCTGCTCGGCGCCGACATCGGCGGCGGGCACACCCGCGTCGCCGTCACCGACCTGGGCGCGGAGGTCCTGGCCGAGGACGAGGCCGACCTCGACGTCGCCGACGGCCCGGACGCGGTCCTGGGCTGGGTGCGCGACGCGTTCGCCCGCCTGCTCGACCGGATCGGCCGCGCCCCCGCCGACGTGCACGGCATCGGCGCCGGGGTGCCCGGTCCGGTGGACTCCGCCACCGGGCGCCTGGTCAGCCCGCCGATCATGCCCGGATGGGACGGCGTCCCGGTCCCCGAACGGCTGGCGCGCGACCTCGCCGGCCTCGCCGGTCCCGGCGCCCCGGTGCCGGCCGCCGTCGCCGACCGGGACGTCAACATCATGGCCCTGGGCGAGCAGCGGGCGGGCGGCCACGGCCGCCGCGACGTGGTGGTGGTCAAGATCGGCATGGGGATCGGTGCCGCGCTGATCGTCGGCGGCGAGGTCTACCGGGGCGCGCAGGGCGCCGCCGGGGACCTGGGCCACCTGCGGCGGGGCACCGACGAGCCGTGCCGCTGCGGCAACAGCGGGTGCCTGGAGGCGACGGCGGGCGGCTGGGCGATCCGCCGCGCGCTCGTGGAGCGCGGCTACGACGTGCGGACCAGCCAGGACATCGCCCGGCTGGCGCGGCGCGGCGACCACGAGACCATCCGGCTCGTCCGGCAGGCGGGACGGCTGGTCGGGGAGGCGCTGGCCGACGTGGTCGGGCTGTTCAACCCGTCCCTCATCGTCATCGGCGGCAACCTCGCCGAGGCGCGCGAGCCGCTGCTGGCGGGCATCCGCGAGGTGGTGTACGAGCGGTCGCAGGTCCTGGCCTCGCGCGACCTGCAGATCGTCCCGACCACGCTCGGGGCCCGTGCCGGCACGATCGGCGCGGCGCTGCTGGTGCACGAGTGGCTGTACGACGCGGACCGGATCAGCGCCGCCCTGGGCTGACCAGGGACCCGTTCGCCGTCCGAGGCTTTTGCCTGCAAACGTTCAGACTTCAGAGGCACTGTAGACAAAAGTCGGCTATGGGATGTTCAATCGGGCCGTGAGGAACCGGCGATGACAGCGAACCCAGGTGAGATCTCCCTGCTCGACGCCCTGCCCGAGGAGGCCGTCGCGGTCGGCGTCGCGGCCGGCGACTGGCGGGCGGCGATCCGCGCGGCCGGCGACCTGCTGGTGGCCACGGGAGCGGCGACCCCCGCCTACGGCGACGAGATGATCCAGACCGTCGTCGAGCACGGCCCCTACATCGTCCTGGCCCCGGGCCTGGCGCTGGCGCACTCGCGCCCCTCGCCGTCCGTGCTCCGCACGGGCCTGTCCTGGGCGGGGCTGGCCGCCCCCGTGGAGTTCGGCAGCAAGGCCAACGACCCGGTACGGCTGGTGATCGGCCTGGCCGCGGTCGACCACGACGCGCATTCGGGCGCACTGGCCCGGCTCGCCCGCATGCTGGCCGACGCGGACCGCATGCGGGCGCTGCACGAGGCGACGTCGGCCGCCGGGATCCGGCGGATCATCTCCGAGTACGAAGGAAGCACGCAATGAAGCTGCTCGCGGTCTGCGGCATGGGCATCGGCACCAGCATCATCCTCAAGATGAACGCCGAGAAGGCGCTCGAACGCCTCGGCGTCGACGGCGAGGTCGAGGTCGCCGACATCGGAAGCGCCCGCGGCGCCGCCGTCACCGCCGACGTGGTCCTCACCTCGTCCGAGCTGGCCGAGGAGCTCGGCGACGTCCCGGCGGACGTCGTGGTCGTCGACAGCTTCGTCGACGTGGACGAGATCACCGGCAAGCTCTCCGCGACGCTCCAGGCGCGCGGCTGAACGCCTGGAGGGCACCCCCATGGACTGGCTCGTCACCGTTGCCGAGTTCGTCGTCAACGAGATCCTCAGCGTCCCCGCCTACCTGGTCGGCATCATCACCGCGGTCGGCCTAATGGCGCTGCGCCGGTCGGCCGGGCAGGTGATCGGCGGCGGGCTCAAGGCCGCCCTCGGCTTCCTGCTCATCGGCGCGGGCGCCACCCTGGTCGTCGCGTCGCTCGACCCGCTCGGCGCGATGATCCAGGGCTCCACCGGGGCGCAGGGCGTCGTCCCCACCAACGAGGCGATCGTCGGCATCGCCCAGGAGCGGTTCGGCGCCCAGGTGGCGTGGATCATGATCCTGGGCTTCGTGCTCAGCCTGGTGCTGGCCCGGCTCACCCCGCTGCGCTACGTGTTCCTGACCGGGCACCACATGCTGTTCATGGCCACGCTGCTGACCATGGTGCTGGCCGTGACCGACATGCCCACCTTCGAGGTCGTGCTGGTTGGAACGGTCCTGCTGGGGACGATGCTGGTCGTCATGCCGGCGCTCGCGCAGCCCTGGACCCGCCGGGTCGGCGGTGACGGGAAGATCGCGATCGGCCACTTCGGCACCCTCGGCTACATCGCGGCCGGCGCCACCGGCCAGCTCGTCGGGCGCCGCAGCCGCAGCACCGAGGAGATGAAGATCCCCGAGGGGCTGCGCTTCCTGCGCGACTCGATGGTCGCCACCGCGCTCTCGATGGTCGTCATCTACGTGGTGATGGCGGTGCTGTTCCTCGTCTCCTCGGGACAGAAGGAGGCGTTCGCCGCGTTCGAGACCCCGTCGGCCGACGTCGGCGACTACCTCATGCAGGCGGTCATGCAGGGCCTGCAGTTCGGCATCGCCGTCGCCGTGATCCTGTTCGGCGTGCGGACGATCCTGGGCGAGCTGGTGCCCGCCTTCCAGGGCATCGCCGAGCGGGTCGTCCCCGGCGCCGTCCCCGCGCTGGACGCCCCGATCGTCTTCCCGTTCGCGCAGAACGCCGTCCTGGTGGGCTTCCTGTCCAGCTTCGTCGGCGGCCTGGTGAGCCTCGGGCTGATCGCCTGGATCTTCGAGCCCTGGCTGGGCATGGCGCTGATCCTCCCGGGGCTGGTGCCGCACTTCTTCACCGGCGGCGCGGCCGGCGTGTTCGGCAACGCCACCGGCGGGCGGCGCGGCGCCGTCCTGGGGGCGTTCGTCAACGGCGTGATCATCACGTTCCTGCCCGCGCTGCTCCTGGACGTCCTCGGCTCGTTCGGCGAGGCCAACACCACGTTCGGGGACGCCGACTTCGGCTGGTTCGGCATCGTCGCCGGATACGCGGTCAAGGGCGGCCCCGTCCTCGGCCTGCTCCTGCTCCTGGCGGTGGTCGTCGCCCTGATGTCCCTCGCGATCTGGGTGCAGAAGCGCTTCGTCCAGACCGGCTGGGACCCGGGCGCCAAACGCGACGCCGCCCTCGCCGCCGCCAAGGAGACCGAGCCGGAGAAGGGCACCGGCGCGGCGACCTGACATGTCGTGGGCCGCACGTCCCCCGGTGAGCGACCGGCCGGGGGACGTCAGCGGAGCCGGTGCTGGAGGGGAGCGGCCAGGTCGGCGGTGGCCAGGATCAGGGCGACGGTGTAGTCGACCAGGTGGCCGCGATCGATGGCCAGGTCGCCTCGGAACCACGTGGTGAACAGTTCCCACAGACCGGCGGTGAGGGTCAGGCCGGTCATCTCGAGGTCGGTCTCCGGAAGGAGCGCCTGGTCCAGGGTCTCATGGGCCTGGGCCGCGAAGATGGCGGCCAGCGTCCGGACGATCTCGATCCGCCGCCGCTGGAGCAAGGGGGAGGCGGGGAACTCGTGGGTGAGGATCCGGGCACGGCGCGGATCCTCGGTCAGGAAGTCGAGGACGGCGGTCACCACCGCGCGGGTGCGGGCCTGCGGCTCGCGCGGGGCCTCGCCCGCGGCGGAAATGATCACGGACGTGCCCTGGGCGATCTGGTCATCGATGATCGCCAGAAGCAGGGTGTCCCGGTCGGCGAAGCTCTCGTAGAAGTAGCGGTCGTTCAGCCCCGCCTCGGCGGACACCTTCCGCACGGTCGTGGCCGCCCATCCCTCGGTGCCCAGCCTCTGGAGCCCGGCCTCCATCAGCGCGGCGCGGCGATGGGCGCGGCGCTGGTCGGCGGGAACGCCGCGGTAGGGGCGCGCGCGAGGGCGTTGGGACGTCACAGCCCGATTGTGCCGCACCCCTTGACGCGGCGCGCAAATCTGGAGACGGTACACACCAGAATGATTTCTGGTGTGCGCGATCACCAGATGGCTGGTCGCGCCGTACGACGGGAGAGTGATGGTTCGATGGCCACGGAGAACCCCCCGAAACCGGCACTGGCCGACATCGACCTGAGCGACCTGCGGTTCTGGAGCCGGCCGCTGGAGGAACGGGCACGGGCGTTCGCGCTGCTGCGCGCCCAGTCGTCCCCGTCGTTCTTCACCCTTCCCAAGCTGCCCTTCCTGAAGCGGAGTCCGGGCTCCTGGGCGCTGGTCCATCACGCCGACGTGGTCGAGGCCAGCCGCAACCCGGAGGTGTTCAGCAGCGAGCCCAGCGCCACCAGCCCGGCCGACATGCCCCGCTGGATGGACAAGTACTTCAACTCGATGATCGACATGGACGACCCGCGGCACGCCAAGATCCGCCGCATCGTGTCCCGGGCGTTCAGCCCCAAGATGCTCGCCAAGGCCGAGGACGACATCGCGCGGCGGGCCGCCCGGATCGTGGACGAGCTGATCGAGGCCGGAGGCGGCGACTTCGTCTCCCAGGTCGCGGTCCGGCTGCCGGTCGAGGTCATCTGCGACATGCTGGGCATCCCCGCACGGCAGCACCGCCAGGTGGTGGAGTGGACCAACATCATCGTGGGCTACAGCGACCCGGAGTACGTGGGTGCCACCGTGGAGTACCGCGACGGCGTCCCGGAGCTGGGACGGCTCGCCACGCTCCGCATGCTGGGCACCATCGCCTCGGCGGGCTGGCGGCTGCACCGCCTGGCGGCCCGGCTCGGCAAGGAGCGCCGGGACGCCCCCGGCGCCGACCTGACCTCGGCCCTGGTGAACGCCAACATCGACGGCGAACGGCTGACCCCCCGCGAGTTCGCCACGTTCTTCCTGCTCCTGGTGGTGGCCGGGAACGAGACCACGCGCAACGCGATCGCGCACGGCCTGAAACTCCTCACCGAGCACCCCGAGCAGCGCGAGCTGCTGCTGGCCGACTTCGACGGGCGCATCGCGGGGGCCGTGGAGGAGATCGTGCGGTACAGCAGCCCGGTCATCTTCATGCGCCGCAACCTCACCCGCGACCACGAGATGAACGGCCACACCTTCCGCAAGGGCGAGAGGGTGACGCTGTTCTACTGGTCCGCCAACCGCGACGAGACGGTCTTCGACGATCCCGACCGTTTCGACATCACGCGCTCGCCGAACCCGCACGTCGGCTTCGGAGGTCCGGGCCCGCACTTCTGCCTGGGCGCCAACCTTGCGCGGCGGGAGATCACCGTGATGCTCCGCGAAGTCCTCACCCGCCTGCCCGACATCACCGCGGGAGAGCCGGACCGGCTGGAGTCCGGCTTCATCAACGGCTACAAGCGCCTGCCCTGCACCTTCACCCCTCCCTCCGCCACGTCCGAGGCAGCTGACGTCCCGTAAACGCGACCCCCGGTCACGGCGCTGCACGGGTTCGAGCACGACCGCGGAACGGACTTGCGGGCGTCGCTGGACCTCCTTGACACGATGCCCCTCCGCGTCAGCCGATCGCTGGCACCTTTACGGTGGCCTCGTCGTCGATCATGGCGGCGACGATCTCTCGCCGGAGGGCCTCCTGCTGCCGGCGGACCACGACGATGTCGCCGTCGCAGCTCTCGGCGTGCTCCTGCGACCGGTGTACAGCAGGTCGAAGCTGTCGAAGCCGGTCAGCAGCCACAGCACGTCGGCGGCCCGGTCGACGGTGGTGTCCGGGCGCAGCAGGCCCTGCTCGTCCAGGCGCTCGGTCATATGCGCCATGCCGGCCGCACGGCCCCGTTCGAGCCGTTCGACCGCCCCGCCGACGGCGGCGGAGTCGAGGAGCGCCATGGAGTGCAGCACGCGAAGCACGTCCCGGTGTGCGGCGTACATCTCGACCACGCCGCGGATGCCGCCCCGCAGGCCTTCGCGAGCGTCGGGACGGTCCGACTTCTCGATCATGGACTCGAACCCGCCGCGGTGCAGCAGATCCGCCCCGACGGCGTCGAACAGGCCGGCACGCGAACCGAAGACCAGGTACACGGTGGGGCGCGCGACCTTCGCCGCCTGCGCGATCCGGTCACTGCTGACCGGCCTGGACGGCGTGGCCCGAAGCTGGTCGTAGACCGCGTCGAGGATGCGGCGCCGGGTCTCCTGTGCCGCCTCGGCGCGCAGGCGTTGCTCGTACTTCCGGGGTGGTCATAGGGCGCTCCGCAATCAGGCCCACCGGCGGGAAGATCGAGGCTGCGCTACGAGACCGCACCACTCTGGACTGAAGCCGATCACCGTCATTATCCCCATGTCCCGGAACCCCGGTCGATCTGATGGCGTCTGTATGTTCCATGGGCAGGTTCTGCACGAGGCGATCGGTGATGGCGTCGTTGACGGCGGGCGCATTCCTGCTGGCCGTGGTGATAGGCGTGAACCCGATGCGATGGGTTCACGGCCGGTGGGTGGCCGTGGGGCTTCTCATGGCGACGATCGTGTTCGGGACGTGGTTTCTCTGGGTGACATCCCGGAGCAGGCACGTGAGGTGGCTCACGGTCGGCGCAGCCGTGTGCGTGACGAGCGTTCTCGCCCTGTGGGTCTTCTGCACGGGTTACATGTTCAACCCGCACTGGCGGGTGACCAAAACGGTCTCGTCCCCGGACGGGCGGTTCGAGTTGACAAGCGAAGTCGGATTCCCCGGGCTGTCGATGGACCCAGAGCAGAGAGTGCGGCTCCGAACGGGGCGGGGGGCGTTCGCGCAGTCGACCACCGTCTGGTACGGCGGAGAGAACGAGTCGCCGGAGGTGATGCGTTTCGCCGGCGGCAACAGGATCGAGGTGGGCAGTCGCTCATGCCTTGTCCGCGCGGAGTTCAATCGGTGGACGCTCTGGCTGTCCCCATGGAACGGATCTGATCCCTACGTCATCGAGTGTCCAACCGCACGGGGGTCGCGCCTCGTGCCATGACGAAGCCGCAGGACGGCTCCGGCCCCTGGAGCCGAATGCGCTGGTCCGCGGCGCCATCGCGCACCGGCCGCCCTTCAGCCGGCGGCGCAGCGGAAACCGATGTTGCCACTGGAGGATTCGGGGGTGTTGGAGGTGCGTGCCGCGACGCGGTAGCGGTTGCAGTAGGAGTCGTGGCAGAGGTACGAGCCGCCGCGCATCACTCGGGACTGTCCTTCGGACCACCAGTTCTGTGCCCATTCCCAGACGTTGCCGACGGTGTTGTAGAGGCCGAAGGCGTTGGGCCGGTAGGCGTCGACGGGTGCCGTTCCGGCGCGTCCGTCCTCGGCGGTGTCGTATCGGGGGAACTCGCCCTGCCAGATGTTGCACCGCCAATGGCCACGTGGTGTCAGGTCGTCGCCCCACGGGTAGCGGGCCTGATCCAGGCCTCCGCGTGCTGCGTACTCCCATTCCGCTTCGGTGGGGAGCCTGCGCCCCGCCCAGCCGGCGTAGGCGGCGGCGTCGTTCCAGGAGACGTGGACGACCGGGTGCCGCCGCCTGCCGTCGACCGTGCTGCCGGGACCTTCAGGTGCACGCCAGCAGGCGCCTTCGACGGCCCTCCACCATGGAGTCCCGGCCGGTGCGGGGCTGGTTCGCGCGATCTGCGGCGGCAGGGCACCGGCGAAGACGTAGGACCAGCCGAACCGTTCGGCCTCGGTGACGTACCCGGTGGCCTTGACGAACGCGGCGAACCGCGCGGTGGTCACCGCATGCGCGTCGATCAGGAAAGGGCCGACGGCGACCTCGCGGACCGGGCCCTCACCGTCCCCTGGGTTGGCGGTCTCGTCCTCGTTGCCCATCCGGAACGTGCCGCCGGGCAGGCGGATCATGCCTTTGGTGCCGGGCGGCCGGGGACCCGGGCCGCGGTCGCGCCCGGACGGGAGGACCGGCGAGGGCGCCACCGGTGGCGTCCCGTTCGAGTCCCGTGACGCGGCGCAGCAAGCCCGGCCGCTGGAACGACTCATGCTCCACCCCTACATCTCGATGCGGACGAGGCCGAATGGCCGCAAGAACCGCCTCCGCGCTGCCCCTGTTCTGGCCGGACGGCTTAGAAGGGCAGGTAGACCGGTGTGCCGGGACGATAGATGCCGGTCAGTACGAGCCACAGATAGCGCGCGGCGTTGCGCACGTATTCATCGCTCGACAGCGTCGCGCGGGAGATCGCGGGCAGGGCGGGCCTGGCGGCCTTGCCGATGTAGGTCAGGGCGTTGACGGCCTGCAGCCGTACTCTCGGGTCGCGGTGGTCGCCCAAGGTGCCGGCCAGGAAGGGCACTGCGGGGTCGGTGCGTCCCAAGCGGGCCAGCGCCTCCGCCAGCACGATGCGCACCCGCACGGACGGTTCGGCCTCCAGCCGGTCGGCCAGCCTTCCCACGGCCGGAGCCGCGCCGCTCTCGAGCATGAGCAGGCCGGAGGCGGCCCAATAGCGGATCACCTCGTTGCCGTCGTCCAGGTCACGGGTGAGCAGGGCGATCCGGGCGGGATCGCGCTGGATGGCGACCGCGGCCAGGCGAAGAACGCGGCGCAGGGGATAGGCGCCTGGCGCACGGCTCTGGTCGTAGCCCTCCAGCGGCGAGCCCTCGGGGATGAAGCCGTTGTCGTTGACCTGGAGGAGGTGGTCGTCCAGGGCTGTCCGCAAGCGCTCAAGGACGGCGCGGTGGCCGGGGTCGCCCGTCAGGTCGTGCACCTCATCGGGATCGGAGCGCAGGTCATAGAGCTCTTCAGCGGGCTTGGTCCGCCAGAACCGCTCCTGCACCTCGGTCAGAGTGCCCTCGACGTGCGCCTTCTCCCAGTCCTGGTAGCCCTTCTGCTGCCAGGCGTACGCCAGGTGCTGACCGTACGGGCGGTGCGGACTGTAGTTGCGGATGTAGCGGTAGCGCTCGTCCCGGACGGTGCGCACCATGTCGTACCGCTCGTCCATGCGGTTGCGGACGCCGAACGCCGTTGCCGGCCGGCGCCGGCCGGTCAAAGGAGCGCCGGACATGTGGTCAGGCACTCTCAGGCCGGCCAGCGATAGCACTGTGGGTGCCAGGTCCAGAGAGGTCACGGGCGAATCGATGACCGATCCGGGCGCCGCAGGCGCCAGGTGTGCCCATCTTCGGGGGAATCGGACGATCAGGGCGGTGCGCAAGCCGCTGTCGTAGCAATAGCGCTTGCTGCGCGGCAGCACGCCGCCGTTGTCGGAGTAGTAGAAGACGATCGTGTCCTCGGCGAGCCCGTCCCGTTCCAGTTCCGCCAGGCGCGCGGCGACTTCGCCGTCCATCCTCGCCATGAGGTCGTAGTAACGGGCTCTGTCGGTGCGGATGCGCGGAGTGTCCGGCAGATAGGCCGGTACCCGGACGTCCTCGGGTCGGGTCCTACCGGCGCCCGCGTGGAACAGTCCGTTCTCGTGCGTGGTCATGTAGTTGAACACCGAGAAGAAGGGCCTGCCCTTCGGCCGCCACCGCCAGTGCGCGAAGATGCCGGACTGGTCCCACACCTGCGCCGGGTCGAACGGTGCGTTGTAGTCGGTCTTGCTGTTGTTGGTGCAGAAGTAGCCCGCCTCGCGCAGGTACTCGGGGAACCCCCGCAGGAACGCGGGGATCTTGCCCTCGGCCCGCATGTGCTCGGCGGGACCACAGCTCTCTGGAGGGACGCCGGTGAGGATCGCGAACCGGGACGGGGCGCAGACCGGCGCGCTGGAGAAGGAGTTGTCGTACCGCACTCCCTCGCGGGCGAGGCGATCGAGCGTGGGGGTCCGCGCCAGCCGGTCCCCATAGGCGCCGATGAAGGGGTTGTTGTCCTCGCTCACCAGCCACAGGATGTTCGGTCCGGGCCGCTGCGCGGCGGCCGCCGGCCGGGTGGGCAGGGCCGCCGCGAGCGCTCCGCCCGCTCCCGCGGCCAGCATCCGTCTACGGGGCACCTCGCGTGCGGCCATACTATCTCTACCTTTTGACAAGGGAATTGTGAAAGGCGATGATCCCACAATCCCGGCCGACGGCGACGGCGTCCACAGTCGAGCGACGATTGCGTGCACCGATTTCAGACCCACCCCCCGCTCGCTCAAGCCGTCGCCCATAGCCGTACCGTGCGCCGGCCGGGCGGTGCGAGAGCTTGAGCGCCGGTAGCTGGGCGAGCGTGGATGACCCCGACCCCAGCGCCCCCGCCGGGGCGCGGCCCTCACCTGTCCGGAAGGAGATCATCATGATCGCGCCCCCGCCCCCGCCGGTGTGCACCGGGAGCACGGTCGGGCACTGCTCCCGTTCGCCCAACAGGCCCGGAAATGCAGGATCCCCAAGCCGGACATAGTGTATGACCTGGGGAGATGGTGGTGGGCGATACTGGGATTGAACCAGTGGCCTCTACCGTGTCAAGGTAGCGCTCTCCCACTGAGCTAATCGCCCGTCCGCGGCCTCCGGGGGAGGTGCGGGGTTGAGGTGGAGACGGGATTTGAACCCGTGTACACGGCTTTGCAGGCCGTTGCCTCGCCTCTCGGCCACTCCACCAGAAGGAGACCTTCTGGGTCATAGCCTGAAAGGCCCCTCAGAGCGGAAGACGGGATTTGAACCCGCGACCCTCACCTTGGCAAGGTGATGCTCTACCCCTGAGCCACTTCCGCGTGCGCCCTGCGGCGACGAGGAAAACCTTAGCGCGTCCGGCGCGGTTCCCCAAACCGGGTTTCCGGTGAGGCGCGGCGGGACGCTTCGCCGGAGGCCGAAGTGTGGGTCGCCTAGAGTCGGGGCATGCGCACCGACCACGTGGACTTCGCGCCGGTCGCGGCGCTGCTCGGCGACCGGGCACGGGCGGCGATGCTGACGGCGCTGCTGGACGGGCGGCCGCTCGCGGCGGGGGAGCTGGCGCGGGCCGCGGGCGTGAGCGCGCAGACGGCGAGCGCGCATCTCGGGCGGCTGCTGGACGGCGGGCTCGTCACGGTGGTCCGGCAGGGGCGGCACCGGTACTACCGGCTGCGGGGGAGTGAGGTCGCGCAGGTGATCGAGGCGCTGTCGCGGATCAGCCCGCCGGTCGAGGTGCGGAGCCTGCGCCAGTCGAGGGACGCGCGGCGGCTGCACGCGGCGCGGACCTGCTACGACCATCTGGCCGGCGAGGCCGGGGTGGCCCTGTTCGCGGCCCTGGTCGACGGCGGGCTCATCGAGGCCGGCGGCCAGGGCGCCTGCGAGGTGACGCCCAAGGGAGAGGAGCGGTTCGAGGCGCTCGGGCTCGATCTCGCGGAGCTGCGGAAGGAGCGGCGCCGGTTCGCGTGGGAATGCCTCGACTGGACCGAGCGGCGGCCGCATCTGAACGGAGCGCTCGGAGCGGCGCTGACGGGGCGGATGATCGAGCTGGGCTGGTTCGAGCGGGGAACCACGCGGCGGGCGTTGAGCGTGACCGAGGCGGGGTACAGAGGGCTCGCGGATTCCTTCGGCTGCGTGCTGGCGTGAACGTGCCGGAAGAACTCGAACCCGTCCGCCGAGGGCCGTACTGTGGGGCCGTCGGCCGGGGTGGACGCGCGGCGCCCTCGCCGTGAGGGCCCAGGCTTTGGAGGTGGCTTCCGGTGACGGAGCAGGCCAGGATCTGGCTGAACGGGGAACTGCTCGACCCCGAGCGGGCGGTGGTGTCGGTCTTCGACCACGGCATGCTCGTCGGCGACGGGATCTTCGAGACGGTGAAGGCGGAGAACGGGGAGCCGTTCGCGCTGACCCGGCACCTGCGGCGGCTGGCCCGCTCGGCGGCCGGCCTCGGCCTGCCCGAGCCCGACCACGACGCCCTGGCCCAGGGCACCCTGGAGGTGCTGGCGGCGGCGCCGAAGTGGCCGCTGGCGCGGATCCGCATCACCTACACCAGCGGCCCCGGCCCGCTCGGCTCGAACCGGGGCGACGCCGGGCCGACCGTGTCGGTCATCGTCGGGCCGCAGGACCCGTTCCCCGCGACGGCGGACGTGACGGTCGTGCCGTGGCCGCGCAACGAGCGGGGCGCGCTGTCCGGCCTGAAGACCACGTCGTACGCGGAGAACGCACTGGCCCTCGCCTATGCCAAGGAGCGCGGCGGCGGTGAGGCGATCTTCGCCAACACGGCCGGCGGCCTGTGCGAGGGGACGGGGAGCAACGTCTTCGTCGTCCTGGGCGGGCGGCTCGTGACGCCGCCGCTGTCGTCCGGCTGCCTGGCCGGGGTGACGCGCGCGCTCACGCTGGAATGGTGCGGCGGTGAGGAGGAGGACCTCGCGCTGGACGACCTGTACCGGGCGGACGAGGCGTTCCTGACGTCCACGACGCGCGACGTCCAGCCGATCCGGGCCGTCGACGGGACGGTCCTCCCGGCGGCGCCCGGCCCGATCACCGCCAAGGCGATGGAGGCGTTCGCCGCCCGTTCCGCCGAACTCATGGACCCCTGACTCCGCCCGGTCAGGGAAGCCCGACCAGGGACGGGGGCACGTATGACGGTGCATCGGGGGCGATGGAGCCTGGAGGACCGCCTGGAACAGGGGCTCCGCGAACTGCCCTTCGAGGTTCCGCCCGGCACGGCATCGGCCACGGTGGAGCTTTCCTACGAGGGCGGTGTCATCGACCTGGGCTGCCACGGACCGCACGGGTTCCGAGGTTGGTCGGGTGGAGCGCGGAGCCACTACACGGTGGGCGCCGACTGGGCGACCCCTGGCTACCTGCCGGGGGAGCTGGAGCCGGGCACATGGCACGTATGGCTCGGCCTGCACCGGATACCGCCCGAAGGCGTCCCGTACGAGGTGACGGTCACCACGTCGGGGACCCCGGCCTCGCCGCCGGACGAAACGCCGCCTCCCCGGCCGGAACGTCCGCCGCGCCGCGACCTCCCCGCCCCGGCCGGGATGCGCTGGCTCGCCGGCGACCTGCACTCCCACACCGTCCACAGCGACGGGACGCTCACCGTCCACGAGCTGGCGTGCCTCGCCGCGTCCCGCGGTCTCGACTTCCTCGCCGTGACCGACCACAACACCGTCAGCCACCATCCCGAACTGCCCGCCGCCGGGGCGCACGCGGGGGTCGCCCTCCTGCCCGGACAGGAGGTCACCACCGACCTCGGTCACGCCAACGTTTTCGGGGACACCGGCTGGGTCGACTTCCGGCGTCCCAGCGCCGACTGGGCCGCGTTCGCCGACGCGCGCGGCGGCCTGATGTCGATCAACCATCCGCTGAGCGGCGACTGCGCGTGGCGCCGCCCGCTGCCCGAGGAGGCCCGGCCCCGGTTCGCCGAGATCTGGCATCCGTCCTGGTGGGACCGGCGCTGGGGCGCCCCACTGGCCTGGGCCGACGTGTGGCGGCCCGGCGGCGTCGTCCCGCTCGGCGGCAGCGACTTCCACGACCCGGAGCAGTACAAGGGCCTCGGCGAGCCGGTCACGTGGGTCCTGGCGGAGGACGGTGACGTCCTCGGCGCCCTCGCGGCCGGGCGGACGTCGATCTCCGCGGGGCCTTCTGCGCCCGTCCTGCTGCGTGTGGACGGGGAGCTGATCGCGGTCGGGGCGGACGGCACCGTGCTCGTCCGGCCGGACGGGAGGCGCGTCGCGATTCGGGGCGAACGTGTGCATACACCGGTGGACGGGGTGGGAATGCATCGCCTTGAGACCCACGAGAACGAGGTGATCGCACTGTGCGGATGAACACGGGGCGGATGAACACGGGGCGGACGAACCCGGGGCGGACGAACCCGGGGCAGGCGGCGGCGCCGGAGATCGTCGTCGTGCCCCACACCCACTGGGACCGCGAGTGGTACCTGCCGTTCCAGCGCTTCCGGCTCCGCCTCGTCTCGCTGCTCGACGGCGTCATCGGCGGCATGGAGGCCGACCCGCGCTGGCACTTCACCCTGGACGGGCAGATGGCCGCGGTCGACGACTACCTGGAGGTCCGTCCCGACCAGCGCGAACGGGTCGCCGCGCTCGTCCGGGAGGGGCGGCTCGCCGTCGGGCCCTGGCAGATCCTCCACGACGAGTTCCTGTGCTCGGGGGAGAACATCGTCCGGAACCTGGAACTCGGAATGCGGCGCGCGGAGGAACTGGGCGGCGCGCCGATGATGGTCGGCTACCTGCCCGACCAGTTCGGTCATTGCGCGCAGACGCCCCAGATCCTCAAGCTCGCCGGGATCGAGCACGCGTGCGTGTGGCGGGGCGTTCCCGCCGAGGTCCGGGTGAGCGCGTTCGCCTGGGAGGCGCCGGACGGGACGGCGGTCCGCACCCAGTACCTCCCCGAGGGCGGCTACGGCAACGCCGCGTCGATGTTCGAGGAGCTCCCCGGCGGCGCGTCGCCGCCGGCCGGGCGCGCCGCCGGGTTCGCCGCGTCGATGGGCCGCTGGTATCCGCGCGGCGGGCCGCTCCTGGCCATGTACGGCGCCGACCACACCGCGCCCGCCCCCGACCTCGCCGACCGGATCGCCGAGGCCGGGCCCGGCATGCGCCTGGACACCCTCGCCGGCTACTTCGCGGGGCAGGACCCGTCCGTGGACGGCCTGCCGCGCGTCCGCGGCGAGCTGCGGTCGCACGCCCGCGCCAACATCCTGCCCGGCGTGATCTCCGCCCGGATCCGGCTCAAGCAGCTGATGGGACGCGCCGAGCGGCTCGTCGAGCGCTACGCCGAGCCGCTCGCGGCCCTCTGGTACGCGGGCGACGCGCGGCGATTCCTCGACCTGGCGTGGGGGCGGCTGATCGAGGCGAGCTGCCACGACTCGGTCACCGGCTGCGGCAGCGACGAGACCGCCGAGCAGGTCGCCGCCCGCATGGCCGAGGCCGAGCAGCTCGGGCGCGCCGTCTGCGACCTGGTCACCGCCGAACGCGCCGCCTCGGTGCCGCACGGTTCGCATCTCGTGTTCAACCCGAGCCCCGTCCCGCGGACCGGCTTGATCACGGTGGACGTCCCGGCCGACGGCGAACCCGGCCTGGTGGCGGGCGATGGGCGGCCGGTCCCCGTCCAGACACTGGAGATCGCGCCGACCGTGCTGGACGACGCCGTCCACCCGGCCTCCCGGCTGCCGATCCTGCTGGAGCGCGTGTACGGGCGGGTGCTGTTCGGCCAGGAGATCCGCGACTGGACCGTGTCCCGGAAAGAGCGCACGCTCACCTTCCACGTGACGTCCCGCGCCGACGTCCCGTTCGACATCGGCGACGTGCGGGAGGCGCTGAGCGGGGCGGACGGGGAGTGGCGCGTCCGGATCATCGCCGACCCGCGCCGCACCGTCGCCGCGCTCGTGGACGTCCCCGCGCTGGGCATGACCACCGTCCGGCCCGTGCCCTCACCAGGCGGCGCGCCGGACGCCCCGGTCATGGCCGACGGGAACGTCCTCGACAACGGCCTGCTTCGCGCCCGGGTGCACGACGACGGGACGCTCGGCCTGCGCACCGCCTCCGGCCACATCGTCGAGGGCGTCGGGCGGATCGTCGACGGCGGAGACCTCGGCGACTCCTACAACCACGCCCCGCCCGCCCATGACCGGCTCGTCGGCGACCCCCTGTCGGTGGACGTCGAACCCGTCTGGGCGGGGCCGCTCGTCGCCGCGTACGACATCGTCCGGACCTACCGGTGGCCCGCCTCCGGAGACGCGCAGGGCGACGCCCGCTCGTCGGCCGAGGAGGACGTGACCGTCACCACCCGCGCCGAACTCCGCGCCGGAGAGCCCTTCCTGCGCCTGCGCGTCACGTTCGACAACCGGTGCGAGGACCACCGGACCCGGCTCCATCTGTCGCTGCCGCGCCAGGCCGCGTCGTCGTTCGCGGAGGGGCAGTTCGCGGTCACCGAGCGGGGGCTGACGGCCGAGGGCGGGTTCGGGGAGCGCCCGGTCCCGACGTTCCCCGCGTCCGGGTTCGTCGCGGCCGGCGGGCTCGCCGTCCTGCTAGAGCACGCCACCGAGTACGAGGTCATCGGCGGCGGGCGTGAGCTGGCGCTCACCCTGCTGCGCTCGATCGGCTACCTGTCCCGGGACCGCAACGCCTACCGCGACCAGCCCGCCGGGCCGCAGCTCGCGACCCCGCAGGCCCAGTGCCGCGGCGAGCGGACCGTCGGCCTGGCGGTCATGCCCTACGACGGCGAGCGGCCCGGCACCGAGGTCGGCCGGGCCGCCGAGGCGTTCCGGCACGAGTTCCTCGCCGGCGCCGGATACGGGCACGCCACCGCGGCCGTTCCACCGCCGCGGGCAGGCGTCGCGATCACGGGCGAGGGCGTGGCGATGACCTCGCTGCGCGCCCGCGACGGCTGGATCGAGACCCGGATGGTCGCCCAGCAGGACGAACCGGCCACGGCCGTCCTGCGCGGCCTGTTCACCGAGGCCGCCCGCGTTGACCTGCGCGGAAATCCCGTCATGCCGCTCGACGTCCACGACGGGACGGCCACGCTCGCACTCCGCCCCTGGGAGATCGCGACCGTCCGCCTGCGGGCGGGCTAGCCGGCGGCCCCGCCTCCCCTCTTGCCGCCCGCCTTGCGGACCTCGTGCGGAGCCGGCTCGGCGCGGTCCGCCGGATGCGCGGCCGCGGCGGCCATCGCCGCGCCCACGATCCCCGCGTTGTTCACCAGCCGTGCTGCGACGATCTCCGCGCGCACCCCCTTGATCAGCGGGATGAAGTGCTCGGACCGCTTGCTGACCCCGCCGCTCAGGATGAACAGGGACGGGCAGATCAGCGCCTCCAGGCGCGCCATGTACACGCTGAGGCGCTTGGCCCACTTCTCCCAGCTCAGGCCCTCCTCGTCGCGCGCCTTCGCCGACGCGCGCACCTCGGCGTCCTTCCCGTCGATCTCGATGTGCCCGAACTCGGTGTTCGGCACGAGGACCCCGTCGGTGAACAGGGCGCTGCCGATGCCCGTGCCGAGCGTGAGCAGGACGACCGTGCCGTCCCGGCCGCGCCCCATGCCCAGGCGCATCTCGGCGAGCCCGGCGGCGTCGGCGTCGTTGAGCAGCGTGATGCTCCGTCCGGTCGCGTCGGCCATCAGGCGCGCCGCGTCCGTCCCGATCCAGTGCTTGGAGACGTTCGCCGCCGACATGGCCACGCCGTCGACCACCACCCCGGGGTAGGTGACGCCGACCGGGCCCTCCCACGCGAAATGCTCGACGATCTCGGCGACGACCTGCGCGACGGGCTTGGGCTTCGGCGGCCGCGGCGTGTCGATCCGGAACCGCTCCCGGACGAACGACCCGTCCGAAAGATCGACCGGCGCCCCCTTGATCCCCGACCCGCCGATGTCGATCCCCAGCATCTCCTTGGTCATGACTCCACTCTGCACCAACCCTGAGGGGCGTACCGCGTTCCTCCCGGCGTCAGCTCTCCATGATCTGGAGGCCGACCACGCCGATCAGGATGAGCGCAAGGAAGAGGAGCCGGGCAGGCGACATGCTCTCGTTGAACGCGACCACCCCGGTGAGTGCGACACCGAGCGCTCCCAGCCCGACGAAGACCGCGTAGGCCGTGCCGACCGGCAGGTCGCGCAGGGAAAGGGTCAGGACGGCGACGCTGAGCAGCGCCACCGACAGCCCGATGACGCTGGGCCAGAGCCTCGTGAAGCCCTCCGACTGCTTCAGCGCGGTCGCCCACACCAGTTCCATCAGCGAGGCGACCAGCAGGAACACCCAGGGCATCAGGCCGTGTACCCGCCGTCCACCACGATGGAGGCACCGGTGACGTAGCCGCCCTCAGGACTCGCCAGATGCGCCACCATGGCGGCGACCTCCTCGGCGCGTCCGTACCGGCCGAGCGCCGTGAACGCGCGTTCGAACTCCGCGTCGGGGGAGTCGGCGGGGTTCATCTCGGTGTCGGTCGAGCCCGGGTGCACCGCGTTCGCGGTGATCCCGCGCGGTCCGAGATCGCGGGCCAGGCCCCGGGTGAGCCCGGTGACCGCCGACTTGCTCATCGCGTACAGCGTCCAGCCCGGGTAGGGGACGCGCTCGGCGATGCTGCTGCCGACGGTGACGACGCGCCCGCCGGGACCGAGATGGCGCGCCGCCGCCTGCGCCGCGACGAACGCCGCCCGGACGTGGATCGCCAGCGTCCGGTCCACCTCCTCGATCTCCACATCCTCAAGCGGCCCGTACGGCGCGATCCCGGCGTTGCTGACCAGGATGTCGAGGCGCCCGAACTCGGCCGCCGCCCGGTCCACGGCCGCGGCGACGGCCACGGGGTCGGCGGCGTCGGCGGCGATCGCCAGCCCGCGTCCTCCGGCCGCCTCGATTCCGCGGACGACCTCGGCGGCCCGGTCGGCGGCCCGCACGTAGGTCACCGCGACGTCGGCGCCGTCCCGGGCGAGCCGCAGCGCGATCGCCGCCCCTATGCCCCGCCCGCCGCCCGTGACCAGCGCCGAGCGCCTCGCGGGCGCCGCCGGCTCCGCACGTCCTGTCAGGTTCACCGTCATCTCGGCCTCCAGCCTTAATCGGAAACTTCTCCGTTTACGCCCGAGGTTAACCGGAGAGTTCTCCGGATACAACTCCGCTACTGTGGTGAGCCGTGCCGAGAGGGGGCGGGATGCGGGAACTGCCGGTCGCGGGCCGTCCGCCCGCCGAGCGCGCCGACGCCGCGCACAACCGGCGCCGCATCCTCCGCGCCGCCGCCGAGATGATCTCCGCCCGCGGACCCGAGGCCGTCTCCATGGACGAGGTCGCGCGGGCCGCCGGAGTCGGCGTCGGCACCGTGTACCGGCGGTTCGGCGACCGGGCCAGGCTGGTGTTCGCCGTGATCGACGACCGCGAGCGGGAGTTCCAGGCCGCGTTCATCCAGGGCCCGCCGCCCCTCGGCCCGGGCGCCGGCCCCGGCGACCGGCTCCGGGCCTTCCTGCACGCCCTGGCCGACCGCACCGAGGCCCAAGCGGACCTGCTGCTCATGGCCGAATCCGACCCGCCCGAGGCCCGCTTCCGGGACGGCTCGTACGGCCTCTACCACCGGCACCTGGCGATGCTCATCGGCCGCATCCGCCCGGACGCCGACGCCGCCTACCTCGCCGACGCACTCCTCGCGCCCCTGGCCGCGAACCTGTTCCTCCACCAGCGCCGCGAACGGGGCATGGCGCTCGACCGCGTCAAGGCCGGGCTGGACGCGCTCGCCGAGGGCCTGATCGCCGGGCATCGCGGATGAATAGCGAATTATCCGCCGAAGTCACTTATGGGGACGGGCAGCCTGCCGTCAGACTGAGGGACGTGAATGACTACGATCTTCTCGTTCTCGGCTCCGGCCCCGGCGGGCAGCGCGCGGCCATCGCCGCCGCCAAGCTGGGCCGCAAGGTCGCCATCGTCGACCGCCGCGACATGATCGGCGGCCTCTGCATCAACACGGGGACGATCCCGTCCAAGACCCTCCGCGAGGCCGTCCTCTACCTCACCGGCCTCAGCCAGCGCGAGCTCTACGGCCAGAGCTACCGGGTCAAAGAGGACATCACGGTCGCCGACCTCGGCATGCGGACCCAGCACGTCATCGGCCGCGAGATCGACACGGTCCGCAGCCAGCTGGCCCGCAACCGCGTCGCCGTCCTGCCCGGCAAGGGCCGCTTCCTGGAGCCCAACACCGTCGGGATCACCAGCGCCGGCGACCGGGAGCAGAAGGTCACCGCCGACCGCATCGTGATCGCGACCGGCACCCGCCCGGCCCGTCCCGACACCGTCGACTTCGACGACCGGACGATCATCGACTCCGACGGCATCATCAACATGGACCGCATCCCGGAGACCATGGTCGTCGTCGGCGCCGGCGTGATCGGCATCGAGTACGCCTCGATGTTCGCCGCGCTCGGCACCAAGGTCACCGTCGTCGAACGCCGGGAGCGCATGCTGGACTTCTGCGACCTGGAGATCGTCGAGGCGCTCAAGTACCACCTGCGCGACCTGGCCGTCACGTTCCGGTTCCGCGAGACGGTCGCGTCCGTCGAGCGGATGCCCAAGGGCGCGATCACCGTCCTGGAGAGCGGCAAGCGCATCCCCGCCGACACCGTCATGTACTCCGCGGGCCGGCACGGCATGACCGGCGACCTGTGCCTCGACGCCGCCGGCCTGTCCGCCGACGACCGCGGTCGGGTCAAGGTCGACGGCGACTACCTCACCGAGGTACCGCACATCTACGCCGTCGGCGACGTGATCGGATTCCCGTCCCTGGCGGCGACGTCCATGGAGCAGGGCCGCCTCGCCGCCCACCACGCCTGCGGCGAGCCCGTCGCGGAGATCCACGAGACCCAGCCGATCGGCATCTACACGATCCCCGAGATCAGCTTCGTCGGCCGCACCGAGGACGCCCTCACCGAGGCCAAGGTCCCCTTCGAGGTGGGCGTCTCCCGCTACCGCGAACTGG
Organism: Actinomadura sp. KC345; assembly: GCF_004348515.1. Classification (GTDB taxonomy): domain Bacteria; phylum Actinomycetota; class Actinomycetes; order Streptosporangiales; family Streptosporangiaceae; genus Spirillospora. Next base: position 1,403 of record NZ_SMKH01000092.1, on the reverse strand, counting down.
CCCGCGGCCAGATCATCGGGGACTCCTACGGGATGCTGAAACTCCTCGTCTCACCCGAAGACCGCCGCCTCCTCGGCGTCCACGTCTTCGGCACCGGCGCCACCGAGCTCGTCCACATCGGCCAGACCGTCATGGGCTGCGGCGGCACCGTCGACTACCTGGTCAACGCGGTCTTCAACTACCCCACACTGGCCGAGTCCTACAAGGTCGCCGCCCTGGACGCGATGAACAAGATGCGCCACATCGCCCGCCTCTCCGAGTGACCTACGACGGCCAGAGGAGATTCTCGAGCTCGCCGTCGATGTCGATGAACTCGGTCTCCTCGCCCGCGGGCACGGCCTGGTAGGTGCGGTGCAGGAAGTCCGCGAGCGGCGCCAGCGGCACCTCGAAGAGCGCGTCGCCGAACGGGGACGAGAGCGCGATGTGGAGGGTGCCGTCATCGGCGCCCGGCCAGACCTCCACGTCCCCTTCCCCGACCTTGCGCACGATGCCGACCGTCAGGAGCTCCCGAGCGAAGATCCACTCCACCGGCTCGTCGTCGCCCACGTAGAACGCCATCCGAATGGCGTACGGATCATCGGCCGCGTACTCCAGCCCGGCGAGCAGGGGCACGGTCGTGCGGTCAGGGACGACGAGACGAAGGCCCAGCTCTGCTGAGACGGTGGTACTGCTGTTCATGGCCATTCCTTCTGACGTCGGTCCCGCTGCCTCGCGGGGGCGGGCGGTGATGCTCCCTCTACCCGGACATCCCCGCGATCTATGACGCCTAACTGCCTGATCTCGGCCGAACATTCCGGCGTCCCCGGCGTTTGTGATCCATCTCACCCTAGCAAAATCAACGCCTGACCTGCGCAAAAGCGGATCTTTCAAGCACCCTGCCACCCCCAACTGGGGCGATCGGAGGGGTAATGTAACGTCCCGGGCGGCCGATCTACTGGCTTGGGGTAAAGAATGACCATCGAACAGGAAGAGGAAGTCCGGCCCAAGGAGCCGGGCCGTCGCCACCGATTCCGCGAGCGCCTCCGGCGCAACCCCCTCCTGAACACGGCCTGGCGAGCGGGCGTCTTCACCGCCGGCTCCGCCGTCCTCATCGGCGGCCTCATCATGATGGTCACCCCGGGCCCCGGCCTGGTCGGCATCGTCGTGGGCCTGGCCATCCTCGCCACCGAGTTCGCCTGGGCCCAGCGAGCCCTCCACCGAGCCAAGGACGCCGCCGACCGCGCCAAGGAAAAAGCCTTCGACCCCCGCCAACGCCGCCGCAACCTCATCCTCGGCACCGTCACCACCCTCCTGGTGGCCGCGGGCGTGGTCGCCTACCTGGCCATCTACGGCCTGACCCTCCCCTGGAAGATCGAAGACCCCGCCTTCTGGACCTGACCCACCCCCTCCGCGCGATGCACGCG
>NZ_SMKH01000091.1 GCF_004348515.1 Actinomadura sp. KC345 | reverse complement strand
CCCCGCCTGCCACCACCCACCCCCACTCGCCGCGTGCCGCGGCAGGTGAAAGGAGTACCGGATGAAGGCCGAGAAGATCGGGCGCCTCGCGGCGGGCGCCCTGGCGGTCACGCTGGTGACCGCGTCCTGTGCCAGCGACCGCTCCGGCGGCGACGGCCTGTCCGGCGGGACCGGCTCGGACGGCGGCGGCGCCTCCGCGAGCAAGACCTTCGGCACGCTCCCGTCCCCCTGCGGGCCGGGCGACGCGAAGGGCGCGACCGAGCAGGGCGTCACCGACGACCAGATCACGATCGGTTTCGGTGACGACCGCGGCTTCCCGTCCGCCCCCGGGCTGTCCAAGGAGATGGGCGACGCCGTCGGCGCCATGATCGAGTGGTGCAACGACCAGGGCGGCATCAACGGGCGCACGATCAAGGGCAACCAGTACGACGCCGCCTACAGCCAGTCCGCGAAGGTGATGCAGGAGTCCTGCAAGCAGGACTTCATGCTCGTCGGGCAGGGCTACGCGATGGACGAGGCCGCCGAGCAGCACCGGGTGGCGTGCAAGCTGCCGACGGTCGCCGGCTTCACGGTCGGGCCGAACGCCGCGATGGGCCCGATGAAGTACGAGGCCGTCCCGTACCCGGTGGACATGATGAACATCGCCGGCCTCCGCATCGCCGAGCAGCTCTTCCCCGACTTCAAGGAGAAGACGGACGTCCTGCTGTCCACGTCCCCCGCCGTCAGCGCCGGCACCAACAAGATCACCGGCGCGATGAAGGAGGTCGGGATGGAGCCGATGGACTGCGGCGTCCGGCTGAACGACAAAGGCGAGAGCAGCTACATGCCGTTCGCCGAGAAGATCAAGGACTGCGGCGCGAAGTACCTGTGGTCGTCCGACTCGCCCGACCCCGGCCAGTTCAGCCTGCTGGAGTCGGTCGAACGGGCCGGCGCCACGCCCAAGTACGTCTTCGAGGCGACCTGGTACGGCGAGATGGTCTCCAAGTGGAACGGCTCGGGCGCCGGCGACGGCCTGCACATCGGCATGATCTTCCAGCCGCTGGAGAACGCCGGCGAGGTCCCGGCGGTCAAGCAGTACGTGGACCTCGTCTCCGCCAAGGACGGCAAGGTCGCGCTGCTCGGCATGCAGGCGGCTTCGGCGTTCCTGCTGTGGGCGCAGTCCGCCCAGAAGTGCGGCTCGGACCTGACCCGGCAGTGCGTGATCAACGAGCTGTCGAAGGTGCACGAGTGGACGGGCGGCGGCCTGCACGCGCCGACCGACCCCGGCAACAACAAGCCGGCGTCGTGCGGGCTCATGGTCAAGCTCACCAAGAACGAGTACGAGCAGATCCACCCGAAGAACACCGGCGAGTTCCAGTGCGGCCCCGAGTTCGTCGTCGAGATCGACGAGGCGAACTGGGGGACGAAGCTGAACGACGACCGCGTCTCGACGAAGTTCCTGACCGACGACGTCATCAAGCCCCGGACGTCCTGACCGGACCGCTGGAGGCGCCGACCCTAAGACGGTGAACCAATGACGACGTTCCTGACCTACACCATCCTGGGCCTGGTCCTGGGATCGGTGTACTTCATCGCGGCCTCGGGGCTCGTACTGACGTACAACACCTCGGGCATCTTCAACTTCGCCCACGGCGCGCAGGCGATGTTCGGCGCGTTCCTGTACTGGCACTTCACCGTGCAGTGGAGCTGGCCGGTGTGGCTCGCGCTGGTCATCGTGGTCGGGCTCGCCGGGCCCGCGATGGGCGCCGCGCTGCACGCGGGCATCATGCGCGGGCTGCGGGGCACCGCCGACGTCACGAAGATCATCGTGACGGTGGCGGTGCTGCTCGGCACCGTGTACCTGGCGCAGTGGATCTGGAACCCGGACGAGGCCCACACCGTGGACATGTTCTTCGGTTCGGGCGCGAAGATCACGGTGGGCGGCGTCGTGGTCCGGTACCACGAGATCGTCTGCCTCGCCGCCGCGGTCGCGATCGCCGCCGGGCTGCGGGTCCTGTTCATCCGCAGCCGGACCGGCGTCGTGATGCGCGGCTCGGTCGACGACCCCGACCTGCTGCGGCTCAACGGCCACGACCCCGAGCGGGCGGCGATGCTGTCGTGGGCGATCGGCTCGACGCTGGCCGTCCTGGCCGGGGTCCTGATCGTGCCGATCAGCGGCGGCGCGCTGGACGCGAACATGCTGACGCTGCTGGTGATCGACGCGTTCGCCGCGGCGATGTTCGGCCGGCTGCGCAGCATCCCCCGTACCTTCGCCGGCGCGATCGTGCTCGGCCTCGCCGCGAACTACGTGCTGGCCTACCTGCCGTCGGCGGGCACGTTCACCGGCAACCTGCGCGTCTCGCTGCCGATGATCCTGCTGTTCGTGGTGCTGGTGGTGCTGCCCCAGGACCGGCTGCGCGGGGCCGCGATCCGGACCCGCGAGCGGTACCGGGTGCCGACCGTCAAGGCGGCGGCGGTGTGGGGCGCCGTGCTGGTCGCGGTCGTGTACCTGTACAGCCTGCTGCTGTCGGACGGCGGCGTCGGCACGTTCGCGCTCGGCATGAGCTTCGCGATCATCGCGCTGTCGCTGACCGTGCTGACCGGCTACGCGGGCGAGCTGAACCTCGCGCCGCTGGCGTTCGGCGCGGTCGCGACCGTCGTGGCGTTCCACGCCGGAGTGGAGGGCACGGGCCTGTCCTCGTACATGAGCGTGCGGGGCTTGCTGCTGGGCGTCGCGGTGGCGGCGCTGGTCGGCGGGCTCGTCGCGCTGCCCGCGCTGCGGCTGCGCGGCCTGTACCTGGCGCTGGCGACGCTGGCGTTCGGCGAGTTCCTGTCGAACATGGTGCTGCGCGACACCACCGAGCACGAACTGTTCGGGTTCACGTTCACGCTGTTCCCGGACGGCTCGATCGTCGTCCCGCCGCTGAAGGCCGGCCCCCTCGACCTGCGGGACGGGACGACGTTCCTGATGACCGCGACGGTGCTGTTCGCGCTGATCGCGGTCGGGATCGCCGCGCTCCGCAACAGCGGGTACGGGCGGCGGCTCGCGGCGATGAAGGACAGCCCGGCGGCGACGGCGATGCTCGGGCAGAACCTCGTCCGGCTGAAGCTGAGCGTCTTCATGATCTCCGCGGCGATCGCGGGGCTCGGCGGCGTGCTGATGTCGGCCGCGCACGGCACCGTCGCGCAGGAGAACTTCGCCTTCGTCGGCAGCCTGTCGCTGCTGATGCTGGTCGTGGTGGCGGGCATCGGCTACATCAGCGGCGCCCTGCTCGGCGGGCTGATGGCGGGTGTGGGCGCGGCCGTGCTGGTGGGGACGTTCAGCGACCTCGCTCTGTCGAACGAGGGCATGTCCGGCATCTACGACGCGCTCGGCCACCTCGTCCTGGTCGGAACGGCGCTGGTCGGGATGGGCGTCGGGCGGAACCCGAGCGGCTTCGTCCACGACGTCATCGAGGGCTACCGGCGGATCCGCGGCGCCCGGCCCGTCCTGTACGGGGCCGGGGCGTTCGGCGCGGCCCTGTACGTCCTCGCGCTGACCGGCGTGATCGGAACCTGGACGTTCGCGCTCATCGCCATGGCCGTGGTGATGCTCCTGCCCGTCTTCGGGCGCGTGTACATCGCCGAGAGGGGCGGGGAGGGGCGCGACCGTCCGGCCCCGCTGGAACTGGTCGGCGTGGACGAGCCCTACACCGACGAGCTGCGGGCCCGCCTCGACCGCGAGCTCGGCCTGCCCCTCACCGCCCTGGAGAAGGGAGAGGCCCGTGTCTGAAGGGAGAACACTCCTCGAAACCCGGGGCGTCACCGTCCGGTTCGGTGGCAACACCGCCGTGAACGATGTCGGCGTCACCATGGACGAGGGGCGTATCACCGGGCTGATCGGCCCGAACGGCGCAGGCAAGACCACGATGTTCAACACCATCACCGGCTTGCAGAAACCCGCGTCCGGCCAGGTGTTCCTGGACGGAGACGACATCACCGGGCTGTCCCCGGCCAGGCGTGCGCGGCGCGGCATGGCGCGGACGTTCCAGCGGCTGGAGCTCTTCCTGTCCCTGTCGGTGCGCGACAACGTCCGCGTCGCGGGCGACATCCTGCGGAGCAACACCCGCAAGCGCATCGACCTGGACGAGGAGACCGACAAGGTCCTGGAGCGGACCGGGCTCACCGGCATCGCCGACCGCGACGTGTCCGACATCCCCATCGGGCGGGCCCGCGTCGTGGAGGTGGCGCGTGCGCTGTTGACCTCACCGCGCGTCCTCCTGCTGGACGAGCCCGCGTCCGGCCAGACCGACCGCGAGACGGAGGCGTTCGCCGAGATGCTCACCGGCCTGGCCGCCGAGGGCCTCGCGATCTGCCTGGTCGAGCACGATCTGCCGCTCGTCATGAAGCTGTGCTCCACGATCCACGTCCTCGACTACGGGGCGCTGATCGCGTCCGGAACACCGGCGGAGATCAAGGAGTCCCCGGAGGTCATCGCCGCCTACATCGGCACCGAGGAGGCCGCACATGAGTGAGCCGGAGCGCGGCACGCCCTGGGCTGAGGAGCCTGCGACGAGAGAAGGGCGTGCCGCAAGGCGCGGAGGCGATCGGGAAACACGGCGTGAGGTGGTTCCGAAGCCGCGTCCCGTGAAGGACGGTCCGGCCCCCGAGGAGGACGTGCCGCTGATCGAGCTGGCCGGCGTCCGAGCGGGCTACGGCGCGATCGAGGTGCTGCACGGCGTCGACCTGGCGCTGCGGCCGGGCTCGCTGCTGGCGCTGCTCGGCCCGAACGGCGGCGGCAAGTCGACGACCATGCGGGTGTGCGCCGGCCTGCACCCGGTGACCGCGGGCGAGCTGCGGTTCGCCGGACGCACGGTGAACGGCATCTCCGCGCAGGACGCGGCGCGCCTCGGCGTGTGCTCCATCCCGGAGGGCCGCGGGATCTTCGCCAACCTCACGGTGCGGGAGAACCTGTGGGCCGCCACCGGGACCGGCGCCCGGCTGGAGGACGTGGAGGAGAAGGCGTACGCCCGGTTCCCGATCCTCGGGGAGCGCCGCCGCCAGCTCGCCGGATCCCTGTCCGGCGGCGAGCAGCAGATGCTCGCGCTCTCGCGGGCGCTCGGCACCGATCCGGCGGTGCTGCTGCTCGACGAGCTGTCCATGGGCCTCGCGCCCATGATCGTCAGCCGGATGTACGAGACGGTCGCCGAACTGGTGGAGGGCGGCCTTTCGGTGCTGGTCGCGGAGCAGTTCGCCCGCGCCGTCCTGCCGATCGCCGACACCGCCGCGCTGATGCTGCACGGGCGCGTGGCGGCGGCCGGGCCGCCCGCCGAGATCGAAGACCGGCTGTCAAGCGACTACCTGGGAGGTTGACCCGAAATGCTCACTGAGGAACGGCGCCGGCAGTTCAAGGACGACGTGGCGCGGCAGAAGCTCAAGACGGACCAGTCCCGCTTCGACGGCGCGTTCCGCATCGCCGGGGCCGTCGCGATGGTCGCCGGCGTCGTCGGCGTCTTCGTCGCCTACAACATCTCGCTCACGCAGGACGACATGCGCGACGTGGGCTCCCTGCAGACCCTCGCCGTCGGTTTCTTGGCGGTGACCGTCCTCGGCGCGGCCCTCTACCTGGCCGCAGCGATAACCCGCGTCCTGCGCCTATGGCTCCTGCGCCAACTCGTCGAACAACAGGCCCAGGCCGACCAGATCACCGCGGCGCTGCGCGACAAGGCGTAGCGGCGGCAGGTCGACGCTCCCGGTCAGCGGGATGCCCGGAAACGTCCGGGCGTCCCGCTGATTTAACGTCTAGTCCCGATGGAGGACCTCTCATGAACGACCCGAAGGCCGACGTGTTCGCTCCCGCGAGGCTTGGGCCCGTCACGTTGCGGAACCGCGTCATCAAGGCCGCGACGTACGAGGGCCTGACCAAGGACGGCCAGGTCACCGACGCGCTGATCGACTTCCACGTCCGGCACGCGCGCGGCGGCGCCGGGATGACGACCGTGGCGTACTGCGCGGTGGCGCCGGAGGGGCGCACCGACCGCAGGCAGATCTACTGGCGGGACGAGGCGATGCCCGGCCTGCGCAGGCTGACCGACGCCGTGCACGCCGAGGGGGCGGCCGTCCAGGCGCAGATCGGGCACGCCGGGCCGGTCGCCAACCCCAAGAGCAACAAGCTCCCCGCGCTCGCGCCCAGCCGCCACTTCCACCTGACCACGCAGACCGTCGCCCGCGCCGCCACGCACGCGGACCTGGCGCGCATCGTCGAGCAGCACGGCCAGGCCGGGAAGATGGCGGTCGAGGCGGGTTTCGACTCGATCGAGATCCACATGGGGCACAACTACCTGACGAGCTCGTTCCTCAGCCCCAAGGTCAACCACCGCAAGGACGAGTACGGCGGCTCGCTGGAGAACCGCGCCCGGCTGGCGCGCGACATCGGCCGCGCCGTCCGCGACGCCGTCGGCGACAGCATCGCGATCACCGCGAAGCTCAACATGGACGACGGCGTCCCCGGCGGCTTCTGGGTGGACGAGGCCATCCGGGTCGCGCGGTGGCTGGAGGCCGACGGCTCGGTCGACGCCCTCCAGATGACCGCCGGAAGCTCCCTGCTCAACCCGATGTACCTGTTCAAGGGCGACGCGCCGCTGCAGGAGTTCGCCTCCGTGATGAAGCAGCCGACCAAGCTCGGGATCAAGCTCGTCGGCAGGCACTTCCTGAAGTCCTACCCCTATGAGGACCTCTACCTGCTCAGGGACGCCCGCCAGATCCGCGCCGCGGTGAAGCTGCCGATGATCCTGCTCGGCGGGGTCACCGACAAAGCCGGCATGGACACCGCCATGGCGGAGGGCTTCGAGTTCGTCGCGATGGCCCGCGCCCTGCTGCGCGAGCCCGACCTGATCAACCGGATCCAGGCCGAGCCCGCGACCGAGTCGCTGTGCATCCACTGCAACAAGTGCATGACCGCGATCTACGGCGGCACCCACTGCGTCCTGTCCACCGAGCCGGCCTGGGGGAGCACCCGTGGTCGATGAGCCCGTGCGGAACGAGACGATCGCCGGCCTGCTGCTCGCGCGGCTGGGCGACGACCGTCCGGGTCTGCGGAGCCGCGAGCGGACCTGGACGTGGGACGAGGTCGTCCGGGAGAGCGCGGCGCGGGCCTCACTGGCGGGCGAGCTGCGCCGGGACGGCCCGTTCCACATCGGTGTGCTGCTGGAGAACGTCCCGGAGTACGTGCTGTGGCTGGGGGCCGCGGCGCTGAGCGGCGCGACGGTCGTGGGCATCAACCCGACCCGGACCGGCTCCTACCTGGAGCAGGAGGTCCGCCACACCGACCTCCAGCTCCTCGTCACCGACCGCGCCGGGCTGGAACTGCTCGACGGCCTCGACATCGGCGTCCCCCGCGACCGGTTCATCCTGATCGACGATGACGGCTACCCGGCGCGGGTCGAGGGCCACGCCCGCGAGCCGGAGGCGGACGCGTCGGTCACCCCGGCGACGCAGATGCTGCTGCTGTTCACGTCCGGGACGACAGGGAAGTCGAAGGCCGCGCGCTGCTCGCAGGGCAGGCTCGCCGAGCTGGGCCGCAGCAACTGCGCCAAGTACGACATCAAGCGCGAGGACGTCTGCTACTGCCCGATGCCGCTGTTCCACGGCAACGCGCTGATGGCGCTGTGGGCCCCGGCGCTCGCCGCCGGCGCGACCGTCGTGCTGACGCCGAAGTTCTCCGCGTCCGGGTTCCTGCCGGACGTCCGGTTCTACGGCGCGACGTTCTTCACCTACGTCGGCAAGGCGATCGGCTACGTCCTCGGGACTCCCGAGCGGCCCGACGACGCCGACAACACGCTCACGCACGGGTTCGGGACGGAGGCGTCCCCCGAGGACAAGGCCGAGTTCCTGCGCCGCTTCGGCGCGAGACTGGTCGAGGGCTACGGTTCCAGCGAGAGCTCCGGGATGATCAAGCGGGACCCGGAGACGCCGCCGACCGCGTTCGGCCGGCCCGCCCACGCCGGCGTCCGGATCGTCCACCCGGAGACGCGTGAGACGTGCGCCCCCGCGGTCCTGGACGAGCACGGCCGCGTCACCAACGCCGAGGCCGCCGTCGGGGAGATCGTCGACGTGCACGGCGCCGCGAAGTTCGAGGGCTACTACGACAACCCCGAGGCCGACGCCGAGCGCGTCCGCCACGGCTGGTACTGGACGGGCGACCTCGGCTACGTCGACCGCGACGGGTTCCTGTACTTCGGCGGGCGGTCCGGCGACTGGATCCGGGTGGACTCGGAGAACATCTCCGCGCTGCTCACCCAGAACGTCGTCCGCCGCCACCCCAAGATCGTGGACGCGGTCGTGTTCGGCGTCCCCGACCCGCGCTCCGGCGACCAGGTGATGGCGGCGATCGAGGTCCCCGACGGCATCGAGTTCACCGACCTGGACCTTCCCGGGTTCCTCGCCGCCCAGGACGACCTCGGCACCAAGGGCGCGCCGCGGTTCGTGCGCGTCTCGCACGCGCTGCCGACGACCGGGTCGGGCAAGCTCAGGAAGAAGGAGATGCAGCTCGAAGGCTGGCGTACCGGCGACCCCGTGTACCGGTGGGCGACCCGGGAGGGACCCGAGTACGTCCTGATGACCGAGGCCGACAAGGACGCGCTCCGCGAGGAGTTCGCCGCCGCCGGCCGGCTCCGTTTCCTGCCCTGACCAAGACCCGGAGAAGGCGTGAGAGAAGGCCCGGAGAAGGAAGGCACGTATGGATCTGCGTGAGTCCGACGCGCATCGCGAGCTGCGCGCGGAACTGAGGGCGTACTTCGCGGGCCTGCTGCCCGCGGACGTCCGGCGCCGCGCCGGTGAGCAGGGCGTCGGCGGCGAGCGGTTCCGCGAGATCGTCAAGATGCTCGGCAACGACGGCTGGCTCGGCTACGGCTGGCCGGAGGAGTACGGCGGGCAGGGCAGGTCGATCGCCGAGCAGTTCGTGTTCTTCGACGAGGTGCAGCGGGCCGGGCTGCCGTTCCCGTTCGTCACCGTCAACACGGTCGGGCCGACGCTGATGCGCTTCGGGACGGACGAGCAGAAGCGGCGGTTCCTGCCGGGCATCCTGTCCGGCGACATCGTGTTCGCGATCGGCTACACCGAGCCCGACGCGGGCACCGACCTCGCGTCGCTGCGGACCAGGGCCGTCCGGGACGGCGACGCGTTCGTCGTCGACGGAAGCAAGGTCTTCACCAGCGGCGCCAATACCGCCGACCACATCTGGCTCGCCGCCCGCACGAACCCGGACGCGCCCAAGCACAAGGGCATCTCGATCCTCATCGTGCCGACCGACGCCGACGGGTTCTCCTGGAGCCCGATCCCCACGGTCGGCGGGATGGTCGTGACGTCGACGTACTACAACGCCGTCCGGGTTCCCGAGTCCGCGGTCGTGGGGGACGTCGACGGCGGCTGGAACCTGATCACCAACCAGCTCAACCACGAGCGCATCGGCCTCGCCGCGCTCGGCGGCCGGATGATCCGGCTGTGGGAGGACGTGCGGGACTGGGCCCGCGACAACGGCGTCATCGACCTGCCGTGGGTGCGCGCCGACCTCGCCCGCACGCACGCCAGGCTGGAGGCGATGCGGCTGATGAACTGGAAGATGACCATGGCCGTGGAGGCGGGGACGCTGACCGGCGCGCAGGCCGGCGCCGCCAAGTCCTACGGGACCGAGACGCACATCTTCGTCCAGCGCACCCTGACCGGGGTCCTCGGCGCGGCCGGGCGGATCCGTCCCGAGTCGCCGGGCGCCGTCCTGCACGGCCAGATCGAGCAACTCTCCCGGCAGGGCATCGTGAACACGTTCGGCGGCGGCGTCAACGAGGTGCTGCGCGACATGGTCGCCGTCCAGGGGCTCGGACTGCCGCGGTCGAGGCGCTCATGAACGACGCGTACGAGGCCAGGCTGCAGGCGTGGGTCGGCAGGGAGCTGCTGACCCGGCGCTTCGGGCAGGATCCGGTGAACGTCCCCATGATCCGGCACTGGGTCGAGGCCATGGAGGACGGCAACCCGGTCTACCTCGACGAGGACGCCGCCCGGGAGACCGGCCGCGACGGCGTCGTTGCGCCCGCGTCGATGGTGCAGGCGTGGACGATGCGCGGCTACGCGGCGTCCGTCCGCCGCGATCCGCGGCCGGCGGGCTCCGACGAGCTGACGGCGCTGCTCGCCGAAGGCGGGTACACCTCCGTCGTCGCGACCGACTCGGAGTTCGAGTTCGTCCGGGAACTGGTGCCGGGCGACCGCGTCAGCGTCGAGGAGGTCGTGCGGGCGATCTCCCCGGAGAAGAAGACGGCGCTCGGCACCGGGCGCTTCATCTCCACCCTGCGGACCTACCGCGACGCGTCCGGCGAGGTCGTCGCGACGCAGGGGTGGCGGCTGCTGCGCTTCCGCCCCCCGGACAAGGCCGCCGAGCAGCCGGCCGCCGAGGAGGTGAGGTCGAAGGCGCTGCGCCCGCGGCCCGCGGTCAACCCGGACAACGCGTTCTGGTTCGAGGCCGCCCGCGAGCACCGCCTCGTCATCCAGCGCTGCGCCGACTGCAAGTCGCTGCGGCACCCGCCCGGCCCGTGCTGCCCGCAGTGCGGCTCGTTCGGCTGGGACACCGTCGAGGCGCAGGGCCGCGGCCACGTCTACAGCTACGTGGTCAACCACCACCCGCGCCACCCGGCGTTCGACTACCCGCTGGTCGTCGCCGTGATCGAGCTGGCCGAGGGCACCCGGCTGATCGCCAACATGACGGGGATCGAGCCCGCGGACGTCGAGATCGGCATGCCCGTCGTCCTCGACTGGGTCGACCCGGACCCCGACCTGTCCCTGCCGGCGTTCCGCCCGGCCGACGCGAAGGAGCAGTGATGGACTTCACGCTGGGCGAAGAGCTGGAAGCCGTCCGGGACCTGGCGCGGCAGATCTTCGGTGACCACGCCACGCAGGAGCGGATCAAGGCCGCGGAGCAGTCCGAGACCGGCCTCGATCACACCCTGTGGGACGCGCTGGCGGACGCGGGCCTGCTCGGCGTCGCGCTGCCCGAGGACGCGGGCGGCGCCGGCCTCGGCGTCGAAGGGCTGGCCGTCCTGCTCGAAGAACAGGGCCGTGCCGTCGCGCCCGTCCCGATCTGGCCCGCGGTCGTCGCGGCGCTGACCATCGCCGAGCAAGGCACCCTTGCGCAGCGCGAGATGCTGCCCGCGCTCGCGGACGGCTCGGAGCGGCTGACCGTCGCGCTGGAGGAGTTCGTCCCCGCTGCCGACCCCGCCGAGCCGCACTGCACCGCCGTCCGCGACGGTGACGGCTGGCTGCTGACCGGCACGAAGGCCGTCGTCCCGACCCCGTCCGGCGCGTCGCAGGTCCTGGTCGCCGCCCGGTCGGAGGACGGCCCCGGGCTCTACCTTGTCGGCACGTCCGCCGCCGGGACGTCCTGGGAAAGCGCTGACACAACCACCCACGACAGGGCAGGGCACCTGACCCTCGATGGTGCACCCGCCCAAGCCCTCGGGGACGGGGCCCTGGCGACCGCGCTCCGGCTCGCCCGCGTCGCGCTCGCCGCCGTCCAGGTCGGCGTCACCGAGGGCGCGCTGCGGCAGGCCGCCGACCACCTCACCGGGCGCGAGCAGTTCGGGCGCCCGCTCGCCGCGTTCCAGGCCGTGCAGCACCAGCTCGCCGACTGCTACATCGAGATCGACGCGCTCCGCGTCTGCCTGTGGCACGCGGTCTCGCTGATCAAGGCGGGCGAGGACGCCGACCAGGCCGTGCTGGTCGCCAAATGGTGGGCGGACGAGGGCGGGCTGAACGTCGTCCACCGCGTCCAGCACCTGCACGGTGGCATCGGCGTGGACGTCGACTACCCGGTGCACCGCCACTTCCTGTGGGGCAAGCAGATCTCCGGCACGCTCGGCGGCGCGTCCTTCGACCTGGACCTTCTCGGAGCCGCCCTATGAGCAACCACGGGGTGAAGCGCTTCGAGGACGTGGCGGTGGGGGAGGAGCTCCCCGAGCTCAGCATCCCGCTGACCCGCACGATGATCGTCGCGACCGCGCTGGCGAGCCGCGACTACCAGGACGTCCACCACGACCCGTCGCTCGCCGTCGAGCGCGGCTCCAAGGACGTCTTCATGAACATCCTGACCACCAACGGGCTCGTCGACCGGTACGTCACCGGATGGGCGGGGCCCGCCGTCGTGGTGAAGGCCATCAAGATCAGGCTCGGCGCGCCCAACTACCCGGGCGACACCATGGTCCTCACCGGCACCGTCAAGGCCAAGCACGACGACCGCCGCGTCGAGATCGCGGTGCGCGGCGTCAACGAGATCGGCCCGCACGTGACCGGCACCGTCGTCGTCCAACTGCCGGTCGGCCAGCAAGGGAGTGGGTCATGAGCGTGCTGCCCGGGGCAGCCGCCATCGCGGGGATCGGCGCCACCGAGTTCTCCAAGGAGTCCGGCCGCAGCGAGCTGCAACTGGCCTGCGAGGCGGTGCTCGCCGCCATCACCGACGCCGGGCTCCAGCCGTCCGACGTGGACGGCATGGTGACGTTCACCGCCGACACCAGCTCCGAGATCCACATCGCCCGCAACCTCGGCATCGGCGAGCTGAGGTTCTTCTCCCGCGTCGGGTACGGCGGCGGCGCGGCCTGCGGCACCGTCCAGCAGGCCGCGATGGCCGTCGCGACCGGCGTCGCCGACGCCGTCGTCTGCTACCGCGCGTTCAACGAGCGCTCCGGCACCCGCTACGGCCTCGGCCAGGCGGACCGCCCGATGGACGTCAGCGCCGACAGCGCCGCGTACGCGTGGATGAACCCGTTCGGCCTGTCGACCCCCGCCCAGTGGGTGGCCATGTTCGCCCGGCGCTACATGTACGAGTACGGCGCGACCAGCGAGGACTTCGGCCGCGTCGCCGTCGTGGACCGGGCGCACGCCGCGAAGAACCCCGCCGCGTGGTTCTACGACCGTCCGATCACCCTGGCGGACCACCAGGCGTCCCGCTGGATCGCCGAGCCGCTCCGGTTGCTCGACTGCTGCCAGGAGAGCGACGGCGGACAGGCCCTCGTCATCGTCTCCGCCGACCGCGCCCGCGACCTCCCGCACCGCCCCGCCCTGATCTGGGGCGCCGCGCAGGGGTCCGGCAACGACCAGCACATGATGACGAGCTACTACCGCTCCGAGATCACCGGCATCCCGGAGATGGGCCTGGTGGGACGGCAGCTCTACGCGCAATCCCGCCTCACCCCGTCCGACGTCCAGGCCGCGATCCTGTACGACCACTTCACGCCGCTGGTGCTGCCGCAGCTTGAGGAACTGGGCTTCTGCGGCAGGGGCGAAGGCAAGGACTTCGTCGCGGACGGCAACCTGGAACTCGGCGGCCGGCTCCCGTGCAACACCCACGGCGGCCAGCTCGGCGAGGCCTACATCCACGGCATGAACGGCATTGCGGAGGGGGTCCGCCTCGTCCGGGGGACGTCGGTGAACCAGCCGGGCGACATCCACAACGTGCTCGTCACGGCCGGGACGGGCGTCCCGACCAGCGGCCTGATCCTGGGGGCATCTGGATGAGCGAGTGGCGCGGCCGCAGCCTCGGCACCAAGACCGTCTCCCACGACGACACGCAACCCATCCTCTACGCCCTCGCCGTAGGGGCGAGCGCCTCCGACCTCGACCTGGTCTTCGAGGAGAGACTCCGCGTCCTCCCGACGTTCGCGCTGACCCTCGCCCAGTGGGCACCGGACGCGCTGGGCTCCGCGGGTGCCTTCGACATCACGACGGCCGTCCACGGCTCGCAACGCCTCCGCGTCCGGGAACCCCTGCCTCGGTCGGGCTCGGTGGAGATGACCGCCCACGTCGCCGAAGTGTGGGACAAGGGTTCCGCGGCCGTCTTCGAGGTCGCCGTGGAGAGCCCGTACTTCGAGGCCACCTGGTCCCTGTTCGCTCCGGGCAGCGGCGGCTTCGGCGGCGACCGAGGCCCGTCCGCCCGCCGCCGTCCGGAAGCGGAACCCGACGGGACGCTGACCCTCCAGACGTCCCCGAACCAGGCCGCCCTCTACCGCCTCCTGGGCGACCGCCACCACCTGCACATAGACCCGGAAGCGGCGAAGACCGCCGGAATGCCGCGCCCCATCATGCACGGCCTGTGCACCCTGGCCGCGCTAACGCTCCCACTGGCCAAGTCGCAGGGTGCCCACCCGGCCGACCTGGTGGAGCTTGAGGGACGCTTCGCCGCCCCCGTCTTCCCCGGCGACGAACTCCACGTGGAGACCTGGAAGGACGGCGAGGCAACGCTCGCCGAGGCATCATTGGACGGCAAGACGGTGATCTCCGCAGCCCGAGCCCGCTTCTCCTGAGTCGGCGGAGGCCCTGTTGCCAGGGCGGGTTCGGGTCTGAGGTGTCAGGCGGGCATCTGGGCCCAGACGATTTTGCCTTCGCCGGTGGAAGAGGGGCGGGTGCCTGCTTCTTTCGCGTAGGCGGAGATGAGAGCGAGGCCACGGCCGTTCTCGGCCATGAGGTACTCAGGGCACCTGGTGGGGAGTTCGGGGGACGGGTCCCAGCATTCCAGGAGCGGTGCGCCTTCGTTCAGGGCGCAGCGGAGGCGGATCTGCTGATCGCGGGCCGCCGCGACGGCGTTGGTGACGATCTCACTCATGACGAGGGCCGAGTCGCTGATCACTTCGCGGTCGAAGCCCCAGTTGGTCAGGGCATAGCGGACGAGTTCGCGAGCCAGTGCGACGGTCGACGGCACAGCGAGCAGGGTCAGGCGCACCTCGGGTATGCCGGGCGCCGGTGTGAAAAGATCAAGATCATTCATTGAGGGCCATCCTCAGTTTGCGGATTATGCCCTCACTCTGGGTGCCCGCATTTTAACCTGAAGTGATTTCGAGGTGGTGTGATACACCTGGGGGAGGCAATGAGTGTTCGAGAGTCGATCGACCCGGCGTCCTCGCTATGGGCCTGGCTAGCCTTTGACCTGTGGTTTTACCGCACGCAGCGAGGTCTCTCGCTTGCCCAGACCGCCATGATCGTCCACGTGACGCGGGCGACCGTATCGAACTGGGAAGCCGGGCGGCTCAGGCCGCGCGATACATACATGAGGCGGCTTGACCAGGCATGGGACACCGGTGGTCACTTCGAGCGGCTGCACACGTTTGCCTGCAGTGGGCACGACCCGGACTGGTTCAAGCAGTACATCCAGTACGAGGAAGCCGCAGACGTCCTCAAGATGTACCACGGCAAGACCGTGCCAGCGCTGGCGCAGACGAAGGGGTACGCGGAGGCGCTTCTGAAGGCGGCCGGTCGCACTGACGAGGTCGAAGTGGAGGCCAAGGCCCGTATGAAGCGTCAGAAGGTATTGCGGCGCGAGCAGCCGCCTTACCTTTGGATCCTCATCGATCAGGAAGTGCTCGAAAACGTCGTGGGTGGTCGTGAGGTGATGGCGGAGCAGTTGCGCTACCTCATCGAGCTTGCGGCGACGGACCGGATCTGCGTCCGGGTCGTTCCTCGTGCTTCGGGCTGGCACCCAGGGCATGACGGTCACTTCCAAGTGATGGCCATCAACGGTCGGGGCGTCTCCTACGCCGTTGCGCAGGTTGCCGGTCGGTTGATCGAAGCTGGTGACGAGTCTGCCCTTCTCGAAGTACGTTTTGATCAGATCGGGGCACTCGCCCTGCCTTGGACCGATTCGCAGACCCTGATGGAACAGATGTTGAGGACGTACGAATGATCGACTGGCGTAAGAGTTCTCGTAGTGGCGGCGGCAACGACGATGCGTGTGTGGAGTTGGCGGAGTTGGCGGATCGGGTGTGGGTGCGGGATTCCAAGGATCCGGACGGGGAGCGGCTGGCGTTCGGGCGGGACGCGTTCGCCGGGCTGCTGGAGCGCGTGAAGCGCGGGGAGCTTGCCCTTTAGCAGCGGGAACATCGGCGTCCGGTGGCGAGCTGTCGGGCGCGCAGCCTCCGCACGAATTATCGGGTTTCGGCCGGTCGGGCGTGGACGAGGTCGCGGAGCAACCGACCGGCCGACATCGCCGCCGCCCGCCCAGAGAAGTCCTACGACCCCTTCACGCTCCGCTCGACCGCCTCGGCATTTCCGCATGACCAGCACGAACGTCACCCGTCAGCGACCTTGAAACAGCCCTGCCCCGGTATTCGACCGGGGTTCGGCCGTAACGTGCGCGGAATGCCGCGTTGAAGGCACTGAGCGACCCGAATCCCGAGGCGTGTGCGACCGAGCTGACGGTGCGCGCCGCCCAGTCGGGGTGCCGCAGTCTGCTCGCCGCTCGTTCGAGGCGGATCTCCCGGATGACGGAGGCGGGGCTGGTCGAGGCGCGTCGCAGCCCGTACTGGACCGAACGCAGTGACCAGCCCAGGCGCCGGGCCAGCTCGCTCGGGCCGAAGCCGGCGTCGTCGCAGTACTGGCGGGCGACCGCGCGAGCCTGGAGGAGTACGTCGTCCTCCGTGCTCGCCGCCCCGCGAGACAGCAGCCCGACTGCGGACTCCACGATGGACGCGAACGACGACCGGTCCAGCGTCAACGCCTGGGAGGAGGCTTCCCGTAGCATCGTGCGGAAGACCGCGCCCGCGCCGTGGCCGAGCTCCCACCGGACCAGGCCCGACGAGACGGGCGCCGCCCAGAGCCGAACAGGACAGGACAGGATCAGGGCGCGCGCGTACTCGTCCTGTTCGAGCCGGAAGCCCAGCCGCATCGAGACCGCGGCGGCGGTCCCGGGCCCGATCCGGCTATGGCCGTCGCGGCCTACGACGTTGATCGAGCCGGACGTCGGAAGCAGGATCCGCAGACCGTCGTGACCGTCGGCGTCGTATCCACCAGGCAGGCGCTCGTATGCGATCGCCGCCGACCAGAAGTCGACGAGTTGCAGGTCCCCCTGGCGCTGTACGCGGGTGCCGCCGGTGAATCGATCGGCATCCCGGAAACCGAACTCCAGGCGCCCGTGGTTCTGGGTTACGTGGTCTCGCCAGAACGTGACGCGACTCGTGCGCGGGACGGCATCGGTGTCCGCTTCAGCTGTGACGTATTCCGGCGAGCCCATCGCTTACCTCCCGGCACCGAACCTTGCGCGCTGTCGTCAGCTGGTTGCGCGGAGCCGTAAGACCTGCTCCCCGTCACATTACTAACGTCGCGGCACATGGCGGCACCTTGGCGACAAGGCCGAGGGTGATTCCACCGCCCCAGTGCGATCGGAGTTGATCCACATGCAGTACATCGAGGCCAACGGTGCCCGGCTCGCCTACGACGACAACGGTCCCGCCGACGGCGAGGTCTTCCTGCTCAGCCATTCCCTTTTCTTCGACAGCGCGATGTTCGCGCCCCTGACGCGGATACTCACCGGCGCGGGCTACCGCACCATCGCCTTCGACCACCGCGGTCAGGGCGCCAGTTCCCCCGCCGCCTCGATCGACGAGTTGTCGATGGACGCGCTGACCGAGGACGGCGCCGCGCTGATCCGTGCGCTCGGCGTCGGCCCGGTGCACGCCGTGGGCAACTCGATGGGCGGGTTCGTCACGCTCCGCCTGGCCGCACGCCATCCCGAACTGGTTCGCACGGTGACCACGCTCGGCTCCTCATGCGAGGAGGAGTACAAGCTCGCCGAGTTCGGACCGCTCGTCGAGAGTCTCGGGGAGGAGGGCGGGGCGGCCCGGGCGATCGACACACTCCTCCACATCATGTTCGGCGACGCGAGCCTGGCCGCGGGCGGTCCGCTGATCGAGCGGTGGCGGACGTCGATGGCGGCGCTGAAGCCGACGATCCGTGACTGTGCGTGGCAGGTCATCAACCGCGGCCGCCTCGTCGAGGAACTCGCCGGGTGCCGGGTACCGGTCCTGGCGATCGCGGGGGAGGAGGACCACGCCTACCCGCAGCCGATCTCCGGCCGCAACATCGCCGAGGCGGCCGGCGGCCGGGACGAGACGGTCCGGGCCGCGGGCCACTCGGTGGCGCTGGAGAAGCCCGACGAGGTCGCCAGGCTGCTGATCGTGCACGCCAAGTCCGTGGCCTGAGCGACCGCGGGCGCGCGGGTGCTGGAGCCGGCTCAGGCGGTACGCCGCGCCGCGCAGTACCCGTCCGGCGGCAAGTGACGTCCTGGCAGGCCGGAAGGGCTTGGGGCAGTAGTCGCAGTTCCCGCTCTTCTCCACCGCCGGGCCGGTCCGGCTGCTCTCCTCATGCGTTCCGCCGGGGCCGGTCGTGTTCTTCACGTGGGCCTTCCCGGCCGTTCCAGGGTGTTCAGGGAGTCTTCATCCACCGCGCCGGCCCGATCGCCCGCGGTGTCGTCGCAGGTCAGGCGGTGTGCGGCGGGCGGCGTACGGCAGCTTCCGACCAAGGCCGGGGGCGCGCCTGAGCAATGCGTGACATTTAACGGTATTTGCCGCAAATGTCACCGTCGCAGTGCCGCCGTTCCCGATCCCCCTCGGGGCGCCCCCGCCCTGGCCGGAAACGGCTGCGGAAGGGCTCCCCCCGATGCGACTGCGACGTCCCCTCCTTTTCCTGCTCCCCGCCGTACTGTCCGCGGCGCTGGTCGGCCTGCCGTCGGCTCCCGCGTCCGCGACCCCGCCCAACATCCCGGACGCGGCCACGGCCGCGGCCCGGCTGGGCGAGCTGACCGTGGCCGCCGAGTCGCACGGCGACACCTACGACCGCGACCTGTTCCCGCACTGGATCACAATCTCCGGCGCGTGCAACACCCGCGAGACCGTCCTCAAGCGGGACGGGACGAACGTCGGCACCGACTCCTCCTGCTACCCGACGTCCGGGTCCTGGTACTCGCCCTTCGACGGCGCCACCTGGACCGCCGCGTCCGACCTGGACATCGACCACATGGTGCCGCTCTCCGAGGCGTGGGCGTCCGGCGCCTGGAACTGGACGACCTCCCGCCGCGAGGCCTTCGCCAACGACCTCGGCGGGCCCGAGCTGTGGGCCGTCACCGACAACGTCAACCAGTCCAAGAGTGACCAGGACCCCGCCGAGTGGCAGCCGCCGCGGAGCGCGTTCCGCTGCACCTACGCCCGCGCCTGGATCCAGGTGAAGTGGTACTACGACCTCACCGTCGACGACGCCGAGAAGAGCGCCCTCTCCACGATGCTCGGCACCTGCTGAGGCGGGTGCCGAAGACGGGGCCGGGCCCCTCCCGGTTCGGGCCCGGCCCGTCCCCCCGCCTCCGAATCTAGTCATTGACAAGATGAGCGCCGGACCGTATCTTGACAGTGACTAGTTAGGGGGACGACATGGCACCTTTGATGTTCCTGGTCGGCGGCACGCTGGCCGGGCTGGTGGCGGGCCGTGCGGGCGTCCCGCGGCTGCGGCCGTGGCCGGTGGCGCTGCGCGGCGGGCTCGCCCTGATGTTCACGGTGACGGGGATCGCGCACTTCGTCGGCATGCGCCAGGAGCTGATCGACATGGTTCCGCCCGCGCTGCCCGCACCGGAGTTCCTGGTCACCGTGACCGGCGTGCTGGAGCTGGCCGGCGCGGCGGCGCTGCTCTGGAGGCCCGCCGCGCCGTGGGCCGCGGGCGGGCTCGGCCTGATGCTGGTCGGGATGTTCCCGGCGAACGTACACCTGGCCCTCAACGGGACGGACCTCCCGTGGGACGACCGGCTCGTTCCGAGGACCGGGATGCAGGTGGTCTTCCTGGCCGCCACGCTCGCCGTCGCCGCGCACTACGCGCGGGACGCCCGCCGCACGCAGTCCCTGGATTCCGAGCGGACGGCCGCGCGAGCCCAGGTGTGAGCCCGGGATGAGGCCGCGGGCGGACGAGCCTTGCCGGGCACCGGGGAAGGGAACCCGTCCGCCGCGGCCTCTCCCGCACCTACCGGCTCATGCTGCGGGCGGTGGGGACTCTCAGGCGCCGCGAGATGGAGTCGTACCACTTCAGCTTGTTCCGCCTGTGACGCGCTCCGGCCGGGCGTCGACGGCCTGGTCGCCACCGGAGCGGGTGGCGTCGTTCTCCTGCGGGGGACGGGCACGGCGGGCGAGGACGAGGGTGACCAGGAGCGCGGCCAGCGCGATGGGCACCGCGCCCGCCGCGGCGAAGACCTGGAGCCCGTCGGCGACGGCACCGTGCACCGCGCCGAGGAGGGCTTGGCCGTCCGAGCCGGCCGCGTCCGCCGTGGAGACTCCGTCGTGGACGCTCGACAGGGCGGTGCTCGCGGCGGCCTCGGACGTCCCGGCGGGCATCGAGCCGTCCAGCGAGGCGCGGTAGACCAGCATGCCGACGGCCCCGCCGGCGGCGATCCCGAGGGCGGTGCCGAGTTCTCCGCCGACCTCCTGCGCCGCGGCCGCCGAGCCGGTCTGCTCGGCCGGGGCGCTGGAGATGATCAGGTCGCTGACCAGGGCCATCGCTGCTCCCTGCCCCAGGCCGACCACGGAGATCGCGGTCACCAGCAGCGGCAGCGGGGCGCCGGGGCCGGTGACCGCCGCGAGGAGCACGGCCCCGAGGGCGGCGACGGTGAGCCCGAGCGCGACCACGACGGCCGGGCGCATGCGTTCGGCCAGTGGCGCCGCGAGCATCGTTCCGGCGATGTTGACCACGATGTAGGGGAGCGTGCACAGCCCCGCCTCGAGTGGGGAGAGCCCGGCCACCCACTGGAGGTACTGGGTGAACAGGTAGAACATGCCGACCACCCCGGCCCCCACGAGGAGCAGCGTCACGAGCGAGACCGCGATGCGGCGGTTGGCGAGCAGCGTGAGGTCGAAGAGCGGGTCGCGTATGCGGCGCTGGCGGCGGACGAAGAGGGCCAGCACGAGACCCCCGGCCGCGGCGATGCCCAGCTCGGGCCAGGCCGACCCGGTACCGGTCTCCTGCCCGGCGGCGAGTTCCTGGAGGCCGTAGACCACGGCGAGCATCCCGGCCACGGACAGGGCCACGCTGGTCAGGTCGAGCGGGGCGGTGTTCCGTTCGGCGCGTTCGGGCACCAGCGCGGTTCCCGCCAGGACGAGCAGCGCCATGGGCGGGACGTTGATCAGGAAGATCGATCCCCACCAGAAGAGCTCCAGCAGCGCGCCGCCCACCAGCGGGCCGACCGCCCCGCCGACGGAGAAGGCGCTGAACATGATCGCGATGGCCAGGCGGCGCTGGGTGTCGTCGCGGAACATGGTCCGCAGCAGGGAGAACAGCGAGGGCATCAGCGTGGCGCCGGCGGCGCCGAGCAGGGCGCGGGCCACGATGAGCATCTCGGCGTTGACCGAGAACGCCGCCAGCGTCGAGACGGCGGCGAACGCGGCGGCGCCGCTCAGCAGCAGCCGCCGGGGACCGACGCGGTCCCCCAGGCGTCCCATGGTGACCAGGGACCCCGCGATGACGAACCCGTAGACGTGCACGATCCACAACGCCTGGGACGCGCTCGTGTCCAGGTCCGCGCTGAGCGTGGGCATCGCGAAGAACAGCACGGTCAGATCGGTCGAGAGCGTCAGCATCGGCAGGACCAGCAGGACGAGCCCCGCCCACTCCTTCTTGGTGGCGCGCTCGGCGGGGCGCTCGGCGGCGGATGTGTCGGGCACCTGTGCTCCTCGATATCGTGGTGCAGTATCGTTCCATGTCGTCACGTAACCATAAGTCGAAGGCATTACGTTGCGCAACGGAACCGCTAGCCTGAGCCCATGGCGGACCTGCAGAGCGGTGAGCCGAAAGGCAGCGGTGAGCCGAAAGGCGTTGGCGGCCGGCCCCGCGATCGGCACATCGACGAGGCCGTGATCGCCGCGACCCTCGCGATCCAGGAGGAGAAGGGCTACTCCGGCGTCTCCCTCGAAGCGGTGGCGCGGCGCGCCGGCACCTCCCGCCCGGCGATCTACCGCCGCTGGCCCGGACGCGCGCCGCTGGTGCTGGCCGCGGTCGCGGACCGCCTGGACGTCCCCACCCCGCCGGACAGCGGATGCACGCTGTGCGACATGGGCGAGAGCTTCAACGTGTTCCTCGCCGCCTACCGCACCATCCGGCCCGAAGTCCTCAGCGCGCTCTACGCCGAATGCGCACCCGACCCGGACCTGCGCCGCCGGTACCTGGCGACCGTCGTCGAGCCCGCCCGCCACGCCGTCGGCCGCACGCTGGACCGCGCGACCGCCCGCCGTGACCTGCGCGCCGGCGTCGACCGCGAGCTGCTGCTCGACATCGTCGGGTCGCTGGTGCAGTACCGGGCGATGTTCGGACGCGAGCACCTCAGCGACGCCGAGGCCCAGGGCGCCATCGAGACCCTCCTGCGGGGAGCGGCCGCGGACTACGACGCCCTGCTCGCGCACAGCGAAGCCCTCGAACGAGCACACCTCGGCGGGCAGGCGCACCACGCCCACACGCCGCGGGCCGCCCCCGGATCCCGCTAGAGACGATCTAGAGGGATCCTCTGCGCGTCGGTACGCTGCCGTGTCATGGACGAGCCGCTGAACGTGATCGTCACGGGTGGCAACCGCGGTGTGGGACGGGCCGTGGCGGCGGAGGCCGTCCGGCGCGGCCACCGGGTGACGATCATGGCCCGCCGGGCGGCCGAGGGGCGGGCCGTCGCGCGGGAGATCGGCGCGGGCCTCGTCGTCGGAGACCTGTCGAACCTGCGGACGGCCCGGGCCGCCGCCGGGGAGATCGCCGCGGTCGCCCCGGCCGTCGACGCGATCGTCCACAACGCGGCGCTGTGGCCCAGCCGCCGCGTCCTCAACGAGGACGGCTTCGAGGAGTCGTTCTTCGCCAACCACCTCGCGCCGTTCCTGCTGAACCACCTGCTGGAACGGCAACTGCGGCGGGTCGTGCAGGTCAGCGCGGGCCTGTACGTCATGGGCCGGGTCGACCCGGAGCGGACTCCGGCCGGCGACGACTTCAGCGCGACCAAGACCTACGCCAACACCAAGCTCGCCAACCTGATGATGGTCCCGCTGTTCGCCGAGCGGTGGAAGGAGGCCGGTGTGACGATCGACGCGGTGCACCCCGGCGTCCTGCGGACCGGGCTCGGCGAGCGCCGCGGCTTCCAGGGGCTGCTCCTGAGAACGGTCAAACGCACCCTGAAATCCGCCGAAGCGGCCGCCGAACCCGTGGCGGACCTGCTGACCGGCGAAGGGACGGGCCGCTACTTCAACGTGCGGAAGCAGCGGCCGCTGCGGCCCGTCGCCCGCGACCCCGAACTCGCCCGCAGGGTGTGGGACGACGCCGCGAAGGCGGTCGATGTCGCCTGAACCCGCGCGCCGCTGGCTATCATGCGACCCGGCCATCGATCTGGACGAGGCCGCCGCCGTCCTCCCGCCCCGGATCTGGCGGTCCCGCCGGCCTTGACCCCGCCTCCCGCCGAAACGAACAGGTGATGCATGGCCCCGCTGCGCCCGGACGACCCCCGCACGATCGGCCCCTACCGGCTCGGCGAACGCCTCGGCCAGGGCGGCATGGGGCAGGTGTTCCTGGCCGAGTCGCCCGGCGGGCGGCAGGTCGCGGTGAAGCTGATCCGTCCCGAGCACGCCGCCGACGCCCGCTTCCGGGAGCGCTTCGCGCGGGAGGTGGAGGCCGCGCGCAAGGTCGGCGGCTTCCACACCGCCCAGGTCGTCGACGCCGATCCGGCCGCCGCGACGCCCTGGATGGCGACCGCGTTCGTGCCGGGGGAGTCGCTGCGCGACGAGGTGGCGCGCGGCGGGCCCCTCCCGCCTGACCGGGTGCGGGCGCTGGGCGCCGCGCTGGCCGAGGGCCTGGCCGCGATCCACGACCACGGCCTGGTGCACCGCGACCTGAAGCCCGGCAACGTGATCATGTCGCCGGACGGTCCCCGCATCATCGACTTCGGCATCGCCCGCGCGGCCGACGCGGCGCCGATGACGTCGGAGGGCGCGGTCATCGGGACGTACGCGTTCATGTCGCCCGAGCAGGTCCTCGGCGACCGGGTGGAGACGCCGTCCGACGTGTTCGCGCTGGGCTGCGTGCTGACGTTCGCGGCCACGGGGCGGGGCCCGTTCGACGCGACGACGATCCCCGCGATCGTGCACCGCATCCTCCGGGAGGGACCGCGGCTCGACGGGGTGGACGAAGGGCTGCGGACGCTGCTCGCCGCGTGCCTCGCCAAGGAACCGGCGGCCCGGCCGACGACATCGGTGATCCTGGAGCACCTCGCCGACCCCGCCGCGAACCCGCTGCCGGAACCTGCCGCACCCGTCACACCTGCCGCACCCGCCGTCCCGGCGCCGGACGCCCCGACGCAACTGCGGGGAACGATGGCCGAGACCAAGGCGGTGGGCGCCGATGCCCCGACGTCCCCGGCCACGCGCGGCCGCCAGGTGCCGCGCCGCGCACTGGTCATCGGCGCGGCGGGCGCGGTCGCCGCCGCCATGACCGCCGTCCCCGCCGCCCTCCTGCTCCTGGGCGACGACGAGGAATCGCCCGCCGCGAACGCCGCCGTCCCCACCCCCGCAGCGCCCCTCGCGCCCTACGCCACGCTCAGCGGCCATGAGGCGGGGGTCGAGGAGGTGGCGCTCAGCCCGGACGGACGGTTCGCCGCCAGCGTCTCCCTCATCGACGACAGGGCGATCATCTGGGACGTGCGGCGCCGCGCCGAGCACCGGTCGCTGCGGGTCGCGGGCGGGGCCGCCGGGGTGGCGTTCAGCCCGGACGGGCGGCGGCTCGCGACCGGGAACATGAACGCGAGCGCCACCGTGTGGGACGTCGCGACCGGTCGCAGGATCCGCGATTTCCGGGTCGACGCGTTCAACGTCAGCTCGGTCGCGTTCAGCCCGGACGGGCGGATCCTCGCCGGAGGCAACCCCGACGTGAGGCTCTGGGACGTCCGGACCGGCCGGGTCGTCGCGGGGTTCGACGCCAACGCCAAGGCGGGCATCCGCTGCGTGGGGTTCAGCCCGGACGGGAAGATCGTCGCCGCCGCGTACGACGGCGCCTCCGACCCCGAGGATCGCGGTGAGGTGCGGATGTGGGACGTGGCGACCCGCCGCGGCGCCGGCGCGCTCCGCAGCCCGGAGGGGGCCATGTCGTCGCTCGCGTTCGCCCCGGACGGCAGAACGGTCGCCACCGCCTGCGAGAGCGCGGAGATCACGCTCTGGGACCGGGCGTCCCGGAAGATCGCGGCCTCCCTCTCCGGCCACGCCGGAAGGATCACCCAGGTCGCGTTCAGCGCGGACGGGAAGAGGCTCGTCAGCGGCGGCCAGGACCGGCAGATCCGCGTGTGGGACCTCGCCACCCGCCGCACCACCGCCGTCCTGAGCGGCCTCGACGGCACCGTCTCGACGGTGGCGGTCAGCGGCGACGGCACGACCGTGGCGGCCGGAAGCGCCACCGGCGGCGATAGGACAGTGCGACTGTGGAGGGTGTCGTAGATGGAGGCGCTGCGGCCGGGAGACCCCCGGCAGGTCGGCTCGTACCGCCTGGAAGGCCGGCTCGGCGAGGGCGGAATGGGCCAGGTGTTCCTGGGCTCGACACCCGGCGGACGGCAGGTCGCGGTGAAGCTGATCCGCGCCGAGTACGCCGAGGACGCCAAGTTCCGGGCCCGGTTCGCGCGGGAGGTCGACGCGGCCCGCAAGGTCGGCGGCTTCTACACCGCGCAGGTCGTGGACGCCGACCCCGCGGCGGACGAACCCTGGATGGTCACGGCGTACGTCCCCGGTCCGTCACTGCGGGACCTGGTCGCCCGGGGCGGGCCGCTCGACCCGGCCGGGGTCCGCACGCTGGGCAGGGGGCTCGTGGAGGGCCTGGCGGCGATCCACGCGTGCGGCCTGGTGCACCGGGACCTCAAGCCCGGCAACGTCATCATGTCGCCGGACGGCCCCCGCATCATCGACTTCGGCATCGCCCGCGCCGCCGACGCCTCCACCCTCACCGCGACCGGCGCCGCCGTCGGCACCTTCGCCTACATGGCGCCCGAGCAGATCCGCGCGGACGAGGCGGGCCCGGCCGCGGACGTCTTCGCCCTCGGCTGCGTCCTCGCCTTCGCCGCCACCGGCCGCGGCCCGTTCGACGCCGACTCCATCCCCGCGATCGTGCATCGCGTCACGTCCGCCCCGCCCGACCTGGGCGCCATGGACCCCGGCCTCCGGGACGCCATCGGCC